>CADBSB010000113.1 GCA_902797235.1 uncultured Ruminococcus sp. | reverse complement strand
GAGCGTCCCATCAGATTCGTCGACCTCTGCAACTGCGAATACAGCCGTGATCTGGAGATGATGCGCGGCGGATATTTTGACAACTACTTTATGCTCCTTGTCTCATACGTAAGAAAATACAAGGGCTTTGCAAAAATTCCCGCACACAAGGACGGCGAGGCGGCTTATTATCCGTCGACGACTGACGGCGCAAAGCATCGCGACAGCGACGGATACGGCGCGCACTACGTCAATAACACCGGCAGGAATACGATAACCGGCGTGACCGTTACAAAGAACGGCGAAAACGTCAGATTCACGGTACACTCAAAGGATAAACCGGTATCGGGCGAGGGCGACTTTATGGTTGTTTTCGCCGAGGCTGAAAAAGGAAAGTTCGTTTTATCCGGCGATACTCTTTATTCTCTTAACGAAAAATTCGATAGAACACCGGTAAACAAAATCATATTTGAGATCACCGACGGCGGCGTCTCATACGAGCTTCCCGTATCGTACATTACCGATAAAGACACGATATGCTTCAAAGCCGCGGACAGTATAAAGAAATACGAAAAAGTTGAGGATTTCTACGACAACGGCGACGTCGCACCTCTCGGCAGGCTCGATTTCGTGTTCAAATTCGAGGTATGATATGATAGAACATTTGGGTAAAAAAGAAAAGCTTGAGCCGGTATCCGTTTCGGACGGTATAGAGTATTACAAGCTGACGTACCCCGGAAAATACAAGTGGATAGAAGAGCTGCGCGGCGTTTTCTCCACCTGGGGACCGTTAAACGGCCGCGACCACAGCATAAGGCAGTGGTGGTTTCCGAACGGCGTTTCCTCCGTTTATCAGTGCGGTTCACCGCTTTTGTCGACAATGGATTCGGAAGGCGTAAACCGCGTTACCGTTGCGCTGTCCGACACTTTTTCGCGCTCCGCGCTTACTGTGTCCGTGGACGACTTGAATCAGCGTGACGAGATTATTTTCACCGTCGAAACACAGGGCGAAGGAGCTCTTCTGCGCGTTGACAGAAGACCCGTCGACTACTGCAACGCGATATACGAGGCGGGAGAATGGATGCGCTCGTTTTTACCGGACGGTCAGATTCCCGTACCGAACAACGCCGAGCTGCCGCTTTATTCCTCGTGGTACAATTTCCACCAGGAGCCGGAGCAGTACCTGCTTGAAAAGGAGCTTGAGCTCGCGTCGAAAATCGGCTTTAAAACGTTTATTTTAGACGACGGCTGGCAGTTCGAGGGCAAGAATACCGGCTCGTATCAGTTATGCGGTGAATGGAATTTAGCAAAAGACAAATTCCCGGATTTCAAGGGCTTCTGCGACAGGCTGCACAGCTTTGACGTGAAAATTCTAATGTGGTTTGCCGTTCCGTTCGTAGGATTTGATTCGCCCGAGTATATCAGATTAAAGGATAAGATAGCGTTTGACAACAAGCCTTTCGGCGCGGGCGTGCTCGATATACGTTATCCCTCGATGCGCAAGCACATTATTGACATTCTTTTGCGTTACGTGAACGATTACGGTATAGACGGACTGAAGCTCGATTTTATAGACGCTTTCAACATGGACGTCGAACATCTGCCGCCTTTTAACGACGAAATGGACGTTAAAACGCTCGATCTCGCGGCGGTTCTTTTGATGGATGAAATTTACGCGACGATGACGGGCATAAATCCCGATTTTATGTTTGAATTCAGACAGAATTATATCGGCGCCTCTATCGTCAATCGCTGCAATATGCTCCGCGTGGGCGACTGTGCGGCGGACCCGATAACTAACCGTGTCGGGATCACCGCCCTGCGGCTCGTGAACGGCGGAACGGCTATTCATTCCGATATGCTTTTATGGGGCAAATGCGAATCAACGCTCAACTGTCAGAGGCAGCTTTTGAACATACTGTTCTCCGTTCCGCAGATCTCAGTCAGACTTACAGAAATACCGGAAGAACAGTTTGATTTGGTGCGCAGATTCGTAAAATACTGGACGGATAACAGAGAGATACTGCTGCACGGCAAATTCCGCGCGTATCATCCCGAATCGAATTACACGGTAATGACGGCGGAGACGGACGAGAAAAAGATAACCGTCCTTCACGCCGAGCCGCTTTTCACGCCGGCGGGCAAAAATGAAGATATTTTCAACGACACGGCGTACGATTATATGGTCTCGTCGACCGACGATAAATTCAATTATACGATATACGACCTGTACGGAAATGTGACGGAAACGGGCGTATCGGGCAAGGAAAGACGCCTCAACGTTCCGCGCGGAGGAATGCTTAAAATAACGGTATGAAAAAGCTTACAGCATTACTTACCCTGTTTTGTTTGATCACGACGGTTTTATCAGGCTGCGTTTTACCGGTTGAAGAAACGACAGACACAGAGACCGAAACAACGGCGGAAGCGGTCACCGTTACCGAGACTGAGACGGAGACCGAAACGGAAGAGATAAAGCAGGACGAGAAAATGAAAAGATACTTTATTTTCAGGATATGGAATTTCAGAGTGCGTGAAATAAACGAGTTCAAATCCATCGTCGACACCGCGGCGAACACCGGCTTCAACGCTATAAAGGTGCATATGCCGTGGCATCTGATACAGGATGAGAACGGGAATATTGATTATTCCGCGTTTGATGAAATGCTCGATTACGTTATAAACGTTAAAGGTCTGCCCGTCGCCGTTTCTATTGACTTTGCGCGAAGGTACGGCGATAAAATGCTGTCCGACGACGAGATCCAGCGCGACAATAAGGGCAACCTTTGCGTCGGCGACGTCAATTACAAACGTGCTGCACTATCCTTTGCGTCAGATACGGCGACGGAAAAGGCTGTCACGTTTTATAAGGACGCAGTATCACATTTTGACGGCAAGTACGGCAAAAACATACTGTTTTATCTGCCGGCGTTCACGCAGTATTGTGAAACGGAATACTGGTGCGCGGGACAGTACGATTATTCGGACGCCGCAGTAAGTAAATTCCGTTCGGAGTTGTCCGAAAAGTACGGAAGCATAGACAAACTGAACGAGGCGACGAAAAAGAAATACGCGTCTTTTGACGAGGTCGAAGCCCCGTCCTGCAGCTCGTCTGACGCGCTCGGGACTTTGTGGTACAATTTCAGACACGAGATGCTGAAAAACTTTATTGACAGGCTCGCCGCGGCGCAGAAAGAGGCCGCGCCGGAAAGCAAGATAACTATACAGCTCGGATCCGTTTTCGACGAGGCGACTTATCTTCGCTGCACGTACCGCTTTGCCGATCTGTGCGAGAACGCCGACATCGTCTGGTTTGACGACGCACCTTTGTATGACCACAATTTCTCAATGGACTACGTTCGCTCCTCCCTGCCCGAGCACGTGCTTATAGCGCAGGAAATCGACGGACCGCGACAGTATAACGCATCGGAGGAAGCGTATCTGAATCAAGGGCTTATATCGTATCAGCGCGGCGCGGCTTTCCTGTCCGTTGCAAACTGGGAGATAGACGATTATTATTTCAGATACGAGGACGTATTCAAAAAGATAATTGAAACGTGGCTGTGCGATGATTCGCCCGAGGTGATCGAAATAAAAGACGATACGCCGACGCAGAAAATAAAGCTTTCCGAAATGTTCAAAAAGAAAAGCCCGTCGTCTTTCATAACGAAATACAACAAGGCTTTGACCGACGGCGGCGCAGTAAAAATCACTGTAATTGACGATTTGAAATAATATTATCGGGAGTGTTTTGCGGCACTCCCGATGATTTTATTCGTTTTCGTATTTATCTCTGTATGCCTCTGCAAGCTTTGTAAACAGCGCTTCGGCTTTGCCGCCGACGGCTTTGCCGTCTATCTCAGACACGCGGCGGAACATGGCGGAGGCGGACCCGACTATGACCTCGTCCGCGCTCATCATCTCATCGACCGTGAACGTGCGGAGCTCATGCGGCAGATCAAGCTCTTCGCATATTTTAAGCACGTATTTGCGCGTGACGGACGGGAGTATGTATTTCGTAAGCGGCGGGATAATGACTTTGCCGTCCGATATTATCATAACGGACGAATGCGAACCCTCCGTGACGGTGCCGTTTCTGTGCAGCGCCGCCTCGTAGCAGCCGGCTTTTGACGCCTTTTGCGCCGCCATGACGTTAGGCAGCAAGTCAAGCGTTTTGATATTGCAAATCTCAAATCTTATATCGGGCTCCGTTATCATTTTTACTTTGCCCGACATATCGACGCGGGCGACGGGCTTTGCGTAAGCAAACAAATTCGGCTTTATATCGTCGTTATACTTATGATCGCGCAGCGCCGTTCCGCGGGACGCCTGGAAATATATAAGCGCATCGCCTTCGGGCTTTGTCAGTTCAATGAGCTTGTCAAATATACCCGTCAATTCTTCCTTTGACCATAAAGGCTCTATGTTTATCAGACGGCAGCTGTTTGTAAAACGCTCATAGTGGCTGTCCATTGCAAAATATCTGCCGTTTACGTAAGTCGTCACGTCATATACGCCGTCGCCGAAGTAAAACGCGCGGTCGAGCACGGGGGCTTTAAGTTCGTCAAGCGGCGCATATTCGCCGTTATAATATCCGTAATTCATTTAATTGCCTTTCTTTTGTTTACCGTTATTGTCAAGCAGATCCTTTTTGATGTTCCAGAGCTTTTCGGACAGGTCTACGTAGTAGTCGTGCGGATTTTCAAATCTCGTAACCTCGTCCCAGAGCGTCTTCATCTGCTCGGCGCAATAGTCTTTTATTTCATTTATCGACGGCAGGTCGTACACGAGCTCCCCGTCTCTGAATATCTGCTTCATAAGCCGCACTGCCTTGAAATCGCTTAACGTCTTGCGCTTCCACGTGTAATCGGGGTCGAATATTTCAAGCGGCTTTGTATCGTCTATTTCCTCGTTATACAAACATATCTGATCCGCCAGCGCCTTGCCCGTCTTTCTGTCGAACAGTCTGTAAACGGTCTTGAAATCGGGGTTTGTTATCTTTGACGTGTTTTCGCTGATCTTTATCTTCGGGATTATGCGTCCGCGCTCGTCCTCTATCGCGGCAAGCTTATACACGCCGCCGAAAATCGGTTCGCTCTCGCTTGTAATAAGGCGTTCGCCCACGCCGAATGCGTCTATGCACGCGCCCTGGTTCAAAAGGTCGCGTATCGTGTACTCGTCAAGGCTGTTCGAGGCTATTATCTTACAGTGCGGATAACCGGCTTCATCAAGCATTTCACGCGCGCGGCGGGACAGGTACGCTATATCGCCCGAATCTATGCGGATACCGAGATTTACGTCTCGTCTGTCTTTTCCGAAATTATTATCAAACGCTTTTATCGCGTCCGGTACGCCTTCTTTTAATACGTTATACGTATCGACGAGCAGTATCGCGGCTTTCGGGTACGTTTTGCAGTACGTATCGAACGCCTCATATTCCGAATCGAACATCTGCACCCAAGAGTGCGCCATCGTTCCGCCCGCGGGTACGCCGTATATCTTATCGGACAACGCGCAAGCTGTTCCGGCGGCGCCGGCTATATACGCGGCCCTCGCACCGAGCACCGCGCCGTCCGCGCCCTGCGCTCTGCGTGAGCCGAATTCCGATACGGGTCTTCCCTTAGCCGCACGTACGATGCGGCTTGATTTCGTCGCTATCAGCGACTGATGGTTTATGGATAACAGTATGAACGTCTCAACGAGCTGAGCCTCCGCCGCCCTTGCGCGTACGGTCAAAATCGGTTCGTGCGGGAATATCGGCGTGCCCTCGGGGATCGCCCATATGTCGCCCGTAAATCTGAAATCCTTTAAATACGCCAAAAACTCCTCTGAGAAGATCTTTTTGCTGCGCAAAAACTCAATATCCGACGCGTCGAAATGCAGGTCTTTCACGTATTCTATCACCTGCTCAAGCCCGGCGGCTATCGCGTAACCTCCGTTGTCCGGCACGCGGCGGAAAAACACGTCAAAATAACATATCCTGTCCTTTTTGCCGTTCAGAAGATAGCCGTTGCCCATCGTCAGCTCGTAAAAATCACATAAAAGCGTATAGTTTCTCTCGGTCATATCATATCCTTTCCCTGCCCGTCACCTCAACGTGGAGCGATTGCAGTATGTCAAGCGCTTTTTCATTTTTTTGTCTGTCGGCGCATAAGGTACATCTTGCGTCGACGATTATATGCGCGTAAGGCGCTGCGGTCTTTGCTATGACCGCGTTCGATATTATGCATACGTCGGACAAAAGCCCGCACAGCTCTATCGTTTCATATTTACCGTCGATTATATATTCGTATAACGCCTCGCAGCCGAAGGTGCCTTTTTCAAATATTGCGGAGGCGAACTTTGAGATACGCGCCACGTTTCCGTACAGCTTATGTCCCTCCGTATCCTTTATACAATGCGGGACAGGCAGGTTTCTTCCCTCCTCCGTGTCGAGATAATTCGACGCGTGAGTATCGAGCGTAAAGACCACCTCGTCGCCGTCTATCAGGTATTTCTGTATCTTTTCCATTATAGGCACTTCAAGCTTTTCCGCGCCGGAAAAACCGAGAGAACCTTTAACGTAATCATTTTGATAATCAACAACTACAAGCAGATTCATACCGTTTTTCTTTCCGTTAAGTTAAACATATTAATAATACCACCGTTTACCTTTTTTGTAAACAATCAATATTGACAAAATTTGTCTGTTTTAGTATAATGAATTTAATTATTAAGTAGAAATGGAGTGTTTATTATGGTAAAGGTCGACAAAAAGAAGATCCGTTATCTTGTGCTTTTCGCCATCATCATTGCGATAGAAGCCGTATTTTGCTTTACTCCTCTCGGCTCGATACCGCTCGGTCCGCTTGTCGCAACGCTTGCGATGATACCCGTTTGTATCACCGGCGTCCTGCTCGGCGTCAAGGGCGGCACGCTTATCGGCTTTATCGCCGGGCTTTTCAGCTTTATTTACTGGTCTTTCGTATCGCCCGGCGTAATGTCGCTCGCGTTCACGCCTTTATATAAATTCCCGTTTACCGACGATATAGTTTTCGGCGGAAGCCTCTGGACGCTCGTCATTTGCTTCGTACCGAGGATACTCACCGGTACAGTCGCGGCTCTCGTTTACAAAGCCATAGCGGGAAAGACGGAAAAGAACGCTGTCAAGATCACGGGTGCGGCGGTAGCCGGTATTGCCGGTTCTCTCGTCAACACGTTCGGCGTGCTCGGTGGCATAGCGCTTTTCTTGGGCAACGAATTCAATGCGATCGCCGAGACCGTTCCGGCATACGGTTCCCTCTGGGGCTTCATACTCGTTACGTTCCTTACGAACAGCATCGCGGAAGCGGTGGTCTCCGGCGTTGTAACGCCCGCCGCCGTGCCGATCAAACGTCTTATATCAAATAAGATTTGATTCTTTCAAGTCAACTATCAGATTCTCGTCCTTTTTAAGGGCGAGTTTTTTGTTGCCGATCATCAGCGTACCGCCCGATTTATCCGTATATACTTTGAGCTTTGCGTTTTCGTATTCAACGTAGACGTAGCCGCCGTTCAGCGGTACGGTGCCCATTATCTTTTCAAGTCCGCCCGTCTGCGGTCTGACTTCAAACGTTTTGGCGCCTGCCGACGTCGCCTTAACGCCTAAGAAGTATCTGCCGAGCAGATATACGGGACCGGCGCCCCACGCGTGACAGAGCGATCTGCCGTACTTCATATTATACATCGCGTAATGCTCCGCGCCTTTTTCGTGCGGGAGGTACCGCTCCCATATAGACGTCGCGCCTAATTTGAGCATACCGCCCCAGTAGGAGCGTATCTGACCGACCGCATAATCCAACTCGCCGCATTCACACAGCGCGTCAAGCTCGTAGAAACCGAAGTAAGGCGTTGTGATATGCGGGATATCCTCGTTTTTAAGTACTTTTTCTATTATTATCTTTTTCTTCTCGCCGTCGGCAACGCCTGTCATAAGCGCCAGAACGTTCGTGTGTCTGCCGACCTTTTCAAGCCCGGAATCGGCGCTGTCAACGTACGCGCCTCTGTCTTCACGCCAGAAATCGCGGTCTATTTTTTCTCTCAGCACAGCGGCGTCCGCCTCGTACTTTGAACCGTCCTCGCCGCAGACGGCACAGAGCTTGTTCATCGCGCACATGGCCTTGTATAAAAGCATCTGTTCGCCCGCGCTCGCGCCGGCTTTGTCTATATCCGCCCAGTCTATGAATATCCAGTCGCCCGGGCGCTGTACGACGTAGCCGCGCTCGTCAAGGCGCGATACGGCGAAATCATAAAGCTCTTTTACTCTCGGCATTACGAATTTTACGAAATCCGCGTCGCCCGATGAGAAATAATAATCGTAAACACCCGAGATGAGATACATCGTATAGTCGTTTATACTGTTAATATGCTGCTTGTACGGCGGCTTGCCGAGAAGCAGCGTTATCGTTCTTCTCGTTATATCGTTGTCGTGGAAAAGATAATCGTTTATCATATAGCTCTGGTAAGCGTCGCCCGACCATACCCATCTGTCGCGTTTGATGCCGTCGAGGAAAAACTCGCGCGAGCAGAGGTGGAACGTGTAGGCGCAAGTCTTCCACACGTCGTTTATAAGCTCGTCGTCACATTCAAAGCTTCCTATGTCTTCAAGCGGCAGATATTCGTAGTACGCGCTCAGTTTAAGGCTCGCGGCGAGCTTTTCGGGAATGTAAACGTAACGGAACGCGCGGGTGGACAGGCGGTAGCTCATCATACCGCCGATCTTTTCATACAGGTACGTTTCCGCCGTGTCCGTCGCTTCCTCCTCGGATTCGCCGAAATATACGGACAGCCCCGCATTATCGACGGAGTTTTCGATCATAAGCTCGGCAAACGTTTCGGAGCCGAAATCGTACAGCATACCGTCGCCGACCGGCTTTGTGCTTACCGGGAAAATCCGGCGGTAGGAGAACGGAAATACCTCAGGCGTTACGGAAACGTCCGTATATGCGGGATTGTCGCCCGCGTTTATTGCCGTGCTCGTGTTATCCGACACTATCCACGTCCTGTCCGTCGCAACGGTGTCGGAAACGGCGTATATGCACGGCAGACCGCCCGGATTATTGACCGTGACGTCTATTCTGTGCGTTCCCTCCGAGAAGAATATATCCTTGTTCATGGGGTACTTCTTATCTCCGTCAAAGCGGACGAAGCCGTCGCCGCACGCTACGATCTTTACGTAGCCCTCCGCCTTTGCCTCAAAGACTTTGGCAAAGGAGACGGTGGGATAGACCGTGGGCTGACACCAGAACGGCGGTATATTCACGTCATATTCGCGCCTTCTGCTGTGGAGCTTCAGACCGTGATATATTTCATAGTCGCCTCTGTACCATATCCATTTGCTTTCCATATATGACCGACCTTTCTTAATTAAATGTTTCTTTGTTTTGTTTATATACGTTTGTCCTGAGCACCGTGTATAAACACGTATTCGGATCGGACAAATCAAGTTCCAAGTATTTACATAACGCCTTTATTATGTATTCCGGGTTTATATACGTCGCGTTTTCCGCGGAAACAACGGTGTTTATTTCAAGTTCGCCGTCTTTTATAAATTCTGCGTCTATGCTTTTGACGTAGGGCGTTATGTCAAAATCCATAAAGCCGCTCTCCGTCTTTTTCGTCCGCTTTTCAATGAATACGGGCGCGGAAAACAGCGGTTTTATTTTATCAGCAAGCTCTTTCGTTATCTTTGGGGATATAATAACAAGCTTGTATTCCGCGTCGGTTATCTGTTTGAAATCGGTTTCGGGGATATACACGTCTGTCACGCGTATATCGGGCGGCAGATTTTTGTTCAGCCTTTCCGGAATATCCGTATGATCATCCTCTGTCGGTATCTTTATATCGAGGAATTCGCAGAGGCTTTCCGTCCCGACTGACGTCGGAAGCGAGAAAACAAGATACGGACGGGGATTGTAGCCGTGCGTATGCTCGACCTTTACCTTTGCACGCGTAAGGACGGATTTCATCGTTCTGTCAAGATCGAGGTGGGAGATGAATTTGGCGTTGCCCGTTTTTTGAAATTTAAGTCTTATTTTTTTATATTCGGGCACCATCTGTTTTCCCCTCCGAGCCTGTTCGCGCCGCACCCGGCGCAGCCCTCCGCGCAGCACTGCGTGGTTTTAGCCTCATACGCTTTTTTCTTTTCGTTTGATAAAAACTTTTTGCTTACTCCGCAGTCGATAACATCCCACGGCAAGACTTCGTCATCGCTTCTCTTTCTGTTCGCGTAAAACGCGGGGTCGACGCTGCAATCGGTAAACAACTGCATCCACTTGTTAAAGTCAAAATATTCGCTCCACGCGTCAAATTTCATGCCGCGCTCGCACGCGAGCTCTAAGACCTTGCACAGTCTTCTGTCGCCTCGCGCCAGAACCGCCTCTATAAGACTTCCGTCCGCGTCGTGATAGTTATATTTTATCCTTCTGTCGTTACAGTACGAGCCTAAAAGCTGCTGTTTGCGCTTGTATTCTTCAAGCGTGTCCTGCGCCTCCCATTGAAACGCCGTGAAAGGCTTGGGGATGAAGCACGCGACGGAAATGGTGACGAGCGGCTTGCCCTTCGGTCTGTTCTCGGTTTCATAAAAGCAGTTTATGACGGATTTTGCAAGGTCCGCGATACCCTTTATATCCTCGTCCGTCTCGGTCGGATGACCTATCATGAAATACAGCTTGACTGCGGTTTTGCCCGCGGAAAACGCGACTTTACACGCTTTTAAGACCTCTTCCTCGGTCAGATTTTTGTTTATTACGTCGCGCAGGCGCTGTGTTCCGGCTTCCGGCGCGAAGGTCAAGGTCGACGTCCTTACGCTGCTTATCTTTTTCATAAGCTCGTCCGTAAAACTGTCCGCGCGGAGCGACGGCAGCGTCAGGCTTATCATATTATCGTCCGTCCAGGATAAAAGTCCGTCCGTAAGCTCGCGCAGGCCCGTGTAATCGGAGGTTGAGAGCGAGCAGAGCGATATTTCATCGTAGCCCGTGTTTTCAAACGTGCGGCGCGCCTGTTCATTTAAAAGCGCCGCATCCTTTTCGCGTATCGGGCGGTATATCATGCCCGCCTGGCAGAAGCGGCAGCCGCGTATACAGCCGCGCATTATTTCGAGCGTTATCCTGTCCTGCACGCACTCTATGTACGGCATGACCGGCTTGTCCGGGAAGTACGCTTTATTGAAATCAGCAATTATGCGCTTTGTGACTGTTTTGGGTATATCGTCGTATACCGGCTTATACTCTTTTATAGTTCCGTCATCGTTGTATGAAACGTCGTATAAAGACGGGACGTAAAAGCCCTGTATTTTCGCCGCCTCGTGTAAAAACTTTTCTTTTGTGTATTCTCCGCTTTCCTTCATATTTATATATAAGCGTGAGAATTCGGGCAAAGCCTCCTCCCCCTCGCCTATCGAGAAAACGTCGAAGAAATCGGCAAGAGGCTCGGCGTTGTACGAGCACGGTCCTCCGCCTATAACTATCGGATAATCCTCGCCGCGCTCCGAGGCAAGGAGCGGGATACCGGAGAGCTTCAGCATATTCAGAACGTTCGTATAACAAAGCTCGTACTGAAGCGTAAAGCCCAAAATATCAAATTCTTTTAAGGGCGTGCCCGTCTCGTGCGAGGTGATGGGAAGATCATACTTTACAAGCTGTTCCTCCATATCGACCCACGGGGCGTACGTGCGTTCGCAGTAAACGTCCGGCTGTTCGTTCAGAACGCCGTACAGTATGCGTACGCCGAGGTTGGACATTCCTATCTCATACGTATCGGGGAACGCGAAAGCCCAGCGGCATTTTATCCCCGAGAGGTCCTTTATGACCTGCCCGTATTCGCCGCCCGTGTATCTGCCGGGTTTAAGCACCTGTTTCAACAGTGTATCTTTATAAAACATAATAATACTCGCATTTTAATAGTCACATACAGTATAGCAAAAAAATCGGTAAAAATCAAGATGTTTTATTATATTTCTTATATTTTTCTGAATGCGCATATAACGATATTAACAATAATATTACAAATAAAACAAATTTTCGGCAATAAAATCTGATATAATTTTTAGGTTGAAATTTTTGATTGAGGTAAAAACGGTTGAAAAGAGAAGATTTAAGAAACGTTGCCATAATCGCCCACGTTGACCACGGCAAAACCACGCTCGTCGACGAGATGCTCAAACAGGGCGGCATATTCCGTGAAAACCAGGTTACTACGGAGCGCGTTATGGACTCCGGCGCGCTTGAACGCGAGCGCGGTATAACCATACTTGCAAAAAACACCTCCGTACATTACAACGGCATTAAGATAAACATAATCGACACTCCCGGGCACGCCGATTTCGGCGGCGAGGTGGAGCGCATACTCAAAATGGTGAACGGCGTCGTCCTGCTTGTGGACGCTGCCGAAGGCCCCATGCCGCAGACGAGATTCGTTTTATCAAAAGCGCTTGAAATGAATCACCGCGTCATCATCGTCATAAACAAGGTAGACAGGCCGGACGCGCGTCCGCACGAGGTAGTCGACGAGGTGCTTGAGCTGTTCCTCGACTTGAACGCCACGGACGAGCAGTTCGATTCTCCCGTAATTTTTTGCAACGGCCGCGCGGGCACCGCTTCTCTTTCGCCCGATCACCAGGAGGAAAACCTCAAAGTGTTATTTGAGGCTATCATAAATCACATCCCGTGCCCCGAGGGCGACGAAACGGCTCCTTTACAGCTGCTCGTATCTTCTATCGACTACAACGACTACGTCGGAAGGATCGGCATAGGCAGAATAGAGCGCGGCGTTATCAAAACGGGTCAGGACATGATGATGTGCAACTATCACAACCCCGGCGTAACACGCAGAGGCAAGATAGTAAAGCTTATGCAGATAGACGGACTTAAGCGCGTTGACGTCGATTCCGCGACCGTCGGCGACATCGTATGCTTCTCCGGCGCCGAGGATATAGAGATAGGCGATACCGTTACCGCGGTCGACACGCCCGAGCCGCTTGAATTCGTAAAGGTCTCCGAGCCGACTATGGAAATGACGTTCTCCGTAAACGACAGCCCGTTTGCCGGACGCGAGGGCAAGTACGTTACGAGCCGCCAGCTCCGCGAGCGCCTTTACAAAGAGCTTTTGCGCGACGTTTCGCTCCGCGTTATGGACGGCGAGACGACGGATCAGTTCAAGGTTTTAGGCAGAGGCGAAATGCATCTTTCCATACTTATCGAAACGATGCGCCGCGAGGGCTACGAGCTCTGCTGCTCCACCCCGCGCGTGCTTATGAAGACGATCGAGGGCAAAACGTGCGAGCCTATGGAGCTTGTTACGGTTGACGTGCCGAACGAATACGTCGGCGCCGTCATGCAGAAGCTCGGCGCGAGAAAGGGCGAGATGCTTTCAATGGAGCCTCTCGGCGACAAGAGAACGAAGGTCGAATACAACATCCCCGCAAGATGCCTTATAGGCTATCGTTCGGAGCTTATGACGGATTCTCACGGCGAGGGCATAATCAACTCGATATTCAACGGCTACGAGCCTTTCAAGGGCGAGATAACGCGCCGCTTCACCGGTTCTCTGATAGCGAGCGAGGACGGCGAGGCAACGTCGTACGGTCTTTTCAACGCTCAGGACAGAGGCACGATGTTCATAGGCGTACAGACGCCCGTATACGAAGGAATGATAGTCGGCGAATGTCCGAAAATGGTCGATATAGCCGTAAACGTCTGCAAGAAGAAGCATCTTACCGCCATCCGTTCCGCCGGTGCTGACGAGGCGCTCCGCCTTGTACCGCCCAAGGTATTCAGCCTTGAAGAGGCGATCGAATTCATAGCCGACGACGAGCTTATGGAGGTAACACCCAAATCCCTGCGCCTGCGCAAAAAGATACTGTCAAACGCTTTGAGACTTAAAACGGTATTCAAGAAAGATTGAACATAAGAATTATTTTACCGCCGCTGAAAAACGGCGGTAATTTTTTTATTTAGGTGTTGATTTTTTTCTTTTTTTATGGTATAATATTAAAAGTTTTAACGGAGGAGTAAAAATGAAAAAACAAATCAAATTTATTGCATACGCGGTAGTATTTGCAACAATACTTGCTTCTATCGCAGTATTCTTTGCATCATCAGTCTTGGCCGCCCGTGTACCCGGCGACGTAAACAAGGACGGCAAGGTCAATAACAAAGACGTTGTTGCGCTGTTCAGATACGTTTCAAACGGTATAGCGACAAACGTAGACGAAAAAGCGTGTGACTGCAACGGCGACGGCAAAAAGAACAACAAGGACGTCGTTTACCTGTTCAGATACGCATCGGGCTCAGATCTTGAAATTTATTACGACGATAAACCGGATTACGTAACGTACGCAAGCGTTCCGAAGAGCGCGGATTCGGTAGAATGCTTCTCCGCCGCAAGCTCCACGTTTACGGCTTCATCCGACGGCAATAACGGCACTGTAATAGTCAAGTCCGAAAAAAAGGCGCCGAGAATAGAGATAGATCTCGGCAAACTTGCAGAGAAAAACGGCGGACCGATGTATAAGGGACGTTATTTGGCGATAAGATTCAAAGCGCACGGTCAGAAGAGCGTCGGCATCACGCTTAATTCAATAACAGACGCATCCAAAAACACCCGTACGATAAGCCTGTCCGCGGAAGTCGATTCGTCCACGGAAAACTGGCAGGGCGTTATGTTCGATCTGCGCGATTACAGCTTGGTCGACAACAAACTCGGTACAATAAATCTTTCGTTCACAAGCTATACGTCGACCGGCAGCATGGAGATAGGTGCCGTCGTAATGACAGACGATATGAACGAGGCTCTCACCGCCTGTGAAAAATCGGAATACTGCCTGAATTACGACGAGAATTTGACCGATAACGATCCGCTTGCAAAAACCGTGTTGACAGCCGAAAATGAAGATTCAACGTTTCTTCTCTGGTTCGATCAGTCGACCGAAAAAGTCAACAGAGACGTCGTTAAACCGACCGGCAGATCGGGTTACACCGTAAAGATGGCGAAAAATGAATCCGAAAACTGCCAGTTCTTCGTATCACCCAAGACTGATACAAAGATAAACGTCAAGATAGACGAATTCAAGAACGAAAACGGAAAGACAGTACCGTTTGAGCTTTATTATGAATATTATCATAATATAAACAACAACTTCGTTCCGGACGCTCTGCCTCCGTTCACCGCGCCGATAGACGTCGCGGGCGGAAATTCACAGGGCTTCATAATCCAGTTCACCACCTTACCCGAAACAGAGGCTGGAACGTACAGCTCGATCTTGCATATTTACGACGCAGATAGCGGCAAAGAGATCAAACGCGCCGCTGTCGCCGTAAAGGTGTGGGATTTTGAGTTGTCAGACAAGACCGAAATACGCACGGCGTTTGCGTTATGGGGCAACTACGTGCTCGATTCCTATAACTGGAACAACGTGGACTTTACCGATACCGAGGTTATGGACAAATACTTTGAGTTCTTCCTCAAATACAGGATCAACATCATGGATAACCCGCACGGCCTTACGTCCGGTTACGCGGCAAAGTGGATGTCTCAGGACAGAGTTAACACCGCGCGCTGGGGCAATCTTGACGTAAGCGTGACCGAAGACAACAACGGAGTAACTCCCGACTGGAAGGATAAGGTCATATATTACCCCGGTGAGCTTGATGAACCGAGAGAAAATTCTCAGTTTTCCATGATGATAGACCGCGCGAACCGGATAAAAAGCAATACGCCTGATTACAGGATGGTTATACCGTTTGAACGCGATCTCTATCTTACCGCCGACGGTCAGATCACGAACGCAAATAACGCCGCATTCGACTCTGTCGGATTCATGTCTCAGTATGTGAATATCTGGTGCCCGAAGATCGACGCTTTCACAACGCGTGATTTGAGCTTTATTTCCCGTGTTTCGTTCTTACAGAATAAGGAACAGGATGCGAAATACGGCACGTTTATTGATAGAATGAACAAAGAAGTCGCGGAAGGCGATGAGCTCTGGACCTACATCTGCATAAATCCGACCGAACCGTACGTTAACTGGCAGCTGTTGAGTGACGGTACCGAAACGATAGTCAGCCTGTGGCAGATGAAGGAATACAATATAACGGGTATGCTTTACTGGGCGGTCGACTACTGGAAGGTCAACTATTGGGGACAGAGCCAGCCTTGGACCGGTACTGCGTACGGCGACGGTATGCTGATATACAGCGGTTACAGCTTCGGTCTGCCCTACCCCATAGCCTCCATAAGACTTGAAGGCATACGCGACGGTATAGAGGATTATCAGATGCTCTGCATGCTTGAGGACGCGTTAGGTGAGCAAGCCGCGGCGGATATGATAAGCAGAGTTACGACGAGCGTCGTAACGTACACGTCGGACGACGATTATCTGCACGCCGTAAGAGTTCTCCTTGGCGACACGCTTGAAGCAGCGCTGAACAACAACTGATTAAAACAACTAAAAAAGGCGTCACCACGACGCCTTTTTGTTATGTCCGTATTCTTGATCATCTCAAAAACCCGTTTATAATCTGCTCCTCCGCTTCGGCTTCCGTAAGTCCGAGCGTCATGAGCTTTATGAGCTGATCACCGGCTATTTTTCCGATAGCCGCCTCGTGTACGAGCGAAGCGTCTATACAGTTCGCTTCAAGCCCCGGCACCGCCAGGATCCTGCCGTTATCCATTATTATCGAATCGCATTCGGTGTGTCCCGTGCATTCCGCGTTGCCTATGATTTTCGCGTCGAATTTCTGATACGAATCGTCGCGCGCTACGGAACGCGACACGACGTCCGCGGACGAGGCTTTTCCGTTAAGCTCCACCTCGTAAACGCTGATGGCTCTCTGATCTCCGTGCGTCATAAGACGCTCGCGTACGACGAGCTTCGCGCCCTTGTCAAGCTCCGCCTTTGTGGTCCTTTCCGTATCGTCAACGCCTTTGATCTGCACCATTTCCATCGTAACAGAGCTGTTTTCCTTCTGATATACTTCCGTCACGGGATTTAGTATGCGTTTACCCTTTCCGTCGCCCGAGCCGTAATGCTTTTCCACGTATTTTACCCTGGCGTTTTTTTCGACGAAAAAGCGGTGTATGCCGTCATGCTGTGAATCCTGGTTGCCGCAATTATCTATGCCGCAGCCGGCGACTATAACGACGTCCGCGTCCTCGCCTATATAGAAATCGTTATACACGACCTCTTTCAGCCCGCTTTCAGTCATAACGACGGGGATATGGACGCTTTCGTTTTTCGTTCCGGGCTTTATGTGTATTTCAAGCCCGCTTACGTCCGTTTTTGACACGATTTCGATATTTTCGGTCGAGCGTCTGCCAGCGGACTGACTGTTTGAGCGTATATTGTACGCGCCCTCGGGTACGGCGTGAAGATCCGCTACCTCGTAAAGCAGTCTTTTTTGTATCTCGTCAAGCTGCATCATTCCTCACCTCCGTTTACGGCGCCCATTTTGCAGTCCGTCACCGCTGACGACGTTCCGATAAGAGACGGGAGTATCTCGTCGCGTGTGCCCGTTCTGTCAAGCTCTCCGTCCTTTAAAACGATTATTTCATCCGCTATCGACAGTATTCTTTCCTGATGCGAAATTATTATTATCGAACTGTCCTTTATCATTTCGCGCATTCTGCGGAAGACTTCTATAAGGTTTTTGAAGCTCCAGAGGTCTATTCCCGCCTCAGGCTCGTCAAACAATGACAGAGACGTGCCTCTTGCGATGACCGTCGCGATCTCGATGCGCTTCAGCTCGCCGCCGGAAAGGCTTGCATTGACCTCGCGGTTTATATAATCTCTTGCGCAAAGACCTACGGACGAAAGATATTCGCACGCCTCCTTTACGGATATGCGTTTGCCTGACGCGATGCGCAAAAGATCGAAGACCGTTATGCCCTTGAATTTTACGGGCTGCTGGAACGCGAAGCCTATGCCGAGCTTTGCGCGATCCGTTATGGACATATCCGTTATATCCACGCCGTTATATATTATTTTACCGGAGGATGCGTGTTCAATACCCGCTATGAGCTTTGCGAGCGTTGATTTGCCGCCGCCGTTCGGTCCCGTTACCGCGACCATTTTATTGTCCGGCACGGACAGGCTTATGTTTTTGATTATGTTTTTTTCTTTACCGTCTACGTTTACGGTAAAACACAGATTTTTAAGTTCAAGCATTTTATCGTCCTTTTATCCCACGGGGAATATACTTCCTCCTATAAATTCGCGTATAAGGCTGTTCCTCGGAACGTCCTCGCATGACAGCCCTAAAAAATATTCAAGGAATTTGAGCAAACGCCTCGCCTCCGAATACTCCGGCGCGTCCGGCGGTATGGCAAACAGAAGCGGCTCGGCAAACGTTTTGAGCACAGCAAGCTCGTAAATCGAGGCGGAATTGAACATTATATCCGCGTCCTCCTGGAACGGGAATATATGCTTCTTCTCGCCGTGTCTGACGGCCTGCCAGCGCGCTATCGTCTCCTTTGCGGAAAAGCCGCGCGTCCTCGCGTCGCGCACCATGCGGCGTATCTCTCTGTTGTCCGTCGTCGGTATCCTGTTATGCTCGTCTATGTTGAGCGAGGTGACGGCGCTGATGTAGATCTTGAATTTGTCGGACGGCGATATGGCGTACGACAGCTTGTCGTTCAGGCCGTGTATGCCCTCGATGACGAGCACCTCGTTCTCACCGATTTTCAGCGTGTTGCCGTTATATTCCGGCACGCCTTTTTTGAAATTGAACGTCGGCAGCTCAACGTTTTCACCGTTTAAAAGCGCGGTCATCTGTTTGTTGAACAGCTCTATATCGAGCGCTTCAAGGCATTCAAAATCATAATCTCCGTTTTCGTCTCTCGGCGTGCGGGAGCGCTCAACGTAATAGTTGTCTATCGCTATCGGATGCGCTATGAAGCCGACGTTCTGCAACTGGATGGAAAGACGGTGTGAAAACGACGTTTTGCCCGATGAAGACGGACCTGCGATCATCACGATACGTCTGTTTTCGTCCTTTATCCTTTTCGCCATCTGGCCGATCGTATGCTCCTGATACGCCTCGGACGCCAGTATTATGTTTCTTCCTTCCCCGCGCATTATGGCGTCGTTCAACGCTGCGACGGTCGAAACACCTATGTTTTCGCTCCACACGGTCGTGTCGTGCATAGTTGCGAAAAGCTTTGCGGGGATGTATTTGAGCCCCTGCTGCGTCGGGCGGTTGTGGTACGGGATCGTCAGGAATATACCGTCGTTCGTTTTAAAAATATCGAATATATTAACGTATCCCGCGGACGGCGGCATATAGCCGTAAAAATAATCGCAGTAATTACCGAGGCGGTAAACGTTTGTGACAGACGTTCTTCTGTAATTGAAAAGTCTTTCCTTATCCGTCATCCCGTGGCGGCGGAAAAGCTCTATCGCCTCCTCCGTCGGTATCTTCGTTTTAACGAATTTCTCGTCGTCTCTGACGTAACGCAGCATAGTTTCCTTTATCTCGGCGAGCTGTTCGTCTTTTATCGCCTCCGCGCCCGTGCCGTCCTTGAATTTGATCGTAAAATACAGAGACTCGCCTACCGCGTATTCAAGCTTTAAACGCTTTATCCATTTGCCGTAGACGTGCGTCATAGCGCGTAAAAACATCATAGTCGCGCCGCGCTCGTACGTTTTATGACCGTCACGGTCGCGCGTCGTGATGAACGACAAAGTCGGCTTCGAACGGCCGCATTTTATAAGCTCCGTTTCGTCCGGTATCGTCTTATTCAGTTCTACGATTTTTTGTCCGAGCTTTGCAAGGATTATCGGCGCGTCATACTCATTCTGCACTTTTTTTGCGACGGACAGGTACGTTGCGCCTTTTTCGATCTGCAAAGGCTCGTTTTTATAAGTTAAAATCATAACGGTCTCACAATCTTATTTTATCATATTTATAATACTTTAAAAATGTGAATTTTTCAAGTAAAGCATTATATTATAATATCACAAATATAACCCAATAATGAATTTAAAACCAGACTGAAATAATCAATGAGGGCTCATTTAAGCCCTCATTATATATCTTGGTGTTAAATATTAATTTTGTTATTATTTTTATTCGTTTTTACTTATTTTTTTCGGATACGGTATCTGCGCGAGTATAACGGCAACAAACATAATGACGCAGCCGGCGATCTCTCTTATATTCATACGCTCCTGCAAAAAGATCGCGCCCGTGACTACGGCGAAAACGGATTCCATGCTCATCAAAAGCGATGCGACGGTCGGATCCGTGAATTTCTGTGCAACGAGCTGAAGCGTGTATCCCACGCCGCCAGACACTATGCCGCAGTAGACGATCGGCAAAAGCGCGGACAACAGCTTTTCTCCGCTCGGCTTTTCAAATATCAGCGCGGCGACAGTGGAGATAACGGCGGCTGTCGCGAACTGTATGGCTGATATGCTTATCGCGTCTCCGCGCTTGCCGAACCTGTCGCAGCAGATTATATGTCCGCTGAAAAACAGCGAGCAGGCTAAAATAAGCAGATCGCCGTGCGAAAAGCTGAACTTTTCAGTAATGCAGAGGAAGTACATACCGACGACGCCGAGCAGAACGGCGACCCATACGAGCCACGTATTCTTACGCTTAAAAAAGATGAAGCCGATGATCGGAACGAGCAGGATATACATGGCGGTTATAAATCCCGCTTTGCCCGCCGTTGTGTAAACGAGCCCCATTTGCTGTAAAATACTCGCCGTTGACAAGAACGCACCGCAGCATATACCGCCTATGAGCGTATTTTTGTCATACGCTTTTTTCTCTTCTTTTGATAACGTCTTTAATGTCTTGTTGTTTTTGCGAAGTATGAGCGCAATCGGTCCGATAATGACCGCCGCGAGCGCCATCCTCGCAGCGTTGAACGTTACCGGCTCTATACTGTCCATACCGACGCGCTGGAAAACGAACGCCGTTCCCCATATGAACGCGGTCAAGAGTAAAAGTATATTGCCCAACAGTTTTTTATTCTTCATTTTTTCGACGGTCCCGAGATTAGATGACCCGAAGTCATACGGTCATTTTATCGCTTTTTCAATAAATCTTATCAGTCCGTTTGGGTATTCGCCCGATTTCGGTAAATTCGTGTCCGCCGGCTGAACGAGCTTGTTTTTTCCGTGGTAATCGCTGCCGGCTGTT
>CADBSB010000112.1 GCA_902797235.1 uncultured Ruminococcus sp. | reverse complement strand
GCGCCGGTCGTTACCTCTGCGGTAGTCGTCGCCTCGGTGGTCGTGGGAGCCTTGGTCTCTTCCTCTTCGTATTTTTCAAAGCGGATGTTCTTTATGTAGAATACCTGTCCGGCTTCGCCCGCAGCCGCGGGGTCGAGACGGAAGTTTCTTATCTGACCCGTCCAGTTAGAGGATTCCTGCATATCGCACTCAAATGTCTTGTATTCGTTTCCGGTCGCCTCTATGTCTATCTGCAGGCTGCAGAGCTCCATGCTCGGAACGTCTTTCGTGGTGTAGTAGAACGAGCCTTCGCCCTCGAAATCTGTCTTGTAATCCATCTTTACTATGCAGAAATCGTCGCCGTCAAAGTACCACGCCTTTTTCATCGGGATGTTGACGAACGGGTCGGGACCGGTGACCTCTATCTTAAGAGCGCCCTCTACCTCGTCAAACGACCATTTGCAGTCGTTTCCGTTAAGACCGGTTATGGAATCGGGGTTGGTGAAATCTATAAGCGTGAAGCTCTTGAGCTCGGGATCTTCCCAGTTCGGAACGTTCGGGTCCGCGGTCGTCTCCGCCGTCGTGTTTGTGCCGCCCTGCTCCATCGGGATAGCGTCGCCGGTGGATGCGGGAGCCTCGCCGTTCAGCGAGTTCAGTACGAAGCTCTGATATTCAAGCTCTGTCTGAGACATCGAGAAGCCGATGTAAGCCTCGTCGTTCTCAAAGAATTTGAGCAGGCCGGAGAAAGCGTCCTCTTCAACGGGCTCGCCGTCAACGGATACCGCAAGTACACCGTCTATGTTCTTTATCTCGTAGGTTACGGTGACGCCGCCGTCAGCGTAATATTCCTTGTCACCGTCTCCGTACGTGGTCGTGATCATGTGGAAGCCGCTATCGTCTATAACGTGCCACTGATGAGCTCCGCCCGGAC
This sequence comes from uncultured Ruminococcus sp., assembly GCA_902797235.1. Lineage (GTDB taxonomy): Bacteria > Bacillota > Clostridia > Oscillospirales > CAG-272 > UBA1248. The sequence goes on along the minus strand of CADBSB010000112.1, from coordinate 5,204 downwards.
GGCAGAGAAGGACTATGCCCTTGCCGCCGTTCTGGTTTGCGTAGTCGAAATACAGCGGCTGGCTGAGAAGCCAGAAGCCGTACCAAGCGTCGGTAGAGCCGTCGGCGTTCGTCTCAACCGTTACGTTAAGCGTGATGCCGTCTTTGAGGTTGAGGGGCTTCGTGTAGAGCAGACCTGCGTTGGACGCGGGATAATGACCCTCGTGAGCAAGTCTGATGCCGTTATCCGACGTCTTTTCAAGAACGACGTTCGCCGGCGTACCGGATGAGTGATGTACAACTTCCCAGTCGGCGGAATCAAGCGCCGCGGGCGCGACAGCGAATAAGGAGGCAAAAAGTCCCATGATCATAACTGCCGCTAAAAGCATTGCGATTTTTTTCATTTTTTTACCCTTTCTTTGCTGTATGCAAATTTTATTACGTGCCTATTATATCATACTTTTTTAATATTGTCAATACCGATATTTTTACCGAAACTATCATTTTTTCAGCCGGCAAAAAACTAATTTACGATAATAAAACAGTTTTTTCATAATCGACGGCTATAATATAAAGAGTTAAGGAGGTGCGGCGGTGAAAAGATTTGTTTTGATTTTCATATTATTCAGCGTTATCCTTTCCGTGTGCGCCGGCGCTTCCGCTTTGACCGAGACGGAAACGACGGCTGAAACGACGGCTGAAACGACGGTGGAGACGACGACGGAATTGAACGAGCCGGAGCCTGAAACGGAGGTCGACACGGCGGAGAAAACCGCGCGTGATTTTCTTAACATAAACATATATCTTTTCGCGGGCGCGGTCGTGCTTGTGATCGTCTGCACCGTCATACACTTTATCCTGCGCGCGAAAAAGCGCGGATCATAAAAAACGGTTAATAATATATAAAACAAAAATCAATACATCCCGGGCGCGCGATATAAAATGCGTTTAATTGCGTGCATTTTAAAAATATTTTGACAAATTATATAAAAAACTTGATTTGTTAACAGTTTTTTGTTATCATAATAAATATGGATAATTGCGCAGCGTGTTTTCACGGCGCGCAATACATAAAAAATTTAATAAGGTGGTATAACAATGACCGATGTTGCAAAAAACCTTTCTGCCGCGGATCGTGACGAACTTTTGGTGAACTATGAAAAGTTAGCCAACGTGATCGACCTTTACAGCGGCAAGGAAGGCTGTCTGATTCAGGTGCTGCACGCGGCACAGGAGATATTCGGATATCTCCCGTTCGAAGTCCAGAAATACGTCGCTGACAAAATGGGCTTCTCAGTCTCGTACGTATCAAGCGTATCGAGCTTCTATTCGTTCTTCTCCACGACGCCGAAAACAAAGCACGACGTAAGGGTCTGCCTCGGCACGGCCTGCTACGTTCGCGGCGGCAAGCTGCTTATCGAAAAGCTCCAGGAGTTGCTCGGTATAGGCGTGGGTGAAGCCACGGCTGACAATGTTTTCTCCATTCACGTAACGCGCTGCGTAGGCGCTTGCGGACTTGCTCCCGTCGTGGTCGTCGACAACGACGTGTATAAGCAGGTAAAACCCGGTGATATAGCCGGCATCCTTGACCAGTACAGAGGTGAATGAAATGCGGGTAAACAACGTTAACGATTTAAAGACCGTAGCCGAAAGATATAACGCGGAGCTCAAAAAATACGAGCATACCATTTACGTCTGCGGCGGCGGCGGATGTATTTCCAGCAAATGCCAGGATACAAAGAATTTTGTAGAGGCTTACATCAAGGAGCAGGGACTTGCCGATAAGGTGAACGTAATATTCACCGGCTGTATGGGCACCTGCGCAATGGGCCCTGTAGTTTTAGTCGAGCCCGAAAGGATCTATTATGTCCACGTAACGCCCGAGCGCGCAAAGGACATAATAGACAGACAGATACTTAAAGGCGAGGTCATCGAGGAGTACACGTTCTTCGACGTCAACCTTAACAAGCACATACCCTGCATAGACGATATACCGTTCTTTGCGGAGCAGGTACAGATAGTCTTAAACAAGTGCGGCAAGATCCCGTTCGATTCCGTTGAGGCTTACATCGCAAAAGGCGGCTTCACCGCGGCTGCGAAGGCGTTCACGATGACGCAGCAGCAGATAATCGACGAGGTCACGGCCTCCGGCCTGCGCGGCAGAGGCGGCGCCGGCTTCCCGACCGGCATCAAGTGGAGCGCCGGTATGAAGGCGAAGGGCGACAAGAAGTGCATCGTCTGCAACGCCGACGAGGGCGACCCCGGCGCGTTCATGGACAGATCCGCCATCGAAGGCGACCCGTTCTGCCTGATAGAGGGCATGATGATAGGCGGCTTTGCGATAGGCGCGAACAACGGCTACGTATACTGCCGTGCCGAATATCCCGTCGCGGTCGAGAGATTCAACAAGGCTCTTGACATAGCGAGAGAATGGGGACTTCTCGGCAAGAACATCTTAGGCTCCGGCTTTGATTTCGATATAGAGCTCCGTATCGGCGCGGGCGCGTTCGTCTGCGGCGAGGAGACGGCTCTTATGAACTCCATCCAGGGCGAGCGCGGCGAGCCGAGACAGAAGCCGCCGTTCCCGTTCGAATCCGGTCTGTTCGGATATCCGACGATAATAAACAATGTTGAAACGTACTATAATATAGCCGAGATAATCAACCGCGGCGCCGACTGGTTCGCTCAGTACGGCGTAGGCAAGAGCAAGGGTACAAAGGTATTCGCACTCGCGGGCGACGTTATCAACACCGGTATAGTTGAAGTCCCGATGGGTATGTCCCTCCGTAAGCTCATATTCGAGATAGGCGGCGGCATCACCGACGGTATGAAGTTCAAGGCGGCTCAGATGGGCGGCCCGTCCGGCGGATGTATCACGGAAAAGAACCTCGACACCTCCGTGGACTACGAATCTCTTACCGCTCTCGGCGCCATCATGGGCTCCGGCGGACTTATAGTCATGGGCGAGAACACCTGTATGGTCGATACGGCGCGCTTCTTCATGCAGTTCATCCAGGATGAATCCTGCGGCAAGTGCACACCGTGCCGCGTAGGTACGAAGCGTATGCTTGAGATCCTTGAAAGGATCACACAGGGCAAGGGAACGCTTGAGGACCTCGACACGCTCGAAGAGCTTTCCTACACCATAAAAGACACCGCTATGTGCGGTCTGGGACAGACGGCTCCGAACCCCGTTCTTTCCACTCTCGCCAACTTCCGTGACGAGTACAAGGCTCACATCGTTGACAAGACCTGCCCGGCGCATATCTGCTCCGCTCTGGCTCACTATTACATAGTGCCCGAGAAGTGCAAGGGCTGCACGCTCTGCGCGCGCAACTGTCCGGTACAGTGCATAAGCGGTAAGGTCAAAGAGCCGCACGTAATAGACCAGGATAAGTGCATCAAGTGCGGCGCGTGTATGACAAACTGCAAGTTCGGCGCTGTGATAAAGAAGTAAGGAGGGTCAGTACAATGAGTAAAGTTAATATTACGATTAACGGCAAGCCTTACGAAGCTGAAGCCGGCAAAACAATACTTGAAGTTTGCAGAGAAAACGGTATATACGTTCCCACGCTTTGCTATCTTGAAGGCGTGAACAAGTACGGCGGATGCCGTCTCTGCATGGTAGAGGTCGAGACGAACGGCCGCCCGATGCGCAACTTACAGGCGGCTTGTATGATAACGATCAGCGACGGTATGAACATAAAGACGAATACCGAGCGCGTAAGAAAGGCAAGAAAGGTCAACTTAGAGCTGCTTCTTTCCTGCCATCCGCAGGACTGCCTGAACTGCCCGAGGTCCCTTGACTGCGAGCTTCAGACCCTTGCGAGAAGAATGAACATCACCGAGAAGCGCTTTGAAGGCGAAAGGCAAGAGATCCCGCTCGATATATCCGCCGTTATGACGCGCGATATGTCCAAGTGCGTAAACTGCCGCCGCTGCGTTTCGATGTGCAACAACATCCAGAAGATAGGCGTTCTGAACGCTCAGAAGCGCGGCTTCAAGACGGTCATCCAGCCGTCCTTCGGCAAACATATAGCGGATACGGACTGCACCAACTGCGGTCAGTGTATCTCCGTATGCCCCGTCGGCGCTCTGCGTGAGACCGACGCTATCGCTCCCGTGATCAAGGCGATAGAGGATCCGACCAAGTACGTCATAGCTCAGATAGCTCCTGCCGTAAGAGTAGGTATCGGCGAACCGTTCGGTATGCCGTCCGGCACCGTCGCGACGGGCAAAATGGTCGCGGCTCTCAAACAGCTCAGCTTTGACGAGGTGTTCGACGTAAACTTCGGCGCCGACCTGACGATAATGGAAGAGGGTACGGAATTCTTACAGAGAGCGAAAGCCGCTCTCACCGGCGGAGAAGCCGTTCTTCCGATGATGACCTCCTGCAGCCCCGGCTGGATCAAGTTCATTGAACACAGATATCCCGAGCTGCTTGACAATCTGTCTTCCTGCAAGTCCCCGCATATGATGCAGGGCGCAGTGACAAAGACTTACTATGCGGAAAAGCTCGGCCGTGATCCGAAGGATATATACCTCGTATCCATCATGCCGTGTACCGCGAAGAAGTTTGAGATAATCCGTCCCGAAATGAACGAAAACGGCGTACGCGACGTTGACGCCGTTCTCACCACGAGAGAGCTTGCCAACATGATAAAGCAGGCGGGCATAGATTTCGTAAATCTGCCGGACGAGGATTTCGATCCCGTTATGGGTCTTTCCACCGGCGCGGCCGATATATTCGGCGTAACGGGCGGCGTTATGGAAGCGGCTCTCAGAACGGTTTACGAGATCGTCACCGGACGTGAGCTGCCGTTTGACAACCTGCATATCGCTCCTCTCGGAACGAGCGATCAGATAAAGGTTGCTTCTCTTACGTTTGAAAACGTACTTCCCGAGTACAAGTTCCTCGAGGGCTTCACCGCAAGAGTTGCCGTGACGAGCGGCTTTGACGGCGCGGCGCAGGTCATGGAAATGGTAAAGGCGGGCGAGACGTTCCACTTTATCGAGGTCATGGGATGCCCCGGCGGCTGCATAGTCGGCGGCGGTCAGCCTCGCGGCATAAGAGCCGAGAAGTGGGCGGCGAGAAAAGCCGGCATCTACTCGATCGACGAGGGCAAGAAACTGCGTAAGTCTCACGAGAACCCCGACATAATCAAGCTGTATAAAGAGTTTTTGGGCGAGCCGTGCGGACACAAGTCTCACGAGCTTCTCCACACT
>CADBSB010000111.1 GCA_902797235.1 uncultured Ruminococcus sp. | reverse complement strand
TGAGAGCCGCGCATGGTGGGATGCTCGGAGTTGAGGGAGCGGGCACGGAAGGCCTGCACGGCGTCCATGTCGACCATGTCCTTCAGATCGTCGTAGTCCCAGATCTCAATCTTCTGTATCTCGTGGCTCGTTCTGAAGCCGTCGAAGAAATGTAAGAACGGAACGCGGCTCTTTATCGTGGAAAGGTGCGCTACGGCGCCGAGGTCCATGACCTCCTGAACGCTGCCGGAGCAGAGCATCGCAAAACCGGTCTGGCGGCACGCCATAACGTCGGAATGGTCGCCGAATATGGACAGAGCGTGCGACGCTAAAGCTCTCGCCGATACGTGGATAACGCAGGGAAGAAGCTCGCCCGCTATCTTATACATATTCGGGATCATGAGCAGTAAGCCCTGAGACGCCGTGTAGGTGGTGGTGAGAGCGCCCGCCTGAAGCGAGCCGTGTACGGCGCCGGAAGCGCCGCCCTCGGACTGCATCTCGACAACTCTTACCTTCTGACCGAAGATGTTTTTAAGTCCGTTGGCGCTCCAGGTGTCCGTGACCTCAGCCATAACGGACGAAGGGGTGATCGGGTAGATTGCGGCAACCTCCGTAAACGCGTACGATACGTGCGCGGCGGCGTTGTTGCCGTCCATGGTTTTCATTTTTCTTGCCATGTTTGACCTCCATTTATTTATGATAATGTTTAATAATACGGTTTAATCCATACTTTTTTATAATATAACAAACTGCCTTTGACTGATATATTATTGTGTAATCTTTTCGTAAATTTTTATAATTGGCGTGTATTCGACCCGTTTTACATAATTATATTTGCATAAAAATATTAAATTAGGGTTGATTATTTTATTTTTGTATGTTATAATATACTATCATTCAAAGAAAGGCGGCGGTCGGAATGTTGTCAACTGTATATACGTGCGGTCTGCGCGGAATCGACGGGTACGTCGTTACGTGCGAGTGCAGCAGCGCTCCGATGGTGCCGTACTTTGAGATAGTCGGTCTGCCGGACACGGCGATAAAGGAATCCAAAGAGCGCATAAACGCCGCCGTTATGAATTCCGGCATGATGTTCCCGCAGAGCGGTCTTACCGTCAATTTGGCGCCCGCGGACAGAAAGAAAGAGGGCTCGTCGTACGATCTGGCGATCGCCGTATCGATCCTCGCCTCGACGGAGATAATAAACCCTCTCGCCGATTTTTCAAAAATGTGCTTTATAGGCGAGCTGTCGCTTTCGGGCGAGCTTCGCGCGGCGCGCGGCGTGCTCTGCATGGCTGTCGCGGCTAAGGCGGCGGGGCTGACCGAGATATTCGTTCCGCCGGACAATGCAAAGGAAGCGTCCGTCGTGGAGGGCGTGAACGTCTACCCGGCAAACAGTCTTTACGACATAGTTCAGCACTTAAATACCGATAAAAAGATAAAGCCCGTTACGTTCAACGCGGATCTGTTCAACGACGCGTTTACCGATTTTCTGCTCGACTTTTGCGACGTCAAGGGGCAGGAGGCGGCGAAGCGCGCGATAGAGGTCGCCGTCACGGGCGGTCACAACATACTGCTTATCGGCCCGCCCGGCACGGGCAAATCAATGCTTGCAAAGCGCATACCGACGATAATGCCGCCGATGACGTTTGACGAGGCGATAGAGACGACGAAAATTCATTCCGTCGCGGGAACCTTACCGCCGGAGACGTCTTTAATGACGCAGAGGCCGTTCCGCTCGCCGCACCACACGATGTCGAGCGCGGGCTTGTCGGGCGGCGGACAGATACCGACGCCGGGCGAGATTTCGCTCGCGCACAACGGCGTTCTGTTTCTGGACGAGCTGCCGGAGTTCTCGCGCCCCGCGATGGAGGCGATGCGCCAGCCGCTCGAGGACGGACGCGTCACCATTACGCGCGTCAACGGAAAGCTGTCTTTTCCGAGCAAATTCATGCTCGTATGCGCGATGAACCCGTGTAAATGCGGATATTTCGGCTCGACTGTAAGAAAGTGCACCTGCACGCCGCAGGAGATAAGACGGTACTTGTCACGCATATCCGGACCCCTGCTCGACAGGATAGATATTCAGGTCGAGATGCCGTCGTTATCGTTTGAGGAGCTTGCGAAAAAGCCGTCCGGCGAATCGTCAAAGACTATCCGCGAGAGGATAAAGAAAGCCCGCGAATTTTCGGCGGAGAGGAACAAGGCCTCCGGCATCACGAACAACGCGCAGATGAACAGCGCGCAGATAAGAAAGTACTGTAACGTATCGGCTGAGGGCAAAAAAATATTAAAAGACGCGTTTGAAAAGCTCGGGCTGTCCGCAAGAGGGTACGACAGGATTTTGCGCGTAGCGCGTACCGTCGCTGATATTGACGGATCGGAGCAGATAACGGACTTTCACATAGCGCAGGCGGTCAGCATGCGCTCGCTTGACAGAAAATACTGGCATTAAATATATAATTGGAGGAAACATATAATGGAAAAGGGAAAACAACTGTACGAGGGCAAAGCCAAAAAAGTATTTGAAACGGACGATAAGGATCTTCTTATCGTCGCTTACAAGGACGACGCGACGGCGTTCAACGGTCTCAAAAAGGGAACGATAGTCGGCAAGGGCGTCATAAACAACCAGATGAGCAACAGACTGATGAAGCTGCTTGAAACAAAGGGCGTTCCGACGCATTTCGTAGAGGAGCTGTCCGAGCGCGAGACGCTCGTCCGCCGCGTGAAGATAGTACCGCTTGAGGTCATAATCAGAAACATATCCGCCGGATCGTTTTCAAAGAGGTACGGCGTAGAAGAGGGCATAGAATTCAAGCGTCCGACTATAGAGTTTTCGTATAAAAACGACGAGCTCGGCGATCCGCTGCTGAACGACGACCACGCGCTGGCGCTTGAACTGGCGACCGAGGAAGAGATAGCGACCATAAGAAAGTACGCTTTCAAGGTAAACGAGGTATTAAAGGAATTCTGGGCGGGCTGCGGCGTCACTCTCGTCGACTTCAAGCTTGAATTCGGCAAGACCTCGGACGGCAAGATAATCTTGGCCGACGAGATAAGCCCCGACACCTGCCGTCTCTGGGACAGCAAGACGAAGGAAAAACTCGATAAGGACAGATTCCGCCGCGACATGGGCGGCGTGGAGGACGCATACGCGGAGATCATGCGCCGCTTAAACAACGCTCTCAAATAAATAAAAACCGGAGGCGGCTTTGAAAAAAGCGAAAAGCTGCGCAGCGGTAAGGCTGATAGTGACGGCGCTTATCGTGATGTTCGTCAAAAACGACGGTTACGACAGCTTCAACAACGTGCCGAAACGCGCGGACGACGCGATGTATAACGACAAATCGGAATACTATAAAAATAACGGCGGCAGAAGAAGAAGCGACCGTCCGCAAACGGAAGAATAAAAAATGAAGACGCTTCGCTAATGAAGAAATGAAGACGCTTCGCTAATGAAGAAATTCGGAAACGCAGAATAACTTCAAGCGGGCGTCTTCATTTTTATTATTCCCTTCTTCTCCCGCACTCCGTGCAGAATTTGCCGGTGTTTGTCGGGCAGCCGCATTCGGGGCAGGTCCATGCCGAGGGGTCGGCGTTTGCCGGTTTTACGGGCGTAACGGTGCCCGTCACGAACGGGAAACCGCCGGGATTTTGCGGTATGGTTTTCGCTTCATCCGACAAAAGCTCCGCCGATTCCTTTAATCCGTCAAGCAGCTCCGTAATTTTCTTCTCTATCTGCCCGAACGTCATTTTCGAGGGGCCGCAGAACAGATGATAATCCTCATAGGGGCTGCCGCCGTACCCGGTCTCGTCAAACGTCATGTTTATAGAGGCGCTTGTAAAGTTGTCGTAACAAAGCGGCAGCTCTGTCTTTTCTTTTGACAGCTCCGCGAGCTTTGCTTTTACGACGTATTCGCGCAGCATTTCTGCCATCATAGGCTTCAGCCGGTACACTTTTTTAGATTCGGTGCCGTAACCGTTGTAGCTTTCCGTCATAAGGACCTCGCCGCTTTTCAACCACTGAACCTCCGTGTCGGACGAGGAGCCCGTGCCCGCCATCATTCCGTGCGAGGTGAGGCCGTAGCGGAATCCAACAAGCGGACCGTGCTCGCCCTCGGCGGCTTTTTTCGTCGCTTTTTCTTTTTCCTCTTCTTTATGTCTTTGTTCGGCTAATTTTGCGTATATATCCTCGTTTTCCGGCATTAACTTTATGATCTTTATCTCTATTTTTGCAAAAACGCCCTTCTGATACAGCTTATACTCTATCATTTCGCCGAGAATTGTCCTGTTGTCGGAGCACATACGGAGCTTATCCTTCGGCCATTCCGCGATACATTCGGACAAAGCGGCTTTTGCAAAGCCTTCAAACGTCTTCATGGCGTCCTCGCCGTACTTCTCTTTGTCGTAATACTGAATGCTCGCCATGCCGCCCGCGCGGAGCGAAAATTCCGCGTCGCACCCCGGCTCCTTGAATTTTATCGCCTCCGACGTACCGAAGGGGAACGCTGCTCTTTCCATATTCTTTCTCCTTTTATAAGATATCCGCGTCAAACGTGCCGTTTTTATACGATCTCAGTATCACGTTTTTGATAACGCCGTGTAAATCCTCGTCAGTTTTTGATCTGACGGACAAAAACTGCCTTGTGTGGCCCGTGGCGTATCCGTTTTCCGTCACCTCGAACAGCACCTCGGCTGTCGTTGTGAAAAGCGTTTTCGCGTCCGCCTCGTTTATCCTGTCCTGATGTTCGGCGAGCGACGCGGCGCGTTCCGCCTTTGTCTTTTTATCAAGTCTGCCGTCCATTTCCGCCGCCTCGGTTCCCTGCCGCTCGGAAAACGGGAAAATGTGGGCGTGGACGAGGTTCGCAAAGTCGAGAAAACCGTGCGTAGCGGCAAAATCCTCCTCCGTCTCGCCCGGGAAGCCGGCTATAATGTCGGCGGAAAACCGCACGCCGTCTATATATTTGCGGCAATACTCAATATTTCTGTACAGCGTCTCCGCGTTGTACTTGCGCCGCATGGCGGCGAGCACCGCGGAGCTTCCGCTCTGAACGGACAGATGTAAATGCGGCATGAGCCGTTTTACCTCGCCGAGCCGCTTCGACCTCTCCGGCGTAAGATACGCGGGGTCGAGGGAGCTTAAGCGTATCCTCGGCGGGCATTTTATATCGTTGGTTTTGAGCAACAGCGACAAAAGATCCGTCCCCGTGTCGCGCCCGTAGGCGGAAAGCTCTATGCCCGTAAGCACCGCCTCGGGATAACCGGCGTCGTAAAGCGCTTCAAGCTCGGATAAAATATCGCCCTCTTTTCTTGAAACGACGTTTCCGCGCGCGACGCGTATAAGGCAGTACGCGCATTTTCCGTCACAGCCGTCCTCTATCTTGACGAACGCTCTCGTCCTGTCCGTATGCGGCGCGAAAAGCGGCTCGTACGGAAGCGAGGACGGGGCGGGGGTCACTATTTTTTCCGGTTTTATACCGTTTATAAGGCTCTCCGCCGCGTTAATAACGGCTGATTTGTTGCGCGTGCCGCAGACAAAATCCGCGTATTTTGACACTTCCTCCGGCTTTATCTGGCTGTAACAGCCGCAGACTATGACGAAGGCGTCGGGGTTTACGGTCTTCGCGCGGCGAATGAGCTGGCGCGACTTTCTATCGGATTCCGCGGTGACGGTGCAGGTGTTTATTATGTAGACCGAGCATTTTTCGGTAAAATCGCGCACGTCCCAGCCGCGGACAAAAAACTCGTTTGCTATCGCGTCGCTCTCGTACCGGTTTACGCGGCAGCCGAGCGTGTATATGCCGACCGTTTTTTCCGCGCGCGTCATTTATCGCACCTCAGCCGTTTGGCAAGCTCCCCGTCGGGCGTTACCACGGCGGAATAATTCTGATGGTATATAACGTAGCCGGGGGCGGAGCCCGCGGGCTTTTTTACGTTTTTGACGAGCGTGTAATCGACCTCAACGTTTTGTCCGTCGCGCTTTGACGAGTAGTACGCCGCGAGAGTTGCCGCCTGCGTAAAATCCCCGACGGACGGTTCTTTGTCGTCGGACACCATTATTACGTGGCTGCCCGGCGCGTCCTTTACGTGGAAAAACCAGTCGAAGCGCGAGGAATCCTTTAACGTCAGTCTGTCGTTCTGCGTGTTGTTCTTGCCGACGAGGACGGTATAGCCGCCGTCCGTGATAAAGCGCATCGGGCGGGGCTTTGACGGTTTTTTCTTCTTCTCGTCCTTCATGCGCGAGGCGTAGCCCGTTTCGTACAGCTCGGCGCGTATCTGCTCTAAATCTTCCTCCGTTTCGGAGCGGGAGAGCGCGTCAGCCACCGTTTTTATGTATGACAGCTCCGCTTTTGCCTGCTCCGCGCGTTTCGTCGCCTCTGTTTTCGCGGTCTTTAATTTATTATATTTCTTATAATACTTCTGCGCGTTGACGGACGCGGACAAACGCGGATCGAGCGGAATATCCACCGTCGGGCAGTTTTCGTCGTAATAATTTTCGACGGAAATGGACGGCGCGCCCTTTTCCGCCCTGTAAAGATTTGCGGTTATAAGATCGCCGTAAATACGGAACTTTTCCATATCGTCGCAGCGTTTTAAATCGTCTTCTATGTTCTGCTGTTTTTTCTTTACGTGCGCCTCCGCCGTGTTTATTATGCGCAGGATGTCGCCGCCGCGCTGTTTGATCCTCTCGCTGTTCTCGCGCTCCGAATAAAAGCGGTCAATGCACTCGCTTATGGAATCGAATTTTACGATATTCGCGCCGCCGCCGTACTGTTTTATTTCAAAAACGGAGAAATCGAGCGGTTTTTTGCCGTCGTAGATTATACACGGCGCAAAGTCCGACGATAAACAGCGGTTTATCATATTGCGGAATACCGCGTATAACGCCGCGCCGTGCCCGCGCACCGGTTTTCCCGCCGCGTTTGCCTCATACGCCGCCTCACGCGAAAGCAAAGGCGAAAAGCCGCGGAAGCTTTTTATGAAAAAACCGTCCGCCTCAAGCTCGCCGTACTTTTCGCATAACGCGGCAAAAGCCTCCGCGTCCGTATCCGTGGGGATAAGCTTGTCCTGCGGAGGCGGAGCCTCGTACTTCATGCCCGGGAGCACCTGCCTTTTCGACGAGGTGGTTATGTCGACGGGCTTTACGCAGTTAATTATCCTGTCGTTTTCATCCGTCAAAATCACGTTGCTGTACTTGCCCATTATCTCGCAGTATATATATTCGGTACGCGGGAAACCGAGCTCGTCCGTCGTCTGCATGGTCAGCTTTATGACCCTCTCAAAGCCGGGCTGTTCCGCTGACAGCAGCTTTGCGGAATTCAGGTGCTTACGCAAGTGCATACACAGTGCGCTCGCCTGCATGGGATTGTCCTTTACAACGGACGTGATATTGACTTTCGGTATGTTCGACGAAGCGGACAGACAAAGCTTTACGCTCCGCCTGTCCTCGGTTCTTAAATTAAGCACTATCTCATCCGCGGTCGGCGCGTTCACACGCTCGACGCGGCTGTTTTTCAGTTCGCAGTTTATCTGTGCGGTGACTGCCGCGACGGTAAATCCGTCAAATGACATACTGTTCTACTCCGTACAACTCCGTATATTCTCCGCTCTGCTCCGCGACAAGCTCGAAAAGATGTTCGAGCGCGGGCGCCTCGGATTCGTAATGGCCGACGCAGATGACGTTGAGACCGGCGTCCGCCGCGTCTATCGCGGCGTGGTAGTTCATCTCTCCGCATACGAGCGTATCAGCGCCGGAAACGAGCGCGTCGTCCTTGAAATCGCCCGCCTTGCCGCCGCAAACCGCTATGCGCGACACCGTATCGGACGCTTTTTCGCAGGAGAAGTGAGCGCCGCCGAAAATGCCCTTGACCTTTTTGGCAAACTTATCGAATTCCGTTTCCTCGGCGTTGCAGAGGCGCGCGCAGTTCCCCTCTCCGAAAGCGGCGTAAGGCTCAAGCCCGAGCTTGCGGCACATGGAGTCCGAAACGCCGCCGTCTATGCAGTCGAACCTCGTGTGGAAGCTTATGGCGGCTATATCCTCGCGTATGAGCTTGAGCGCCTTCTCCGACGGCACGGAGAAGCCTCCGAGCTCGCCGAGCTTTGAGAAAATAAGGGGATGATGCGTTATTATCGTGTCAAATTCGTTTTCTATCGCATACTTTATGACCTCGTCGCGCAGATCGAGGCTTACGAGGATCCTTTTGCTCTCATGATCCTTGTCCGGCAAAACGGATATGCCGTCGTTATCCCATTCGCAGCAAAGATTCAGGGGTATTATCGCGTTCAGTTTTTCATAGAGCGTTAACGTTTCCATATTTTTCTTTCAGCTCGCACAGAATTTTTTCGTCAAAGGATATATCCTTATCCGATGCGGCTTTTCCTTTCACTATTTTTTCGTATTTTGTGATGTATTTTTTATATAAAGAGGAGACGAGCTCCTTTTCCACGTGATTTTTGCCGACGATCAGCTCGGCGTCCGTGTAGCTTTGCGGTTTATTCGTATATTTACAGACGATCATCTGATATACGCGAGCGCCCTCTTTTGATATGTGCTCGGACATTATCTCAAAGCCCGACCCCAAAAGGTAACGCCTTAGTTTATCCTGCGCCGTCATCGGCTGCAATATCAGCTTTATTTTTTGATCCTTCACAAACGGCGCGCGGTCGATTATCTCGGCGGTCAGCTCGCCGCCCATGCCGGCTATAATGACGGTGTCCGTACCGTATTTATCCGCACCGTCAAGCCCGTCCGCCAGAGCAAGTACGATTTTATCCGACAGACCCGCTTTTCCGACGTTTTCCCTCGCGCGTGAAAGCGGCCCCTCGCGCACGTCCGACGCGTAGGCGAACGACGCGACGCCTGACGATACGGCGCTTATGGGAACGTAAGCGTGATCGCAGCCGATGTCAGCGATACGGCAGCCCGGCGTAAGCAGGGATAAGATCAAATCAAGTCTTTTCATTTTCTCTCCGTTTTCTTATATTTTATCACATTTTTTTTAATAAATCAATAGTTTTAAAGCATTTGCGTTGATACTATCTTGAAAATCGTAAAATAATATGATATAATGAGTGGGAATTTAAGGAGAATCATGCTATGGAAAATAAAAAAGCGAAGATAAGACCAAAGAAAAAAAGCGTATCGGAGCGCGTTAAGGATTATATACTGATAACGGTAGGCAGTATAATCTACGCCGCGGGCATAGCGCTGTTTTTAGACCCGAACAATTTGGCGCCGGGCGGCGTTTCGGGTATTGCGATAATCATAAATCATTTCGCCGAGCCGCTCAGCGTCGGCGTGATAATCGTTTTGATGAACATACCGATAATGATTTTGGGCGTCGTCAAATTCGGTTTCAGGTTTTTGCTGTCAAGCATTTATTCGGTCGTGCTGTCCAGCGCCGCGATGGAGCTTTTCGGCAGGTTCATCGGGCCGCTCACGGACAATCTGTTCCTTGCCGCCGCGGCGGGCGGAGCGCTGCAAGCCATCGGCATAGGTCTTGTTTTCCGCGCCGGCGCGACGACGGGCGGCATTGACATAATCGTCCGCGTAATGCGCCAGAGGTACAGATATATAAAGACGGGAACGCTGTTTTTACTGCTTGACAGCGTAGTTATAACGATCTCCGGTGTGGTTTTCAAAAATATCGACGTCGCGCTTTACGCCGCGCTCGCGCTCACGGTCTATATGACGGTGTTCAACTCCGTGCTCTACGGCGGAGACGGCGCGAGGCTCGTGTATATCATAAGCGCGTCAAAGGACAATATAGCGAAGCGCATCCTGACCGAGCTTGACGCCGGCGCGACCGTCCTGTCCGGCAAGGGCGCGTACACCGGGCAGGAAAAGGAGGTCCTTATGGTGGTCCTGCGAATGCGAGCGCTGCCCGAGGCCCGCGACATAGTCCGCGAGGAGGACAAGGACGCGTTCATGATAGTGACGAAAGCCACCTCCGTTTTCGGCGAGGGCTTCAAATCGCATGATGAAGAGGATTTGTAAGTGAATAAGGCGATCCGTAGGGCGGAGGCTTGCTCCCGCCGTCTACGGGGATAAATTATCAAAAATCGAAGAAGCGGGAGGGGGAGACCCCTCCCCTACAGAACAAAAAACCTCGTTGAGCGGGAGGCAACATAAAGAAGAAACAAACCCACTATGACATCTTTTGATTAAAGATAGTGTCATAGTGGGTTATTTTCTTTCAGCTCGTCTAAATAATTCCGTTGCAAGAAATGATTATATAAATCAGCTAAATTGCTCGCTTGCGCTCGCAGCTAAATTGAAAACCTTCGGTTTTCAGCTAAATAAAATTCGCTCGATTCAGCTCGGCGCAGCCGAATTTAGCTTGCGGAGCAAATTTAGCTATGCGAAGCATTATTTAGCTCGCCACAGGCGAATTTAGCTGCGGTGTACTTCCTTACGAAGTACACCGCGACCGAGGTTTTTTGTTAATTCTGTTTCCTTACCGACATATATTCATCATACGGCTTGAAATACGGGCAGGACGAGGTCTGACCTCTTACGAAGTGCTCCATTTCATCCTCGTCAAGCTCCTGCTTGCAGTACATCTGATCGTAGTATTCGTCATAGTCGTAAAACTCGCAGTCCTCACAGCGGGATTTCGGGGCTTCTTTATTTGCCATTTTTCAATCCCGCCTCCACCATTTTGTCTATTTTTTCGCGCGTTTTTAAAATATACTCCTCGGATTTCGGCCAGTCCGCGAATTTGAGCGGACGCGGCAGATCCTCTTCAAGCGCGGCGACCGTCTTTTCCCTGCCGTAAATGCTCTCGCAGAGCTGAAGCGCGCGCATATCGCTTATCGCGTCGTTAAAGACGCACGCGCGCAAAGATTCGTACGTTCCGCCGTCCTGCGCCGGCCATACGGATATTCCGTCGCCCGCCTGCGCGAAGTAGTCACAGGCTGTTGAAAGGTACGGATTTATCGGGTAGTAGCTGCCCTGATTGTTATAGAAATTATAGCCCCACTGTAAAAACCCCTTTATACCGTACTTGTAGAACAGAAAACCTATGATCCTGTTTCTGTACGACGGCATCGCTATAAATCTGTTCGGCACGTTTATCGCCTGGCCGCAGCAGTAATACGTCCAAAGCTCCGGCACGGCAGCCTCGTAAAACGGCTCTATATGGTCGCACGCGGGAACGGGATGCTCCACAATGCCGTCGCGGTAATAATCGATACTCGACAGCGCGTCCATAATCGGATAGCCTTTAAGGAGCTTCGCCACGCCGGATTTCGCCTTTTTGTAGATTTCAAGATGAGCCGCCGACGGCTCGTCGGAAATATGGAAGCGGCAATTTTTGTCAATTCCGAGGGCTTTCAGCTCTTTCAGCAGCCCGGGTATGAGGGCGGATAAGAACGCGCGGTATTTTCTGCCGCAGGAGTTCGTGTCCCAGCCGAAGATCTGCTCCGTTTTCCCGTCGACCTCCGCCATTATCTTCGGCGCGTGACCCGCGCCCCACTGTGTGAACAGGTGGGAGATCTCATAGTATTCGATCCCGCAGCGCCTGCATATCTTCACCCACTTTTCGAGCTTTTTGAAGCCGAATTCGTAGCCGTTATCCGTCACCTTTACGTCCACGAGCTGCGTGGTAAGGCGCTCTCCGCCTATATACGTGTCGAGCGGCGGCGTGAAGATCGGCGTCAGTATCATGTTCATGCCGTTCCTTCTCGCGGTCTTTATATAGTTTTCAATTATTTTCCAATGCTTTGCCGAAAAAACGGGGACGTTGTAGTAGCTTGACAGACAGTCGCAGTGGAACCACTGCGTGAAAATCAGCGTTTGCGGCGGAAGCTCCGCGTCGACTATGTGAACGGGAAGGCCGCCCTCAAATATCACGTTTTCGCCCAGCGTCAGCGTTATTTTTATCGTGTGATCGCCCGGCTCAAAGCCGTTTTTGCCCGGGTCGCACTCTATCCACAGCGCGCGCGTCTCCTCCTCGCAAACGGGCGTTTTATTGCCTCTCCTCGCGGGAACGAGCACGTCGGGATAAAGCCCCGGCTTGTCGCGCAGATAATCCGCGTCGCGGTGCTGCGGCAGGACCGGAACGAGCGTCGGCACCTGCTCGACGCAGCGTACGCTTATAACGGGCGTTTTGCTTTCCATCCCCGCCTCGCCGTATTCGAAATTCATATCGGACGATACCGAAATGTCGGCAAATCCGTCAAACTGAGACGGCACGCCGTCCGCCCTGTAACAGAGCTGGAACGAAAACCTCTCGTTTTTATACGCCGAAAGACCGGTCAGCCCCGGCTTTTCATCCGGGTCTTCATCTATAAAGCATTTTTGCAAAGACGATATTATTTTTGCTCTGAACATGGCAGCGCCTCCCGTATTTTTTTATAATTATACCATTTATAGAAAACTATTTCAGCCAAATATATTGACATATGCAAAAATCTGTGTTAAAATATCATTAACACAAATACAAAGGAGACTTTATTATGAAAAAACTGTTAGCTATCATCATTCTTGCAGCACTCATGTTCACCGCGCTTATGGTGTTGCCGGCAAACGCCGCAGAGGAATTTGACTACGTTCACATCGTTGCGTCCGGCAACGACCCTTACGCGACGATAAGATTCAACTCGAACGGCAAAAACACCACGATAGACCCGGACACGGTTAAGTGGGCTGTCATCAAGTACAGAACGGTAACGGAAAAGGATAACACGGGCGTTCAGCTCATCGGTCAGTTTTACATACTGTCCGGCGCGGAGCCGTTCATACCGATAAAGTATAACCACACGAGACAGTGGGAGACGCTCGTAATCGACATGACGTCGGTAAGCGAGAAAACAAAGCTCGCGTCAGCGTGGAATTCAACGAAGTACACGGATAAAACGGGTATAAGATTCGACCCGCTCGAATCAAACCGTGACGCCGAGGCGGCGACGAGCGAGACGGACACCGCGGTAGTATCCGACGGCGACAGCATAGACATCGCTTTCATCGCGTTCTTTGATAACGAGGACGACGCGAAGGCTTACGACGGATCGCAGGATACGCCGTACTGCATAATCCTGCCGGAGGACATCGAATGGTGCGAAGCCGGTAACGCTATCGGCGAGGTCGAGTACGTGGAGGGCAAGAAGCCGCGTCCGACGGAGCAGGAAACGACAGAGCCTCCGAAGGATGACACGACAGAGGCGGCGACTACGCCCGCGGAAACGACCCCCGATACAAAGGAGACGACCACGACCGAGAATACGACCGAGAATACGACCGAAAACGTGACCGACAAACCGGCTGAAGACACCGACCCCGCGACAACCACGGGAGGACAGGGCGGCGGCAGCACGTCCGGCTTCCCCGTATGGGGCATAGTCCTTATAGCCGCCGGCGCCGTCGCGCTTATCGCGGCGATCATAGCGGTTGCAGTTAAAAAGAAAAAATAAAATATTAAAGACGTATGTAAAAAGCCTCGCTTCTGCGAGGTTTTTTCTATGATCAACGCTTGAAATAACAAAAGTGAAATATCTCGCTTTGCTCGATGTGAAATAACGGCTTGCGCCGTTGTGAAATATTCGGCTTACGCCGAATGTGAAATTAAATAAATCCACCCACGCCCAGAGGCATTTCACACGCCGAAGGCGTATTTCACATTTCGAGGCAATATTTCACAAATCCATGCAATTGGATTTATTTAGTTGAAAATGAAGACGTCGGCTTTGCCGACTAATGAAGTCGTTCGCGTTGCTCACTAACGAAGACACTCGCTGCGCTCATTAATGAAGTAAAGTCGCCCCCCGTTCCTTAATTAGCTCCGCAGGAGCGTCTTCATTAGCGAAGCGTCTTCATTTCTTCATTAGCCCCGATAGGGGCGACTTCATTGAAAAATCCG
>CADBSB010000110.1 GCA_902797235.1 uncultured Ruminococcus sp. | reverse complement strand
TAGCTGCCGCAAAGCGGCAATTTAGCTGATTTATAATCATTTTTGACGTCGTAACGGTTAAGACGACCTGAAAGAGAATAACCCACTTTGACACTTTCAATAATAGAAAGATGTCAGAGTGGGTTTGTTTCTTCCTTACGCAGCCTCTCCCTTACGGCGTTTTCCTCTTGCTTCTGAATATCAACGCGCATAGTACGGAGAGCGTCATCGCGGCGGTGAGACCCGCCGCCATGGCGGTGACGCCGCCGGTTAAAGCGCCGAAAAGTCCGTGTTCATCCACAGCTTTTTTTGTCCCGTCCGCGAGCGCGGCGCCGAAGCCGGTGAGCGCGACCGATGCGCCCGAGTGAAATATATCGACGAGTATATTATACAGCCCGACCGCGCCGAGGATGACGCCCGAGACTACGTACGCTGTCAGAATCCTTGCGGGCGTGAGCCTTGTTTTACAAATCAAGATCTGCGCGGGCACGCATATAGCGCCGCCGAAAAGAAAAACGAGCAGATATTTTGTAAATAATTCCATATCACACCTCCGATACAAATCTTACAAGATGTGCCACGCCGGGGATAGAGTGCCCCTGCGCGACGGACATCGGGCTCATAAGCGCGCCCGTGCCGACGAAAAGCGCGTTTTTTATTTCCTTTTTCCGAAATCTCTCGTACAGATACACCGCGAGCCCGAGCGCGGAGCAGCCGCAGCCGCTTCCGCCGCTGTGTACGTCCTGCTCCGGTTTGTAGAGCAGTTCTCCGCAGTCGTGATAATTCTCGCCGAGAAATATCCCGTCGTATTCGCAAAGCTCCGCCGTTATCGTCCGCCCCTCGCAGCCGAGGTCGCCCGAGAGTATGACGTCAAAATCGCGCGGTTTAAGTCCGCTTTCGTCAAAATACCGCTTGAACGTGTCCGCCGCCGCGGGCGCCATAGCCGCGCCCATATTCGCCGCGTCGGTCACGCCTCGGTCCACTATCCTGCCGGGCAAAACCTCTTTTATATACATCACCGACGGCCCCGCGTCTATCACCGCGCAGCCCGCGCCCGTGACGGTCCACTGCGCCGTGGGCGTCCTCTGCCCGCCGTACTCGACCGGCGTTCGAAACTGCCGCTCCGCCGTGCAGTTGTGCGACGACACCGCCGCCGCGG
This sequence comes from uncultured Ruminococcus sp., assembly GCA_902797235.1. Classification (GTDB taxonomy): domain Bacteria; phylum Bacillota; class Clostridia; order Oscillospirales; family CAG-272; genus UBA1248. The sequence goes on along the minus strand of CADBSB010000110.1, from coordinate 16,922 downwards.
CGCGTTTGAAATACCCGCCGTCGACCGTGAGCGCGGCGAGCATGACCGCCTCCGCCATTGTGGAGCACGCGCCGAAAAGCCCGATATACGGTATGCCGTAATCCTGCAAACCGTAGGACGAGGCGGTGCATTGATTCATAAGATCACCCGCGAAAACCGCGTCTATATCGGACGGCGCAAATCCGCCCTTGCGCAGAGCGTGGCCGAAACAGCGGCGCTGCATCTCCTCCTCCGCGCGCTCAAACGTCTTTTGCTTAAACGTGTCGTCGTCGCTGTACTCGTCGTACCTATCACCGAAATTGCCGTCGTATTCCTTTTTGCCGCACACGGCGGCGACGGAGGCGACGCCCGCGCGGTTTTTAAGTCTTATAATACCCATAAAATCACCTTTTTTATTATTATTGACGCGGATAAGCCGGATTATTAAGAAAAATTAAGAATTATTAAGGTTTCTTTATAAATATTGACTTTTTAATTTTTTTCAATATAATATATATAGCAAAAAGAAAGGAGAGCACTTATGAAAAAAGGTGTAAAAATAGCCATTGTCGCGGGCGTTATCGTTATCCTGCTCGGCATTTGTCTATCCGCTTCGTTTTACACGGTGGACGACAAGCAGCAGGCGGTGATAACGACGTTCGGCAAGGTCACGGACGTGACGGAGGCGGGCATACATTTCAAGCTTCCGTTCATCCAGCAGGCGCATATCGTGGACGTGAACGTCCTTCGCAAGCTTGAGATAGGCTACAGAAGCGACGACAACGACGCGACGATAGTCAAAACGGTCGAAAACGAGTGCAAAATGATAACGGGAGACTTGAACATCGTAAACGTGGATTTCTTCGTCGAATACAAGGTATCCGACCCCGTCAAATATCTGTTCAGCGCCAAAAACCCGGAGGAGATACTCAAAAATCTCGTACAGAGCCAGATAAGAAACGTTGTCGGCTCGTCGGGCGTTGACAGCGTTCTGACTGACGGCAAGGTCACGATACAGCAGGACATAAGGGATTTGACGGCAAAGGAGCTTGAGGCGTACGATATAGGTCTGATGCTCACGGACGTTAAAATTCAGGACGCCAAAATGCCGACGGACGAGGTGAACGAGGCGTATAAAGCCGTTCTGTCCGCCCTGCAAAGCAAAGAGGCTACCATAAACTTAGCGCAGGCGTACAAGGAATCGAAGCTGCCCGAAATGGAGGCGGAGGTAAAGAGCATAACGCTCAACGCCGAATACGACAAGCAGAAGAGGATAAACGAGGCTAAAATGCAGATAGCCATGTTTGAGGCGATGTACGAGCAGTACAAGCTGAACCCCGAGGCGACGAGGATAAGGATGTATCACGAGGCTTTGCAGGAATTCCTGCCCGGCACAAAGGTGTATATCGACACGTCCGACGGCTCGACGCAGAAGCTTATACCGATCGAAAGCTTTACGGGAGAGGAGGAGAACAAATGACAAAGAAAAAGAAAATAACGATACTGACCGTTTTAGCGGCGGTGATCGTGATACTTATAATCGTTCTTCCCGGCTGCTTCTACGAGGTAAAAGAGGATGAATACGCCTGCACGGCGAGATTTTCAAAGATAATAAGAACGGTCGATCAGCCCGGGTTATACGTAAAGCTGCCGTTTATAGACACGGTGCGCACGTTCCCGAAAAAGACGCTGTTCTACGACATTCCTCCGTCCGAGGTGCTGACCGTCGACAAAAAGAGCATGACGGTGGACAGCTATATCCTGTGGAGGATAGACGATCCGCTCAAATTCTTCCAGAGCTTAACGCAGATAAGCGCGGCGGAAAGCCGTCTGTACGATATAACGTACAACGCTTTTAAAACCAAAATGGGCGTGCTCGATCAGGACGATATTATAAACATGAATCCGGGCTCGGAGCGTAACGCCATATACGACGAGATAAAATCCGAGGTAATGAGCAAGACTGACGTTTACGGAATAAAGGTCGTCGACGTTAAATTAAAGAGACTCGATCTGCCGGAAAGCAACGAGCAGTCGGTTTATGAGCGTATGATCTCCGAGCGTAAGCGCGAGGCGGACAAATACACCGCAGAGGGCGAGCGCGACGCGGCGTACATAAAGGCCGAGGTCGACAAGACCGTGAATATCTCTCTGTCCGACGCAAAGGCTCAGGCGGAGCAGATACGCGCCGAGGGCGAGGCGGAATATATGAAGCTGATCGCCGAGGCGTACGACACCGAGGACAAGCGCGACTTCTACGAGTTCCAGCTGGCTCTCGAAACGCTCAAAAAATCCTTCAACGGCAAGGATAAAACCATAATCTTAGGCGCCGACAACCCGATAGCGAAGGCTCTGACGAACGCGGCGGAATAATTAAGAATTCAAAATAAAGAGACGGGAGCGTAAATCGTTCCCGTCTTTGAACATTATTCGATTTAATTCGTCGACCTTTGGAAGCTCCCCGCCTCCCTCTCCGTGAACCCCCACCGTCCTCGCGCCGCCCCCTCGGTGATAACCGACGGGAGGGGAACAGGGGGTTTGGGGGTCAGGCGCGAAGCGCCAGAGGGGTGGCCCGGGGTTCCCCGCCGCGTCGAGCGGTGGGGGTTCACGGGTGGGCGACCCCCAAATTCGTCGGCGGCAGGGGTTCCCCGCGTGACATGATCACGCGGGGGTTCGCGCAGCCGACACCTCAATTCTGAATTCTTAATTCAAAAAGAGACGACAAACGTCGCCTCTTTTATATATTCCTTTTATCATTCGTCCGCGTTCGGGTCGACCGTTTCGTAGGAAAGCAGTCTGTCCGCGTCGGAGACGAGCTTCTTTATCATCGAGCGCAGGACGTAGAATTCTCCCTTGTCGTTTATCGTCATGAAGCAGCGGCGCTCGGAGTACGAATAGAATTTATACGTCCTCACCGATTTATCTCTGAACGTGACTTCAAGCGTAAGAAGCAGCGCTTTTTCGCCCTCGGGCTCCTCTATGAAGTCCTCGCGGTTGATGCTGAGCAGCGTCTGATAGAACTTTCTGAAATTGCGTATGCCGTGATTTGTGCCGACCTCTTTGTCGTCGCCCTTGAACACCGTTCTGCCGTTCACGGTCTCTACCGCTGCGAGCTCGTCGCCCGTGCCGGTGAGCTCAAAATCGTAGGCTTTGTCGTTCGTCGTTATCTTTATGCGGCTGACCTTGTCTATATTCACGCTGAATATGGGCTTATCGAGGTAATCCATAAGCGGCCAGTCGAGGAACGACAGCGAAGACGCGTCCATTTTTGCGATCGTATCGAACAGCATGGATGCGACGTAATAGTATTCCGAGCCGTCATCGTCGTGCTGTTTTGCGGAGACGGATACCATTATATCCATATCGCCCTCGGTCGCCGATTTATACGTATAGTATATATCCCACGCGGGATTTACAAAGCCGTACTTCTCCGCTATCTCGGACTTCATCACGTAGTCGTAATCCTCTTCCCCGTTCTCGTCAAGCACGGGATCTCCGTTTTCGTCTTTATGCTTGACTACGTCGTAAATATTATATTCAAGCAGCTCCGAGCCGGTCATATTTACTATCTGACCGAGCATCGCCGTCATTTTCTGCGTCGACGCGTCGTATTCAACGGGCGCGGTGACTATATACGGCACCGTTACGCCGTACTGCTCCACGCCGGGTACGTTCGCCTCCGTGTCCTGATAGCCTATCCTTACGAACAGCTCGCCGTCCTTCAACACGATTATCTTTGAAATGTTGGTCAGATACGAGTTATCCTCTATCGGGTACGTCAATATAGGCGTTAAAAGCGACTTTACGTCTGACAAAAGCGTTGATTTAATAGACTGTTCAAGTATATAGACTATATCCCTGCCGTCGACCATGCAGTAATAATATTTTTCGGTCAAGGACGGCTTGCCTATGAAGACCTTGTAGGACACGGACGGTTTGTCGTCCGTCGCTCTCGTCGTTATTATATAGTACGCTTTGTTGTCGTTTTCGCCCAAGCCGTAATCTTCAAGCGGGGCGCGCTCGTCACCGGGCAGGAATCTGTCCGATATGAGCGGGAAGCCCGCTGCCACGACGAGCTGTGAGAAAAGCTCCTCGTTATAAGGCGTTCCTTCAAGCCCGTAGAAGCAGAAGGAAGACGTTTCGGCGTTGTAATACGCGGTATAATCGCCGTATTCGTTATGAACCTCTATCGACTGTATGTTCTCACGCGGGATCTGCTCGAACATCAGTATGCGCTTACTGCCGGACAAAGCCTCCTCGTAGTAGAGCGTCGGCGGCTCCTCGATCTCGGTCTTAAACCACGAGGGCGCGAATATCGCGACGAGCGCGACGGCGGCGACGATAACGGCGGAAATGACTATGATAAGCGTCAGTTTTTTCGAGCTCTCCGTCTTTACCTTTTTGCCGCTCTCCGTCTTCGCCTTTGCGGCGCCGAAGGTGCGGAGCTTCATTTTCGACGGCGCTTCCTCTTCCTCCTCGTCGGAGCCGAGCGCCTCGCCGTACTCGGAGTATTCTCCGCCGTACATTATACTGTGAAGCTCCGAATCCGCCTCGTTTATCTCGTCGTCAGGATTGTTATTCAGTTCTTCGTCGTTTATTTTTTCGTTTTCTTCCATGTTAATGTCTCTTTCTTCTCACGACCACGAACGTGCCTACGCCGAGCGTTACGATAGGCATGGCGACCGCCAAAACTATCGTCCAGCCTCTCACGGCGTTGCTCGTCACCGAGGTCAAGCCGTAGTTTTCAAGGCTCTTGTAGTCTATATCGACCGGCATTTTAAGCAGCGGTATCCTCGTGAGCATGACGTTTAAAATTCCTCTGTTTGCGTACGCCTGGGAGTTGCAGTATTTGAGCATCTCGGGGCAGCCGCACGTTAAAACGTAGGAATAATAATCCTCGTTATCCTTGTATTTGAGCTTGCTCGACACGACGAACAGATCGAAGCCGTCCGCCTTGCCTATATCCGAAGGCGTCAGAACGTCTGTCTCGGACGCGTAGGCCTTCGCCTGCGGCGACGTCCTGAACGAGCTCGTTATATTCATCGACATCGTCTCGCTCTTTTCGGAGAACAGGATCTGTACGGGCGCGGCGTGCTCGAATTTTGTGCGCAGATTTCTGTAATTCTGCTGTACGGACGCGCCGAGGCCGTCCTTCGTATACACGACGGAGAAGCTTCTGTTGTCGGATGAAAGCGTATTCACGCTGTCCTCTATCGTATACGTCGTCTGTATCTTTACGCCCCATTCTTCAAGGTAGTGGCTCAGGTTCGTGTATTCGTAGCCCGTCGGACCCAAAAACACCATTATCGAGCCGTAGTGCGAAACGAAGCTTGCGACCTTGTCAAGCTCGGACACGCCGTCAAGCGAATCGAGCTCCTTGCCGATGAAGTCGCGCTGCGGGTCAAGGATCACTATAAGGCGGCAGTCGGGGTCGAGATCCTCGCGCGTAAGATCGGAATATCTGATCTTGAAGCCGAGCTCCTCGAACATATTTATAAAGTCTTTGTATTGGTTGTTTTCGTCGTTCGGCACAGTGCCTATCGGCTCGCCGTGGCCGGTCGTAAATACGACTACCGGCTGCTCAACGCCCGCGAGCTGCAAGAACGCGAGTAAGAATCTGCGTTCGCCGTTGAAGCCGACCGTCTTACCGTCCGACGTCGTGAAGAACGAGTTTATGGAGTATACGAGCGGGAGCGCCGCTTCCTCTCCGTTCTCCGCCTCGTACGTGCTCTCGATTATGACGTTCGAGGACTGCCATTCGGTGCTCGACGCGAGCTGTTTGTATTTTTCAAACTGCGCCGGATATTTGTAGGAATCGAAATATTCGACCTTTATATCCGGTATCTCGTCGTTCTTGTCCTCCTCCGTCGACGCCTTGCTGAACTGCGTGGCGGTCAGATACACCATGAAGAGCTGCGAGTTCGATCTTATGGTATCGAGCGGGACGGCGAATTTTATCGTTATAGGCGCCTTTACCTGTTTCAGATAATCGCGCGCCTCGTTCGACAGCGTGAAAAGTCCGGAATTCGTCAGGTCCACGTACAGGTTATTGTTTCTTATGACGGACGTGAATATCACGTTCGCTATTATCACCACGGCTATGACGACCGCGGACAGGGCGACGGACAAACCGCCGTATTTGAGACGGCGTTTGAGCTGTACCTTCTTCGCCGTGTCTTTTTCGTTTACGTTATTGTTTTTCATCTTTTACCGTCCTTTCATCATGCCCAGCGGCGTCTCTCGTACACTCTTACCGTAAGGAAGAGGAATACGAACGAGATGGAGGCATAATAGACGAGCGCGGACCAGTCGATCACGCCGTAGGTAAAGTAAGTGAAGCGGTTGAACACCGATAAGAAGTCGAGCACGGCACGCAGGGGCGCAAAGCCTATGCCGCTTGAATACATACCGATAACGAGGAACAGCGCGATCGCGGCTATGGTCGTGACCGCGGCGACGAGCTGGTTTTCGGTAAGGCACGACATGAACACGCCGACGGCGATGAACGCCGAGCCGACGAGCAGAACGGAAATTATGTTGCCTATAATTACGGCGGTGTTCTGCTGACCGTACAGATAAAGCGGTATGAGGTTGACGCAGGAGACTAAGAAAGTGGACACGAACACCGTAAGCGCCGCAAGATATTTAGCCATGACGATGCCGAGGAGCGAAACGGGGCTCGTTAAGAGCAAAACCTCTGTTCTGAGCCTCTTTTCATCCGCAAACAGCTTCATCGTTAAAAGCGGTATAAGTATCGCAAAGGCGAACATAACGAGGGTGTAATAAGACGTGACGTCCGCGCTCTCTCCCTTTGAAAGCGTGGTGAGCACGAATATAATGCTTGACACGAGCAAAAACGTGGCGATGAATACGTAGCCGATGAAGGTCGTAAAATACGCCCGCATCTCGCGTTTGTATATAGCACTCATAACTTGTCCTCCTTATTTCGTCAGCGCTATGAAGATGTCTTCAAGCGAAGCGCCCACGGGGCTGAGCTCGAGTATCGGCCAGCGCTTTTCCGCCAGAGCGTAGAACAGCGCGCGCCTGAGATCATAGCCTTTTTTGCACTGGATCATAAACAAAGACGATCCGTCCTTCGCGGACGAGAGGTATTCGACCTTCGCCGCGCCCTCCGTCTTGCGCAAAAACGTGAGAGCCTCGCCCTTCTGCGCCAGGATGCGTATGGTGAAGCGGCGGTTCTCGTCGGCTAATGAGTTGATGTTGTCCGTCTTTTCGTCGGCTATCAGCTTGCCTCTGTCTATGATTATTATCCTGTCGCAGACCGCCTGTACCTCGGGCAGGATGTGCGTGGATAAGATTATCGTATGATCCTTTGACAGCGTGCGTATGAGGTCGCGTATCTCGATTATCTGCCTCGGGTCAAGACCTATCGTCGGCTCGTCGAATATTAGTATGCCGGGGTTGGATACGAGCGCGCCCGCTATGCCCACGCGCTGCTTGAAGCCCTTTGACAGCTGCCCGATAAGGCGCTTTTCCATTTCCTCCAAGCCCATTACGGAGATTATTTCGTCGATATGCTCCTTGCGGTTCAGCTTGCAGCGTTTTAAATCGTATATGAAATTCAGATATTCCCTCGTCGTCATATCGTAGTAAAGCGGCGGCTGCTCCGGCAGAAAGCCGATGAGCTTTTTCGCCTCGGACGGGTTTTCAAGTATATCTATGCCGTCTATCTCGCATTTGCCGGACGTTGACGAAAGATAGCCCGTGAGCATATTCATCGTCGTGGATTTGCCCGCGCCGTTCGGCCCTAAGAAACCGACGACCTCCCCCTCTCCGACGGTAAACGAAATATCGTTCACGGCGGGGTTCTGACCGTAGTATTTTGTCAGGTGTTCAATTTTTATCATATTCTGTCCTTTCAGGTAAAGATAATAATTCATCCTATTGTAGCATAGATATATAAAAAAATCTTACATTATAATTTTAAAGAATAAAGAAGAAAGAAGAAAGAAAAAAGAATAAAAAAGGTGTCGGCTGCGCGAACCCCCGCGCGACCGTGTCACGCGGGGGTTCCGGAGGGGAACAGGGGGTTTGGGGGTCATAAGGGGTGGGCGACCCCCAAATTCCGTCGGCTCCGCCGACACCTTATTAAAAACGGCGAAGCTTTCGCTCCGCCGTTTATACTTATTTAAATTATAAGCAGGTTATCTTCGCCGTGTTGTAGAGCTGCATCTTCTTCGTCTGGCGCTCAATGCAAATCTCCTCCATTTTGGCGAGGTCCTCGGGCGCGATCTTCGCCTTTTCCTCGTCAGTCATCTTGCCCTTGAACAGTCTGTCGACGTTCAGAGCAAAGCCTATGTTCATGGAGACTATATTGCTGTTGCGCTCGCATACGACGATATCCGACATACCCTGGAACAGCTTATCCACCGCGTATTCGCCCATTAAGGACGCCGTAACTCTGTCGCGGAGCGTCGGACTGCCGCCGCGCTGTACGTGACCGAGCCTTGTAAAGCGGCTCTCGACGCCGGTCTGCGCCTCTATCCTCTCCGTAAAGCCCTCCGCGAAGTTCTTTTTGCCCTCCGCGACGACCACGATGAAGTTGCGTTTGCCGTTGTTTCTCGCGTTTCTTATGCGCTCTATCGCCGATTTCTCGTCAAACGGGATCTCTCCGACGGCTATCGCCACCGCGCCGGTCGCAAGGCCGGTCTGTATGGCTATATCGCCCGCGTTTCTGCCCATGACCTCAACGACGTCGCATCTGGCGTGCGATTCGCACGTATCGCGTATTTTATCTATAAGCTGGATAACGGTGTTCATCGCCGTGTCGAAGCCTATCGTATAGTCCGTCGACGATATATCGTTGTCTATCGTACCGGGGATGCCGACGGTCTTTATGCCGCGCGTGGACAGATCCGTCGCGCCGCGGAACGTTCCGTCGCCGCCTATCGCCACTATGCCGTCTATATGATTTTTGCGGCAAACGGCTATCGCCTTTGCCATGCCCGCTTCTGTTTTGAACTCCTCGGAGCGCGCCGAATAAAGGATCGTGCCGCCGTGGGATACGATACCCGCGACGTCTTTTGAGGTAAACAGCTTCATATCGTCTTCCATAAGACCCTGATAACCGCCGTATATACCCATTACCTCAACGCCGCCGAGCAGCGCGGAGCGCGTGACCGCGCGTACCGCCGCGTTCATACCGGGAGCGTCTCCTCCCGAGGTGAGAACACCTATTCTTCTGAATTCCGTCATAATATAACACCTTTTACCTTTTTTTACGGTGCAAAATCCTGTAAAAATAATATATGAGTATTATATCACAAAATTCGTCAAATGCAATACGTTTAACAGTAAATTAAAGAAAATTTGTCATTTTGAGGTAAATATCCCGCGCAGGAATTCAACGATCTTGAACTTTATGACGTAACCGCCGCCGTCGTTCTCCGTCATTATGTCTACCTCGTCCTTCGTCAGCCCCGCGGACGCCATTACGGCCCTCTCCCCGGTCGCCGCGCCGACGCAGAGCGGCGGAAAAAGCACGCACCACCAGTTATGCCCCTCCGCCTCGCCTATAAGCACGCGGACGGAGTAATAGTCGCCCGACGGGAGCGTGAATTCTCCGTACGTTTTTTCGGGATATTTTTCATATCCGAGCTTTATTTCAACGTTATAGTCAAATCCGTTTTCGATCACCGCCGCGCGGCAGACCTCCGTAAGCTCGTCCTTATGCTCCTCTATCATCTTTTTCGCCTCGGCTATATCCGCGCAGTCCCCGGTAAGCGATGCCGCGTATTCAAGCGCCGCGTCGCGGACCTTCAGTTTCAGCGCCTGATCCTCCTCGCCGTCGGAATTGGCGATCACGTGCAGCCGTATCATCTTGTCATACAGCCCCACCTCGCCGTTTACCGGCAAAACGGCTCCCGCCGCGGAGATAAGTAAAACAAAAACGGTAAAAATTAAAAGCGCTCTGAATTTCATAAAAAATCCTCCTTTTTTGCCTTATTATCGGCGTTAAAGGAGGGTTTTATTCAGTTTGATTTTGAATTCTTAATTTTTAAAAACGTATTTGCCCGAACCGACCGTCGCGACCGTTTTTCCGAATTTTACCGTGCATTTTGTGTTTGCCGGGACGGTGATATTCAGCGTATCGCCGTTTCTGTCCGAGACTATCACGCCGTTTACTGTCTTCATTTCGGCGCAGACCTTTTCGGGCGCGCCGTCAAGGCACGGTGATATTTCAAACGTCTTGAACCCGGCTTCAAGCGGCTTTATTCCGGCGAGCTCTGCGTAGTACGTGTACGCGAATCCGCTGTGCATCGGGTGATCGTACGAGGCGACGAGGCCTTTCATTCCCACGTTTTTCATTTCAAGGCACTCCCAGAGCGACGTTGCGCCATCGTCCATCATGGTGCCGAAATCGTGGAAAGTCCTGCCGAACATTATCTTTTTTACGTCCTCGCCGAGGCCCGTCTCGTACAGCATCGGGAACAGGTATTTGTTGCCGTAGATGCCCGTCGTCATTACGTACTTGTCATCCTCTATCATCTTATGCGTCGCTTTGACGAGCGCGTCTCTGTCCTCCTCGGGCACAACGCCGAGCAGCCACGCCGCGCCGTTTGACGCCTGGTAGCCGTATGAGTGCTTATCCTTATCGTAAAAATGTCTGTTGATGCTGTCCTTTATTTGCTCTGCGAGCTTTGCGTACCGTTCTCCGTCGTCGCCTAAAAGCTCCGCGACCTCTTTCATGATCATTGTCGTTTCGTAGAACATGAAAGTTGAAGAGTGGTTTACGGGGATCCTGCGCTTGCCGTCGTTTCCTATCGGCGGGCACCAGTCGCCCAGGCCCTCCGAAATTATCAGATCGTCGCTGCGCTTTTTCTCGTGCTCTATCCAGTCGCGCATATAGGCGTAGTTTTCTTTGAGCACGGCTTTATCGCCGAAATATTTATAGAGCTTATACGGGATTATGACCTGCGCGCAGCCCCACAGCGGCGTGCCGAAGCCGCAGGTGCGTTTGCCGGGCGCTATCATCGTCCAGTCGCCGTAGACATCGCGGCTCGTCCTTATGTCGCGCATATATTTTTCATATGACGCCGCCATGTCGTAGTTATACATCGCCGTGTCGCACACGACCTCCGCGTCGCCGAGCCAGCCGCATTTTTCGCGCGCGGGGCAGTCCTCGGGGAAGCCGTGGTAATTCGAGCGTATAGTGCGCATCATTATCTTTTGCAGCCTGTTCAAGTCCTCTGACGAGGTTTCGATTTTTCCGGTCGTCTCAAAATCCGTGCTTATCGCAAGGCCTTCGATCATTTCGGGCTGCGGGTCGCGGCCGAAAAAGCCCGTCACTTCAACGTAGCGGAAGCCGTGCCAGTTGAATTCCGGCGTCCACTCCTCGTTTGGCTTGCCGGAGCTTATGTATATGTGCTGCTGCTGACAAAAGACGTGATAAACGCCGGTGGAGCGGTAGTCGAGCTGGCCGTTCTCGTCGACGGTCTCGGCAAATCTCAGCACGTACGTCGAGCCCTCGGCGCTGTGCGGCGGGCGGAGCGTTACCGTGCCCGCGAAATTCTCGCCCATGTCATAGACCCAAAGGCCGCTGTCGTCGCCGTGTATCTGCTTTATCGCCTTCGTTTTAACGCGTCTTATCACGCGGCAGGGCGGCATGACCGCGCCGTGAAGTTCGCCCTTCGGCACCGTGTCGGCGACGGCGGGGCGCAGGTCGCAGTCGATAAAGCCGTACTTACACCAGTCCGGCGTCTCGCGTCTCGCGTCGTGTATCTCACCGCCGTGGGCGTTTGACAAAAGCGTGGGCGAGTACATAGTCTGCCACGTTCCGGGCTCGGTATATATCACGTCCTCTTCTCCGTCTTCATATTCTATATTTACCTGCGCGAAGCAGCATATGTCGCCGTATTTGAAGGCTTTGTTTGCCCATACTCTGCTCTGCGAATAAAAGCCCTCTCCGCAGTGGACGCCTATGCAGTTTTGTATAGCGGTCTGCTCCGTTATATCGTACGCTCTGTATAAGACCTCTTTTTCGTAATTCGTAAACGGCGCGTCGTAGAAAATTTCATCCACCCTCTTGCCGTTGTAGTACAGCACGCCGTAGCCGAGACCGGCGACGTACGCCGTGGCGCGTTTGACCTTCTTTTTGCACTCAAAATCACGCCTGAAATACACGCACGCGCCCTCGATATGCTTTGCGGGCTTTACGAACGTGCCTTTGATTTCCGGCTCCGTCGCAAAGAAGCTTTCGCCCGAGCATTCGCCCGCCGTCGTTTTTGATTTGACTTTTACGGCGTACTTTTTGCCGGGCAGAAGCTCCGTATCAAGCGTTATATCGACGGTATTGTCCGTCTGCTCCGCCTTTTCCCAAACTTTTTCGCCGTCAAGCAAGACCGTGACGGTATAGCCCGTCTGCATGACGTCCTTTTCATCCGAATCGAGCTTCCAGCCGAAGCGGATCCCGCTTCTTTTCACGGCGAGCGGCTCCTTTACGCGCTCTGCCGTCAGATCGTACAGCTTTACCATAATATATATCCTTTCTGTGTAATATATTTCCTCTTTATCAGCTGAATTCGCTGCGGCGAATTCATTTTAGCTGTCGCAAAGCGATAATTCAGCTATATGACACAGTCATATAATTCAGCTGCCGCAAAGCGGCAATTCAGCTGAAAACTTAAAGCTGAATTCGGCTTCGCCGGGCTTATTTTATGCCTATAACGTTCATCATCGAGCCTCTGTGACCCTTTTGTCTTCTGTGAGAGTAATATTTTTCGCCGTCGCAGCAGGTACACTCGCCGCATACAGAGATATTTTCGTCTTTTAATCCCGCGGACTGTAAAACGTACTTATTCATCGCGCTTATGTCGGCGTGATATACGCCGTCTTTTTCGTATATGAATTTCAAAAGCCCGGGCGCCGACGCCTCAAACGCGGCGATAAAATCTTCTTTAACAGTAAAGCAATCGGCGCATATGCACGGACCGAGCGCGGCGACGATATTTGATTTGTCCGCGCCGAGCGAGATCATTTTTTCTGCCGTTTTTGCGGCGATCCCGTTCATCGTTCCGCGCCAGCCCGCGTGGCACGCGCCGACGATGCGTTTTGTTTTGTCCGCGAAAAGTATGGGCTGGCAGTCCGCCGTCTTGACCGACAAAAACACGCCGGGCGTAACGGAAACGAAGCCGTCGCAGGCGCCGTAATGCTTTTTGCTCCCGTCGCAAATTTCAATATTCGTACCGTGCACCTGATCCGCGACCGCGAGCCCGCCGGCGTTGAAACCCGCCGCGCGTGCGAAAATCCCGCGGTTTTTATTGACCGTCATATCGTCGTCGCCGCGGCAGTAGCCGAGGTTGAGGCTTTTTGTGTATTCCACCTCCGACACGCCGCCGGAGCGCGTGGAAAAGCCGTGCGCTAAATATTCTATATCGGTCAGCCGTTTGCAGAAAACGACGTTATTTTCCGTGTAAAAGCTATTCAACGTAAATTACCGTGATCCCTTCGTTGTTTTTTATTTCGTACTCAAACCCGTCAAACGTTATGATGTTTTCAAATTGTTTGTAATAATCGCCGTCCGTCTCTTTGACGTCTCTTCCGCTCAGCGTCTTCGCGTATCCGGCGGCGTTCGGCGGGGCGTAGATCCCGTTTATATCAAAGCTCGAGCCGTTTCTTACAAGGCTCTGTATATGCCGCGCCGAGGCGTCCTTCGGCAAAACGTAATCCGCGCCGACGACGCCTAAGGAAAGAAGCTTTGAAGACAAAGCGTAAAACCCATCAACTCCGCCCGTCGTAAGATCAAACACCGTGCATTCCCCGCCCGACGTAACGGCGATATAGTCGCCCCTGTTTCCCCTCGATACCATTATAACAGTCTTTTGTGCGTATGTCAAGGAGAAAACCGCCGCAAGCGCGGAAAAAACGAGTATAAAGGACAGGGCGATGCAGATATACGGCAGTTTTTTCTTTGTGAACACGGCAAAGACCCCGGCGGTGACGACGGTCACTATAACAAGCGGTATCAAAAACGGGTACGCGACGGAGACGGACGGCGTGGGTCTGTCCGCGAAAAAGCGGACGGCGGACACCAGAACCGAGCATATCCCGTCACATAACAGCCCTATACCGCGCCCGATAAACGGCACGCCCGAGAATATCACCGCGTACGGGCACGCGTAAAGCAGCACCGTGACGAGCGGCGCCGCCATGAGGTTATACAGCGCCGCGCCCGCGTTTATTCTGCCGAAGCTGAACGCCGCGGCGGGGAGCGTGAACAGAAGCGCGGACAAAGTTATCAGCACACCCGAGATAACGGGCTTCAAAAATCCGAGTTTGGAGGGGAGTTTTCCGCACAAAAACGCGGACAAAGGCGAGCCGGCGACTGTAATTCCGAGCGTCGCCGTGACGGAGAGGATGAAGCCGAGATCGTACGTTGATAACGGATTGACAGCGACTATGATGAACGCGGCGAACGTCAAGGACGTCACCGGGTCGTTCTTCCTGCCCGTCAGGTACGAAACGCGGCTTATAAGGTACATCAAGGACGCGCGGACGACCGAGCCCGACAGCCCCGTGACGAGCATATAGCAAAGCGCGATACACGACAAAACTATATAATTTACCTTGTTTTTCCCCGCCGCGCGCCGCAGGACGAGATCCGCGCCGAACAGAAGCGCCGTAACGTGCAGGCCGCTCACCGCTAACAGATGCGACAGTCCGAGCTGCCGCATATCCGAGGCAAACGACTGCGGAACGCCGTCCGATATGCCGAGGAAAACGCGGCACAAAATCCCCGCGTTGTCGGACACGCGGTATAAGCGCTCCGCGGCAAAATTCCGCACCGCGTTTGCGTAATATTCTATATTCTTATGCGTCTTACCCATCAGAGCAAATCCCGAACAGTTTACGGAATAATATATCCCCTTGCTTTTGTACGTATCCTCATACGCGCCGCCGTACTTTTTAAGGCTCGCCTTTGCCGTAAACTCCGCAAAAGCCCCGGCGCGCACGGTGTCTGCGGTCGAGACGGCTTTTATATTCGCGGGTTTGCCGTTTATCTCGGTTATCTTATATATCTGTGTGTATTCGTTTTCCGAATACGGCAGAACGTAACCCTTTATTTCCGCGTCGTCATATTCAACGACGGAGGAGGTAATATAAAACAAGGAAAAGGAAAGGCATAAAACGAGCGCCGCGGAAAACACCACGGCAAGCGTTTTTCTGTATCTGTATTTGAGCGCGAAAACGAGGATAAAGCACGCGGCGCACACCGCCGCGGCGGATATAACGGCGTATATCCCCGTGTACGCGAACAAAAGTCCGAGCAAAAGCGCGGCGGAGCACGCAAAACAAAGCGGACGTTTATCAAACAGACGCATGACTTTTCCTTTCCCTTTTTCACAATTATACAACACAGAAGCAAAATTATCAAGACTTTTTTTAAAAATTCCCATTATATTGCAAAAAAACCTATTGACACACAAGATATTGTGTGTATAATAGTAATCAGTACAATAAACACAAAGGAAGGTCGATAAAATGAAATGCCCGAATTGCGGTGTCCCCGACACAAAGGTCGTTGACTCCCGTCCGTTCGAGGACGGCGTGGTCATAAGGAGGAGACGCGTCTGCTCCGCCTGCGGAAACAAGTTCTTTACGTACGAGACGGCGGAGTCCACGCCCCTCATGGTCGTAAAGAAAGACAAGACGCGCCAGGTCTTCTCACGCGAGAAGCTTATGAACGGCATACTCAAATCATGCCACAAGCGCCCCGTATCGTCGGCGCAGATCGAAAACCTCGTCCGCGACGTGGAAAACACGATAAAGGCGACGGGCAAAAAGGAAATACCGTCGTACGAGATAGGCAAGCTCGTAATGGCGAGGCTCAAAGAGATCGACGATATAGCGTACGTCAGATTTGCGTCGGTATACCGCGAGTTCCGCGACGTTGAAACGTTCTTGGCGGAATTGCAGGAGATCAAAGACGGAAAAGAGCGTAAATGAACCATACCGTCATTTATTCCGACAGAAGAACCGTATCCATACAGATAAAGCGCGACGGGAGCCTGATCGTCCGCGCGCCGAAGGGTATGCCGCGGGCGAAAATAGACGAGTTCGTCCGCGCGCACAGCGGCTGGATAGAAAAGAAAAAGGCCGACGTCCCAAAGCGCACCGGGCTTGACTTTGTTTACTTTTTCGGTGAAAAGCTGCCCGTGTGCGAGACCGAAGAAAAGAAGATAGGCAGAGACGGCGATAAATTCCTTATGCCGTCGGGTCTGTCACAGGCAGAGAAAACAGAGGCTTTGGCGTACTATTTCAAGTCCGTCGGCAAAAAGTACATGGCGGACAAAACGTCGCTCTGGGCGGCGGTAATGCGCCTCAAAGAGCCGCCCGCACCGAAGATAACCGGCGCGAAGACGCGCTGGGGAAGCTGCGGCGGCAAGGGCGGAAACAGGATAAACTACGCCTATATGCTCTTGATGACGGACGAGGAATGTATAGACTACGTCACCGTACACGAGCTGTGCCATATCGTATATAAAAATCATAATCAGGATTTCTGTTCCCTCGTTGAAAAATATATCCCCGACTATAAAGCCCGCGAGGCAAAGCTGAGAGAGTACGAAAAGATATTCACCGCGCAGGGGTTTTACGATAAAAATCAGAATTAAGAAAAACGCGCGAAGCGCTCATAACGCCCGTAGGGCTCATAACTTGCGAAGCGATCATAACGCGGCACAGCCGCTCATAACTCTTGACTTTTAGTTATGATTGCCCTTACGGGCAAGTTTACGGTTATGATTTTTACCTCTCGGCAAAAAGTTATGAGTTCGGCTTACGCCGAACGTTATCGGTTTATAACGGAGAAACAAAAGAGTACGAAAAGATATTCACCGCGCAGGGATTTTACGATAAAAATCAGAATTAAGAAAAACGCGCGAAGCGCTCATAACGCCCGTAGGGCTCATAACTTGCGAAGC
>CADBSB010000109.1 GCA_902797235.1 uncultured Ruminococcus sp. | reverse complement strand
CTCGGAGAACGCGGACTGCGAACGACCGTAAACGATCTGTAAGAACAGCTCTCTCATAGCGGTGTTGATAGCGTCGCACACGAGGTCCGTGTTGAGCGCCTCAAGTATCGTCTTGCCGGGGAGTATTTCCGCCGCCATAGCCGCGGAATGCGTCATACCGGAGCAGCCGATGGTCTCAACGAGAGCCTCTTCGATTATGCCGTTCTTGACGTTCAGCGAGAGCTTGCAGGCTCCCTGCTGAGGAGCGCACCAGCCCACACCGTGGGTGTACGCCGATATGTCGGATATTTCCTTTGCCTGTATCCACTTGCCCTCTTCCGGGATCGGAGCGGGCCCGTGGTCACAACCCTTTGTGACCTTGTACTGATTCTGCACCTCGCCGCTCATAGCGTAAGGGCATTCACTTACCTTGCTCATATTCTTTATCCTTTCAAAAACTATATTTGCTTATTTCATTATCTTGCCGTAGCAGGTGCCGAAAGCGCAGGCGGCGTTCGATTCGTCGGTGTCTATGTGCATAGCAAGCGCGAATTTCGGGCTTACTCTAACGACAACGTCGCCGAATATCGTCGTTCTGACGTCGTTTTCGATCTTGACCTTGACGATCTGCTTATCCTGTACGCCGTATATCTCGGCGTCCTCGGGCGTCATGTGTATGTGGCGCTTTGCCGCGATAACGCCTTTTTCTATTTCTACCTCGCCCTCGGGTCCGACGAGCTTGATGCCGGCGGTGCCTTCGATATCGCCGCTTTCACGGACCTTGGCTTCAACGCCGAGCGTTCTCGCGTCGGTCAACGAGATCTCTACCTGCGTGTCCTTGCGCTCCGGGCCGAGGATTATAACGTTTGCTATCTCCTTTTTCGGACCGACGAGCTTTATCCTCTCCTCACAGGCGAACTGGCCGGGCTGTGAAAGGGGCTTTTTTTCCGTGAGCTTGTGACCCTTACCGAAGAGCTTTTCAACGTCTTCGCGGGTAAGATGTACGTGTCTTGCTGAGGTTTCAACGAGAATTTTCTTGTTCATAATGCTGCTCCTTTTATTTTTATATCCGATTTATTATACAACCGATTGCATACTTTTTTCAATGAATAAAATAAAACAATTTGTAAAAAATAGAACTATATAGGGAGGCGATATTATGGATACGGAAAAAGAGGATATAAAAGAAGAAAAAAAGGAGAGCTGTGACGTGCAAAACGGCGTGGAGTGCATAACGATCTCCGGGCAGGTCGAAGGTCATTATTCGCTCGGCGCGGGACAGAAGGCGACGAGGTACGAGGAGCTGATACCGAAGCTCGTTTTATGCGAGCAGTCGGATGAGATAAAAGGCGTTTTGTTTATATTGAACACCGTCGGCGGCGACGTAGAGGCGGGGCTTGCGATAGCGGAGCTTATAGCGTCGATGGCAAAGCCCACGGTCTCGCTTGTACTCGGCGGCGGCCATTCGATAGGCGTGCCGCTCGCCGTCGCGGCGAAGCGCTCGTTTATAGTGCCGTCCGCGACGATGACCGTTCACCCTGTGCGTTACAACGGCCTCGTCCTCGGCGTGGAGCAGAGCTTCACGTATTTCAAGCAGATGCAGAACAGGATAAACGGCTTTATTTTAGCGCACAGCAGGGTGAGCAAGGAATACCTTGACAAGCTGATGTTCGACACGGACGAGCTGGCGGCCGATATAGGCACGATAATAGACGGGCAGACCGCCGTATCGTGCGGACTTATAGACTGTATCGGCGGTCTGTGCGACGCGCTCGGCTGGCTTTACAATAATATTTACAAAAAATAGGAAGACATATACGCTTTGTTATTGTATAATTAAAATATCAAAAGGAGGAGCGGATGAAAAGGATAATTTCACTTTTGCTTATAATATTGATATTACCCGCGCTTTTCGCGTGCAATAATACAGAGCAACAAACCGATACGGAAGACACGACGACCATGGGTGAGCCGTTCGGCACGGACGAGGTAACGCTTGACCCCGGCACGGAAACCGATCCCGTGACGGAGACGGAGACGACCGCGGACACGACTGCGGATACGGAGCTTTTGCCGGAGATTTTGATGACGTACACCATATACGATCCGGCGCTTTCCGGTACCGATTACAAAGGAGAACTGACGCTTTACAAGGACGGAAAGTACAAGGCGGAAATATCGAGCAAAGAGAGCAGCACCGGCTTTCAGGTCGTGACGAATTACACTGAGCGCGGCGATTACGAAAAAGACGAAACCGTGGGAGAAGTGATACTTGCGCCGTTGTATCTGACGCTTGAAATAGGACCCGGCTTAGACAGCGATTCCAAAAAAACGTATCTTTCCGCGGTTGAGACGGCGTATTCGTGGGGCAGTATAAGCAAAGCCGCATACGATATAATAAAAGAGGCGGCAAACGGCGCTTATTTCACGGATAAAGCGGATGATTTCAAGTCCGCGCAGGCGTATAAATCGACGCTTGCATGCGGCGGAAACAAAGCGGTTCTCGACGATGAAGAGCAAACGGCTTATTTTCTCATATCCGGCATAGCGCCGTCCGACGAGGAGTATTACATAGCCGAAAACGGCTTTATGCTCGCTTTGTATGACGACGGAACGTGCAGGATGTATCACGATTCGTTTAAAGAAGGCGGCTTCGGTCCGTGCCTGATAAACGAAAGCTATGAGGGAACGTACGAGCAGAACAAAAACACGGTGTCATGCACCATAACGAAGAATACCGTTAAATACGCCTTCATGTCAGAGGATTCGGAGAAAGAATATAAGGACTATTACAAAGAACAGTACGATTCGGGCGAGATAGGCACGGTGTATTACAACTACTATATGTCGCTCATTTCGGAGGACGGTCACGTGGAGGACGATATGTCCGACAGATACCTTATAACCGTTGAACCGCATACTCACACCGCGGTGATCAAGGAATCCCCCGAGACGGAAATGTAAATAAAAAACGCCGGTAGCGTTGTACTTCGTAAGGAAGTACAACGCAGCTAAATTCGCCGCGGGCGGCGAGCTAAATTATGCTCCGCATAGCTAAATTTGCT
>CADBSB010000108.1 GCA_902797235.1 uncultured Ruminococcus sp. | reverse complement strand
ATTTAGCTTGCGACAGCAAATTTAGCTATGCGGAGCATAATTTAGCTCGCCGCCCGCGGCGAATTTAGCTGCGGTGTACTTCCTTATGAAGTACACCGCTATCGCCGCTTTTTTGCTACGCGTTGAGCGCCTTATCTATCGACTGCGCCGCGAGCTTGCCCGCGCCCATGGCGGAAATTACCGTAGCCGCGCCCGTCACGGCGTCGCCGCCGGCGTAAACCTGTTCTCGCGAGGTAAGTCCGTCCTCGTTTACGACTATGCCGCCCCTCCGGTTGACCTCAAGCCCCTTTGTCGTGTTCTTTATGAGCGGGTTGGGGCTTGTGCCTATCGCCATTACGACCGTGTCGACGTCGAGCGTGAAATCGCTGCCCTTAATCTCGATGGGCCTTCTTCTTCCGCTCGCGTCCGGCTCGCCGAGCTGCATTTTCACGCACCTCATACCGGTCACAAAGCCGTTTTTCGGGTCGCGCGGATCGTTTTCGTTCTTATATCCGAGAATTTCCGTGGGATTGCAGAGCAGGTGGAATTCTATCCCCTCCGCCATCGCGTGCTCGACCTCCTCGGCTCTCGCCGGCAGCTCGTCGATCGAACGGCGGTACACTATATACACCTTATCCGCGCCGAGACGGACAGCCGTTCTCGCGGCGTCCATGGCAACGTTGCCGCCGCCTACGACGGCGACGCGGCCGCCCTTCATGACCGGCGTATCGGAATCGTTATACGCTTTCATCAGATTGCTTCGCGTCAAATATTCGTTCGCCGAATACACGCCCTTGAAGCTCTCGCCCGGGATGTTCATAAAGTTCGGCAATCCCGCGCCGGAGCCGATGAAGACCGCCTCGTAACCCATATCGAAAAGCTCGTCTATCGTCAGCGTCTTGCCTATCACCACGTTGCATTCGATATCGACGCCGAGCTGTTTTAACGTGTCGACTTCCTTTGCGACGATCGACTTCGGCAGACGGAACTCCGGTATGCCGTAAACGAGAACGCCGCCCGCGGTGTGAAGCGCTTCGAACACCGTGACCTTGTAGCCCTTTTTGGCAAGGTCGCCCGCGCACGTCAGGCCCGACGGGCCGGAGCCGACTATCGCGACCTTGTGACCGTTTGCGGCAGGCTTCTGCGGCGCGTCCTTGACGTTTTCGTTATGGTAGTCCGCGACAAAGCGTTCAAGTCTGCCGATTCCGACCGGCTCGAATTTTATGCCCATGGTGCATTTGCTCTCGCACTGCGTCTCCTGCGGGCAAACTCTGCCGCATACGGCGGGAAGCGACGACGAGCCTGTTATCACGTTGTACGCGCCCTCAAAATCGCCCTCTTTTATTTTTGATATAAAACCGGGAATGTCTATGTTTACGGGACAGCCCTCCACACAGGGCTTTTTCGGGCAGTTGAGACAGCGTTTTGCCTCCTCCACCGCTATTTCAAGACTGTAACCGAGCGCCACCTCGTTGAAATTGTGCGCTCTTACCTCCGGCGCCTGCGTCGGCATCTCATGCTTTTTTATCTGTATAGCCATAACCGTCTCCTTACGCTTTCTTAAACAGATTGCAGGTCTTTTCATACGCGTGGCGCTCAAAATCGCCGTACATCCTGCCGCGCGACATCGCCTCGTCAAAATCGACCTCGTATCCGTTGAAATCCGGTCCGTCGACGCACGCGAATTTAGTGATACGCTCGCCGTCACGGTTAAGCGTCAGGCGGCAGCCGCCGCACATTCCCGTGCCGTCAATCATTATCGGGTTCATAGAAACGGTGACGGGCACGCCGTAAGGCTTTGCAGTAAGCGTAACGAATTTCATCATTATTAAGGGACCGATCGTTATTATCATATCGAATTTCTCGCCTGCATCGAGCATTTCCTTAAGCGGAACGGTCACGTTTCCGTGGCGGGCGTACGATCCGTCGTCCGTCATCACAATGAGTTTATCGGAGCAGACGTTGAAATCGTCTTCAAGTATCAGAAGGTCTTTGTTTCGGAAGCCTATGATGCTCGTCACGTCGGCGCCAAGACAGTGAAACGCCTGAGCCACCGGCAGAGCGATGGCGCAGCCCACGCCGCCGCCTACGATGCAGACTTTTTTGATGCCGTCCGTTTTTGTAGGTACTCCGAGAGGGCCGACGAAATCGCTTATATATTCGCCCTCTGATTTTGCGTCGAGCTTTTTGGTCGTCGCGCCGACGATCTGGAATATTATCTTTACCGTGCCCGCCCACGTATCGACGCCCGCGACCGTAAGCGGTATGCGCTCTCCGTCCGCGTCGACGCGCAGTATTATGAACTGACCCGGCTTAGCCTTTTTCGCCACAAGCGGCGCCTCGATCATCATCTGCGTGACCGTGGGGTTTAAAGATTTTTTTTGTACTATCTTGTACATGATACGCTCCTCGAAATTAAGAATTAAGGTGTCGCTTTACGGGAACCCCCGCAAAACGGGGCGTCGATGGCGCCGACCCCTACGGGATAAGCGGATTTAATGTCGTTTTGCGGTGATTTTTCAGAAGCGGGAGGGGAGACCCCTCCCCTACAGGAAAGGCGGCTCGATCGTCAGCCTTCAAAGCTGACGAATTATTTTATACCTTTTTGACAAAAAAATCAAGTCTTTTTTGAATATTTATTCAAATTATTTTATTATCACCGCCGCGTACGCTTTGAGCGTGAACGCGAGTGTGCTGCCTTTTCTTTCCGCGAAGATGTAATCGTCGTTTAACGGATCGTAGACGTCGGAGGTATCCGAGCCTATGTCGACGTATATTTTCTTATCCCTGTTCTCTGCGTTGACGAGCAGCAGGTTGCCGTTTCTGTAAAGCGCGGCGACGCCTTTACGGTCGCCCGTGACATTGAACGGTTTGCCCTCGGACTGCGCGGCGCGCACGGCGTCCTCAATGCCTAAGCAGATTATCGCGTCCGTGTCCTCCGCCGTAAATCCGTAATCCTCCGCGAAATAGACGTGTACGCCGTCGTATCTCATGCGCGAAATTACCTCTTTTTCGCGGTCGGAAAGCGTACAGGGCGGTATCAGCAGACTTTCAAAGAACACGCCGTTATAAAGCGGCATATCTATAAAGCCCTCCGACGTGTCGGAATTTTCAAGCAGCTCTAAATCGACGAAATGATAAACCGCTTGATTGTCGTTCAGTTCCTTCACGGTCCTCATAAGTCCGTCGGCGCAGGCGTTTTTGACTTTCGCCATATCGCCGTCCTTATTCAGTCCGTCTATATTCGTCGTCGTGTTTTCGGCTATGGTGTTATAGGGATAATAAAGCGCTATCGACGTAAAGTCCTTGCCCTTCATATTCTCGTCCACCGCGCCTATCGCACGGTTATACTTATTATATTTTTCCGGCTCCATAAAGTTTTCGGCGTAGTACGACGTGAACGTATCGACGCCGAAAACGTACTGCAAAAGCTCGGCGCAGAGCATCTGCTCATCCGTCACCTTTCCGCCCTGCGCGTGCGCCGAGACCTCGCTCATAACGTGCTCTCTGCCGTAGTTAACGGCGACGGAAGAAATGAGCTTCGGCGTGAACGCCATATCGTAAACCGTCTCCGGTACCGACTGCAGCATATCTATGCCCGGGTAATGCATATGACGGAGCAGCGAGAAATAATTGCCTTCAAAAAGCGGGTGCAGTCTTATATCGTCTTCAAGCAGTATATGTCCCGAAAACGGCAGGCCTACGGAATAACAGTAATCCGAGATCTGCTCAAAATACGCGGTTTCAACAAGCCGGCTCATTTCGGTATACCACGCGGAGCGCACCTCTCGCGCGGTCTCGGTGTCGACGCCGAACAAGTATATAAAGCAGTCGTATATGTTTATGCCGTACTTTGTAAGTAAGCGGTTGTCTATGTTTTTGCCCCAAGTGGTCATGGGATAAAGCGGCAGCGTGTCGTCGTACTTGTCGTGTACGGAATTCGGGTAAAGTCCGGCGTTAAGATAAACGCCCATGAGAGACGGCTCGTCTGTGAACATCGCCTCGATAAGCCCGTTCTCGCGCTTCATACCGGCGTAATCGCCCTTACACCTCTTTGTATATTCCTCGTACGTGTTTTTTATGAAAGCCCTTACCGCGTCGTGATTCGTTATGTCTATGTACCGTCTGCATTCGCATACGTTATGCTCGGCGTGAGTGCCCTCGTAAACGTGCTTCTTTACAAAATACGCGGCGAATAAAAGTCCGTTCGTATCGTTTCTGACCGTCAGATTCTCCGTTTTGCCGTAAACGTCGTAGCGCTTATACGCCCTCTCGGCGTCAAGGCGCGTTATGTCCTCGCTCTTGACTTTATACGACGCGGCGGCGAGCGCAAATTCGTGTCCGCGCGGAAATTCAAACGTATGGCTCTCTCCCGGTTTTATGAATGCGTGAAGCATAACGACGGCTCTCGCCTCAAAATCGGGGTTTTCGTCGATCGTCAAGCCGCCCGCGCCTCCGCTCGGATATCCGTCCTCGTCGTAAAGCCAAACGCGCATATCGAGCGCCTTCGCCTGCTCGAGCACTATATCAAACACGCGCCATAAATGCTCGTTTTTGAGATAATCGCGGAAAGCGACGTTTGTGACGATGCCGCCGAAGCCCTTTTCTTTAAGCGACAAAAGGCGTTTTTTTATATTCTCTCTGACCGTTTCGCACGGCGTATCCGCGGGATAATCAAATCCGTGGACTATTTTTAACGGAAGCTCGTATTTTGTCATAACACACTCCTTAATTCATTATCGTTATAAGATGAACGGCGTCATAGCCTTTTTTATTATCGAATTCAAGACCCCACGTATGACCGGTATTTTGCACGGTGTCGAAAACGCCCTGTAATTTGGTGAATTCTCCGCCCGCGACCGGCTTTTGCATATAATAATATTGCTCGTGCGGCGCGGTCTTCGACGTATCCTGCACCACGAATGAAACGGTATCGCCGTACAGACGCACCTGCTCGTGATTAAGATATTCGTCGTCGCTCAGCGTTAATATATCGGTTATCTCCGCATCCGAATAAGCGAAGCATCCTACGCGCTCGTCGCTTTGCGCGGAGAAGTAATACATGGCGTAAAGTCCCGTGTTGTAATCGTGATCCGCCATGTAGACGAGCGCCGCGCCGTAAGGAAGCTCCTTTTCGCGCACGAGCTCGTCCGTGTTCAGATCGTACGTTTTAAGCGTCGTCCTGCTGCCGGAAACGACTGCGCAGGTGAGATACCCCGCCCTCTCCGAAATGCTTGTGCAGGAGCTGTTATCCGTCAGCACGTTTTCCGTAAAATCAAAGCTCAGATATTCCGTCAGCTCTTTCGTCTTGACGTCGTATTTCATCACCCGGCAGCGGCCGAGCAGATTTGATTTCGTAAGATAGTAAACCGAGCCGTTATATATGCAAAGAAAACGCGTCTGCAAATCTCCGTCTTCCGATATCGTCTTTCTGTACGGGCTGTGTACCTTGTTTTCGTTCTTCGTATCTATGACCTTCAAGGCGTAGTTCACGCTCCCGTCGCTGTACATCGAAAGCTCATAGAAAGCTATAAGTCCCTCCGCCGCGGTCAGCTCATACGTGATCGTGCCTGCCGGCAGATCGTATATTATATCGAATTCCCCGTCAACGCCATCGCACAGGGCGACGGACGTTTTTGATTCGTCGAATTTGCGGAGCAGCACGGCGTATATATCGTCTTGTGCGCGCGGATCGAGCAGCGTCATATTCGACGGCAGCTTTTCCGCGTCCGTGTAAGTTTTTACTATATTCGCCCCCGAGCACGACGCAAAAATGATTATCACCGCCGCCGCGAGGATAAGGCATAAGCGTTTTTTCAAAGGTATATCCCCCCTTTTATCTTACAGTATAACAGAATTACACGCATAAGTCAATAAAATCGGCGTTAAAAGTGCTATTTTTTATTATAAATTAAATACGGATATTGTATAAATTAGGGGTTGAAATGTAGTATTTTTAGTGGTATAATGAAGAAAAAAGATAAGGAGATCACGCATATGTTCAATCAGGTCCTTGTTACCGTTTTAAACAAAATAGAGCTTCTTGACAAGCTGCTTGACGAATTTGAAGAGGCGGGCGTAAGCGGAGCGACAGTAATAAGCTCCATAGGCATGGCGCACGCGCTCGCGGGCCGCGAGGAAAGTCATTTCATATCGAGCTTCCGCGCGTTCTTTGACGTCTCCCATTCGGAATCGAAGACCATTTTCATCGTATGCTCCGACGAAATGGCGGAAAAAGCGAAGGAAGCGGTAAGAAAAATAGTCGGCGATCTGAACGAGCCGGACAGCGCGATAATGTTCTCCGTCCCGCTGCTTTACATCGAGGGAATATCTCACAGCGAATGAAAGGAAGCGATACCGTTGCAGCTCAATACGTTATTATATCTCGGGATACTGCTCATGGCGGGCCTTTTATGCGGAAGGCTCGTCAAGCTCATAAAACTGCCTAACGTCACGGGCTACCTGCTCGCGGGACTTATCCTCGGGCCTTACGTGACAAAGGTGATACCGCTTGACGTGGTAAATGATTTCAGCGTTATATCGGACATGGCGCTGTCGTTTATAGCGTTTACCATCGGCTGCGGCTTCAAGCGCTCTTATCTTAAAAAGGTCGGTATGACGCCGGTCGTGATCGCTATATTCGAATCGCTTTTCGCCGTTTTCGCCGTCCAGGGCGTGCTTCTGGCGATAGGGACCGATCCTCAGCTTTCCATACTGCTCGGCGCGATAGCCGCGGCGACGGCGCCGGCGGCGACGCTTATGGTGATCAAGCAGTACGGCGCAAAGGGTCCCGTTACCGATACGCTCGTCTCCGTCGTCGCGCTTGACGACGCGGTCGCGCTCATAGCGTTCTCCGTCTGCGTGGCGATAGCCTCCGTCATAGGCGGCGGCAAATTTGAGGCGAAGACGATATATATGCCGATAATTGAAATAGTCGGCGCGCTTTTGCTCGGCGCGGTCTTCGGTCTGATATTCAAGATACCGCTCAAATTCTTCAAAAAAGCGGGCAACAGACAGATAATCACGGTCGGCCTCGTTTTCGCGTGCGCCGGCATCGCAAATCTGCTCGGCTGGTCGTCGCTTCTCGCCTGTATGGCGTTAGGCACCATGCTGTGCAACATTTCAAGCGAATCGGACAGCATACTCGCCGTATCGGACAGCGTAACCCCAGCGCTTTTCCTGCTCTTCTTCGCCACGAGCGGCGCGGCGCTCAACATAACGATAATCCCGCAGATAGGGCTCATAGGCGTTATCTACGTGCTTGCAAGGATAGCCGGCAAGGTCGGCGGCGCGTGGCTCGGCGCGGTGATAATGAAAGCGCCGAAAACCGTGCGCCGATTCTTAGGTCCCGCGCTTATCCCGCAGGCGGGCGTGGCGATAGGTCTTACGCTCGTCGCACAGACGGCGGCGCCGGCGTACGCCGACACGATACGCGCGGTAGTACTGTGCGCGACGCTGATATACGAGCTTGTCGGTCCGGTGATAACAAAGCTGACGCTTCAGGGCGCGAAAGAGATACCGACAAAATCATAAGTACATACAAAGACCAAAGGGGCTGTCGCAAAGGGAAAAGCCCGATAAGGAAGTTATTAACAACGCGTAAATGCGGTGAGTAAGTGCGCAAATATTGAAAAGAACAGGCTGGAAATTCAACAGTCTGTTCTTTGTTGTTTGTCAGAGCTAAATTGCCGCGCAAAGCGCGTCAGCTAAATTGTTTGCCTATCGTCAAAACAGCTAAAT
>CADBSB010000107.1 GCA_902797235.1 uncultured Ruminococcus sp. | reverse complement strand
TCTCTTTTGAGCGTGACGTCAAAGAAATTCATCTGCGGCGTTCCGATAAAGCCCGCGACGAATTTGTTGTACGGGGAATTGTAGAGATTCATAGGCGTGTCTATCTGCTGGACGTAGCCGAGCTTCATAACGACTATCCTCGTGCCCATCGTCATGGCTTCTACCTGGTCGTGCGTTACGTAGATGAACGTGGTTTTCAGGCTCTTGTGCAGCGCCGTTATCTCCGAGCGCATCGTTGCGCGGAGCTTAGCGTCGAGGTTAGACAGCGGCTCGTCGAGCAAGAATACCTTCGGGTCGCGGACGAGTGCGCGCCCGAGCGCGACGCGCTGGCGCTGACCGCCGCTCATCTGCTTCGGCTTACGGTCGAGATAATCGACGATGTCGAGCATTTTCGCCGCCTTCATGACCCTTTCCTTGATCTCCGCCTCGGGCATCTTGCGGTTCCGCAGTCCGAAAGCCATGTTCTCGTACACCGACATATGCGGGTACAGAGCGTAGCTCTGGAACACCATGGCGATGTCGCGGTCCTTCGGCTCCATGTCGTTCACGTACGTGTCGCCGATGAAAAGATCTCCCGCGGTTATTGTTTCAAGGCCGGCTATCATACGGAGCGTTGTTGATTTTCCGCATCCGGACGGACCGACGAAAACAATGAATTCCCTGTCAGCTATGTCTATCGAAAAATCGTTCACAGCCTTGTGACCGTTATCATAGACCTTGTAGATGTGGGAAAGCTTTAGGTTTGCCATATTGTCCTCCAAACAATATTTAATTATATTTTAATTGAAATCCACGCCGGCTTTATCGAGCGCGAATATAACTTCTCCTATCGAGGTAAGCTTTGCGTTTATGGTGCTTACCCTGTTTCCTTTTTTGTCAAATACCGTATAAACGTCGTCCTTATAAGATATTTTTCCTATCTCATCTAATTTTATCGCTCTTTTTTTGAACATATAAGAGGTATAAAGTACACAGTCGTCTATATACGCCTTATCAGTCAGAAGCGCGAACAGGACGACCGCCGCGGAAAGCGTTACTATCGCGAACAGCACGCCCGCGAATACCGCAAGCCCCGCGCCGCGGCCGAGCGCGAACAGCAAAACCGTTACGGTAAGACCGACGACGAGCGCGACGAGAGTGAAGATGAACGGTCCCTTGTCCACCTCCGTGCTGACCTGTCCTTTTTTAAACATATCAGCCGACCTTCTTCAATACTATCGACTCGTTTGTCAAAAGCGTTATCTCGCCCGATACCTCGTTATACTCTTCACGGGTGTTGGAATATATGATCCTGTACGTTCCGTCGAGCGTCAGCGTGCCGCCGCTTACGGTGTGCGCGACTTTGAGATCGTCAACGCTGAATCTGACCGTGCCGTTATCGAACGTCACGTCTTTTACCTTGTCTTTGATTTCATTTCTTGAAGACAGGCGGAGCGAGCTCTCGGCTTTGCGGAGCGCTATAAGCTCCTTTACCTTGTTGAACGTGTCTATGTTTTTAACTTTGAGAGAGTAATCCATAACGTTCACAAAGTCGCCCGATATGTAGGAGTTGCCGTCGTACTTGCCGGTCGCCTCGTTATACTTGCTCCTCATAAAGTCCTCGCCCTCCTGTATGAAAGGCACGCCCTCGGACAAAAACACTATGGATTCCGCCTGAGTGTACGCGACAGGCAGTCTGTCTTCGCCCATTGTCTGTATAAGCTGATCGTATAACGTGTAGTTATCGTGGCACGCGGCGTAGTTGATGACGAGATCGGGATCTATCGCCTCCGTTTTTACGGTACCCTTTGAAAATCTGCCTTCAAGACACATTGCGATGATCGAGGCGTTCGACGTATCGCCCTGAACGTAGCCCTTGCCCGGGTTGTTTTCGCCTCTTATCGCGTTTCTTATAACGTCGTTGAACGCGCCGACGAGGACGCCCGAACCTGAGAAATAATCCTGCGCAAGGCTTTCCTGTACGGTCATCTGTTCTTTAAGCTTGTTTTCGCTCGTGCCGGATTTCAGCTTCGTCGTTCCGCCCGCCCACGGCTCGCCGTAGACCATAACGCTCGGATACAGCGCTTTGCAGTCGTTATATATGTCTATCATCGTCTGATTGTCGATCAGTCCCATCAGGTCGAATCTGAAACCGGAGAGGTGATATTCTTCCACCCAGAATTTGCACGATTCACGGAAGAATTTGTTTACCATGTACCTCTCGGACGCAAGCTCGTTGCCGCAGCCGGAGCCGTTGTAGAATCCGCCGCTCGCCTTTGTTCTGTAATAATAGTACGGAACGAGCAGATTGAGGTTTGAATTTTCCGACGCGCCGGTGTGGTTGTAAACGACGTCCATGTTTATGGATATGCCGGCGTTGTGGAGCGCCATTACCATGGTTTTGAATTCTTTTATCCTGGTATAGCCGTCGTACGGGTCTGTGGAATAGCTGCCTTCTAAAACGTTGTAGTTCTGCGGATCGTAGCCCCAGTTATAGTTTTCATTTGACATCCCGGCAGTTGTCTTCGTTTCGTCGACCGATACGTAGTCGTAGAACGGCTGTATCTGTACGTGAGTGATGCCGAGCTCTTTCAAATGATCGAGACCCGTTTTTACCGTAACGCCGTTTTCGGTGCAGGTCGTGCCGGTTTCGGCTAAGCCTAAGAATTTGCCTCTGTTCTTTTCGGTAACGCCGCTCGTCGGGCTTATCGTCATATCGCGGACGTGTATTTCGTATATCGAGGCGTCGACGTTGCTGCCGTCAAACGGTCTTTTGTCGGCTGCCCACCCGTCAAGTGATGAGTTGAGTTTTGTGAAGTTGACGACCATGCCGCGTCTGCCGTTCACGCCGGCGCTCTTCGCGTACGGGTCGGTCACCTCGTTCGTTCCCTTGGAGTTCGTTACGGTGTACGTATAATATTTGCCGTCAAGGTCTTCGTTTGCCGTGTAGGAGAACACGCCTTTGTCGCCCTTTGTCATTTCATACGTCGCGTAAGGCGAGGCCTCCGTCATATAGTCGCCCGTTTTGTAAAGGTTGAGAACAAGCTTTGAGCTTGTCGGCGCCCATACCTTGAACGTGGTCTTTGTGACGTTTTGCTCGTTATCGAAGCTGACGCCCAGATCGTTTCCCGTATATGCGTATTTCTGATCGAATTCTATTGTATCGTAATAATTTGTAAACATAAGCTCTGCTTTATTTATCCACGTGGGGTCGAAACGGTAGCTTACCGTCACCACGTCTGATATATCAATATCGTCCTTTAAGGTCAGATCGGCTTTTTTTAAGGAGGCGTCGTATTCGCCCATTGTGAATTTGGTGTAATCCTCACCGTTTACCGTTATGTAAAACCGTTTCTGATAAGATTTGAAATCGTTTGCAAGCGGCTTGAAGTAAACGCTTATCTGATTTGCGGTTTTCAGCATCGCATAGCTTACTATCGACTTGCAGGCGTTTTCCTGATTGTCGAAAACCGTCGCCTCCGCCGTTCTGACGTACACGTTCTGCAAGCCGCCGGGCGAGGTCTCGTTTATATCGATCGAGCGGTCGCCGTCCGGGTCCTTCGTCCAGTTTTCCGTGCGGACGATGAAACCGAGCTTGTCGATCTTTTTACCGTCGCCTATAACGTTCAAGTCAAGATCGGCGTAAACGCCGTAATCGTCGTAGCCCGTAAATTCGTACGCGGCGCCGTTACCGCCGTTCGTCATATCCCACGCCCAGACGTTCCAGGGCTGATAGGAGCTCCTGTCGTTTTCCGTGTCGTCTGTCCTTCTGTAATGCAGGCGGACGATCTTTGTTTCGGCGTCGGGCAGGGAAGCGTAATCCGTATCGTCCTTTTTATACTTGCTTATGACGTTGCCCGCGGGGACGAGCTTAAGCGGCACGTCGTCCGGTCCCTCTCCCGCGTTATTGCATCCGCCGAGTATCAAGGAAGCAAGTAAAATAAAGCATAAAACAATACTTAAATATCTTTTGGTTTTCATATTTATATCCTCGTCAGAATCCCGCCATGTCGGCAAAGCCGGATTCGAGCACCTCGCCCTTTATATCCGTGCTTTGCTTCAATACGTTGTTATCCCAGTTATTTATATTCGTTATTTCATATCCTTTTTCAAACACACCGATAAGAAATCCCGTCATATTTGTTGTATCGACGAGCAGAACGCCGTCCTTTACCGTGTAGTCCTTGCTCCAGCGGCCGGGCGACCAGCTCCAGATATATAATTCATACGTTCCGTCAAGATATTCGGGCGCAAGGTTTATGACGTTGAATTTATCGCCCGTCAGCTCTACCTGTTTATAAGTGAATTTGCGCTCGTACACGTTGTTTCCGTTTTTGAGATATATTTCAAGCGAGCATACGCCGTCCTTTACGTGGTCTTTGAGCGTTATCACGGCTTCGCCGTTTATATCCGTCTTATCGTTTCCGCCGTTGAATGTGTAATACGCGGTCTCCGTGTTCTTTACGCTTACGGTGACCTGTTTATCGCCCGTGAACGAGCCGTCGCGGTCGGATATTTTAAGCTGCGGATGCAGGTTCTTCGAGCGGGTGAGGACGGCTAAGCCGTTCGCTTCGAATTTTATATAAGCTTTATGATCAGATACGACCGCCTTGTTTCCGGTAAGCGAATCGTAATAATTTCCGTCTTCAAGGTGAGGGACGGCTACGGTAACTGTCGCTTCCGTGTCGACCGCTCCAACGTTCAGTATCAGAGCGCCTTCGTCTCCCTCTTTTATTTTTTCATTTATGTAGCACGTTCCGTCGACAGATTCGTAGGACTGTGCGTCGTAAAATCTGTTGTGGAAGCGGTTGCTCACGGCGACGTACTCGCTTTCGTACGCGTAGCTTCCGATCTGTCCGACCGTCAGCTCGTCCGTGGGCCTTGCGAGGTACAGTCCGCCCAGGCCTTTTTTGGCGGCTATGACGGACCAGTATTTTGCAACGCGCACGTCGGAGTAGTGGGTGTTTGACGAAACGTACTCGTCATGGCTTTCCACCCACGCTATAAGCTGCGTTGCGTCGTTTGTCTTTAACTTAGCGTTAAGTATCGGCTCCGGCTGTTTTGTCGCAAGCGCGTTTTTCAGCTGCGAGGTAAAGCCGTCGTCCGTTATGAGCATATACTGTGTATAATATGACAGATCACGCCCGGCGGGAGATCCCAGGATCTCGCCGTATGCGTAAAGATCTTTGCCTGTTTTCTCTTTATAATATTTTTTCGCTTCGATCAGCGTTTTTTCCCAGAAATCGCTCTTATAATCCGGGTCGGACGACGTTTCTATATGCTTTGCCGCGTCGAAACGGAATCCGTCTACGCCCGCGTCTATGCACTCCTTTAATAAGCTTAAAACTCTTTGCTGTACGTAGGCGTTGCCGGTGTTCAGATCGGGCAGGTTGCCGTACGCGTAATACTGAGTGTCCGCGCCGGAGCCCTGCGCGTTAATATTGTGGTGGAACGTTATGCCAACTCCGTCTTTATCTTCGTTTCTGTTGTTGTATAAAACCGGCTCGTACGCCTCCACGAGCGGCGACACAGTCGGCGTTCCGTCCGGCTCCTTCCCCTCGTCGTCCGTCGTCGCCAGATGGTTTACCACTATATCTGCGAGGATGCAGATGCCGAGCTCATGCGCCTTATCGCATAGCTGTATCAGCTCTTCCTTCGTCCCGAGGCTCGATTTGTCGCCTATCTTCATGGCGAGCGGCTGATAAAACGCCCACCAGGAGGCGCCGTCGCTTTTCGGCTGCTGTACGGGCATCGTCAGAACGTTTTTGAAGCCCGCGTTTTTTATGCTGTCAAGATTAGATAAAATTTGTTTGTAGGTCCAGTTGAACGCGTGCAGCGTCAGACCGTCCTCCGCGTTTTCCGGCAGGGTATCGACGTAGTTATCCTGAAAATCGTCAAATTCCGGCAGTTTTTTGCCGCATGAGCATATCGTTATCAAAAATGCCGCGCATAAAAGCGCGCAAATCAGTTTTTTCAGCATGACGCCGACACCTTTCCTCATTTTCAGTTAAAGCAAGGAGGCTTTGAACATAAAGCCCCCTTGCAGTTATGAAAGACTTTTATTTTGCTGTTACGGTAACGGTTCCGGTCTCGCCCGAGAATTCGATCGTTACGACGTACGTGCCGTCCGCTTCGACCTTTATATTGCCGCCGTCAGAGGTGCCCCAGCTGTTGTCCCATTTGCCGTCCGCTCTTACTTTGAGCTCGTCGTTGGCTTTGAGTTCAACTTCGCCGACCCACTTGTTCGCGCCGTCAGCGGTCATGGCAACGTCTTTGCCGTCCGCCCAGCCGCTTGCTTCGAAGCTGCCGACTATACCGTAGGTATGATCGCCGGGAACAAACGTCTTGATCTCCTCGTACGCTATGCCGTCCTTAGCTTCTTTGAGGACAAGGCCTACGCCGAAGCCGGGCTGCGTTGCGGACGAAGCGTTTTTGTACTGAGCTATAACGAGCGTGTAAAGACCCGCACCGCCGATGACGACGGGGTTGGAAGCCCAGCTGAAGCCGTTAGCGTCAGCCTCTTCCTGCCATACGGGATAGAAAACCGTCTTGGGCGTAAGGGATTCGGCGTGCGCGGTGTGCGGGTCGGAGATCCACTGAGCCTCGGAATATACCTTCGTGTCGCCGTCGACCTCGGAGTTGCACTGCGCTATCTTGAACGCGTAGGAGCCGTTCGCCTTGTAGAGAACGCCGTCCTTCAAGAAGTTGGTCGGCCAACCCGCGTCGTTCGTACCGAAGATAAGGTCTATCGTGTACAGGTACTTTACTTCCTTGCCGGAGAGAGTGTTGTACAGATCGGCGCTTATC
Source organism: uncultured Ruminococcus sp. (assembly GCA_902797235.1). Taxonomy (GTDB): domain Bacteria; phylum Bacillota; class Clostridia; order Oscillospirales; family CAG-272; genus UBA1248. The sequence continues at coordinate 3,551 of CADBSB010000107.1, read as the reverse complement.
GCCTTGACGTCGTCAAGCGAGATCGCTTTGAGAGCTGATTTCTCATAAAGCGAAGCGTCTTTGCCGTTCCAGCCGTTTTCGGTCCCGTCGGCAAGCAGGTACTGACCGTGGGCTGCCCACAGCTCGTGGGTTTCATCCTTAAGAACCTTGGGCTGCTGCGTGCAGGCTACCGCTGATAAAACGAGTACGACTGCGAGCAGCATTACGATGATTTTTTTCATGTTTTTTCTCCTTCTTTTTGATCCCCGTTTAACAACGGAGATTATTATTTATTTTTCAGCGCGGGCGCGCATAATATAAGCACCTTTGCCGTAATAAACATTATACACCATATTTTAATTTTGTCAAGACAGAAATCAAAAAAATTAACAATAAAGTTATTAAGAAAAAAGGGAATTTAGTGCAAATATACGATATAATAGAGAAAGAAAAGGCAAACAGAGAACGGATCAGCTTGCCGAAGGCAAATACAGCCCGGCGAAGCCGATTCATTTTAAAGCATGAATCGCACCGCGTGAATTGCCCCTTGCGGGGCGTTAAAAATCATTTTAAAGAGGTAGTGTTATGAATCACGAAAGCGAATTATATCTTTTTCATCAGGGCACGTATTTCAAGGCCTATGAATTTCTCGGCGTACATAGGGAACAGGACGGTGACGGTAAAATAAAAACGGTCTTCCGCACCTGGGCGCCGAACGCCGACGCCGTTTACGTAACCGGCGATTTCAACGGCTGGCGCGCCGATATGCCGATGAATAAAATATCCGACAGAGGCGTTTGGGAGCTTTATACCGATATAAATTTCAATAATTCCGACAGGCAAAGATACAAGTACATGATAAAAAACGGCTGGAACACCGTTTTCAAGGCCGACCCTTACGCCGTGTTCGACGGAACGCACACGGAGACCGCGTCTTATCTGTACGTGCTGCCCGAATTTGAATGGGAGGACGGAAAATGGTTCGAGGCGCGCGCGAAGGCGATGACGGCGAAGGAGAACGAGCCGCCGTATTCAACTCCCGTGAATATATACGAGGTGCATCTCGGCTCGGTAAGGCGCCGCCTTGACGGAACGTACTGCTCATACCGCGAGCTTGCGGATTTTCTCGTCCCGTACGTCAAAAAACTCGGTTATACGCATATAGAGCTTTTGCCCGTGGCGGAGCATCCGCTTGACGACAGCTGGGGCTATCAGATCTGCGGCTTCTACGCTCCCACCTCCCGCTTCGGCGAGCCGTCCGACTTCATGTATTTCGTAAACGAATTCCATAAGGCGGGTATCGGCGTGATACTCGACTGGGTTCCGGCGCACTTTTCCAAGGACGCGCACGGTTTAGCCGATTTTGACGGCGGCATGTGCTACGAATACCAGGGAAACGACAGAAAAGAGCACAAGGTCTGGGGCACGCGCTTCTTTGACGTCGGCAGGGAAGAGGTGCAGAGCTTCCTCGTATCAAACGCTCTGTATTGGATGAATGAATATCACGTAGACGGTCTGCGCGTCGACGCGGTTGCCGCCATGCTTTACCTCGACTTTGACAGGGCGCCGGGCGAATGGACGCCCGCGCCGGACGGATCGAATAAAAACTACGAATCGATAGCGTTTTTCAAAAAGCTCAATACGGAGATATTCCGTCAGCACGCCGACGCGTTCATGATAGCGGAGGAATCGTCCGATTGGCCGATGCTCACAAAGCCCGTTTACATGGGCGGTCTCGGCTTCAATTTCAAGTGGAACATGGGCTGGATGAACGATATGATAAGGTACGTGAACACCGACCCGGTATACAGAAAATACGAGCATAACTGTATTACCTTTTCCTTAATGTACGCGTTTTCCGAAAACTATATCCTGTCCATATCGCACGACGAGGTCGTGCACGGCAAGGGCTCGCTCATAAACAAAATGTTCGGCTCCTACGATCAGAAATTCGACGGGCTGCGCTGTTTCCTCGCCTATATGATGTGCCACCCGGGCAAAAAGCTTCTGTTCATGGGCTCCGAATATGGGCAGTTTGCGGAATGGAACAACAACGCCTCGCTTGAATGGTTCATGACGGATTTTGAAAAACACAGGGATCTGTTGAATTATACGATCGCGCTCAATCACTTTTATCTTTTCTCGCCTGAGCTGTGGGAGAGGGATCTTTCATGGGACGGCTTCAGGTGGATAAGAGCGGACGACGCGGACCATAATACCGTGATATTCACGCGCACGTCGGGCGACGGCAAATACCTCGTCTGTGCGTTCAACTTCTCCGCGTCGTATCTGCCGTACTACCGTTTCGGCGTGCCGGAGGCGGGAAAATACAGGGAGGTTTTCTGCACGTACCCCTCGGGCAGACCGGACGCTGTAAGCGAAAAGCTCGCGTGCGACGGCTTTGACGACAGCATAGCCGTCGACCTCGCGCCGCTCTCCGCCGTCGTATTCAGGTGCGAAGCCTGAAAAACGGCGCAATTAAGTGATTTGAAAAAAGAAACGGAGAGTTAAATATGACAAATAAAGAAAACTGTATGCAGCTGATACCCGATCTGCAATTCAGAACGGGTATGCGTCTGATAACGCAGAAGGATCATAAAAACAACGAGAGCTTCAGCGTATTTAAAACGGTCGACTTTTACGGAAGAGAAGCGAAAGAGCAGAACGCACGCTGGGGCCTTGCTCAATGGGATTCCGGCACCGACTTGCGCGATTGTCTTGTCGGGCGCGCGGACGGCGCCGTTACGGACGGCAGATACCGCACGTTTTCGTACGATAAGGCAGAGAATATGATGACGTTTTATCTCGATACCTCCGGGTATTATAAAGGAAAGCCCGCGGTTTTGGGCGATTACTGGCCGCATTTGCTTATAGAGCAGGAGGATTTCAGATATAACGAGTGGGATAGTAAGGCAAAAGCGTACTTCAACTGCGGCTGCAAGAGCATCGTTTTAAGCATGGATATAAAGCTCGGCGACTATTCCGAAACCGAAACGGACGGCGACTGGGTGCGCGCGGCGCAGTTTCTTTTGTACGTCTACGCGAAAGGCATTAACACAAACGATTTCTGCTGGTTCGGCGTCTCGCTGTTCGACAACAGATGGGATAAAAACGACCATTATATAAACTACGACGGCGGCAAAGCCGACGCGTCCGGCGCCATGATATATCTTATCGGCTCAAAATACGCGTACCCGGGCAAAAGCCTGTGGAAAGACGGCAAGCCCGAACCGAACGGGGAATGGCGCCATATAGAGCTGGATCTTCGCCCGTATCTGGACGATATGCTGCGGAAAGGGCTTGACGACGGGTATTTCAAAGCAAAAACGATAGACGGGCTGTGTCTTAACGGCATGAATATGGGCTGGGAGACGATAGGCACGTTTTCCCACACGATGTACGTTAAAAATCTCAGTCTTGTATCGTATCCAAACTGAAAACCGGGCGGCCGCGGCCGCCCGGTTTTGTATTCTGTTTACTCCCACTCCACCGTGGCCGGAGGCTTAGACGTGACGTCGTAGACTACGCGGTTGATGGTACGAACCTCGTTTGTGATGCGGCGGGATGCGGCG
>CADBSB010000106.1 GCA_902797235.1 uncultured Ruminococcus sp. | reverse complement strand
CCGGCTTTGACGGCATATTTGAAAACACCGTCCACGTAAGCGCGAAAGGTGGCGAGGGCAAGGAAAAAATAGCAAAGCTCGCCGAAAAGCTGTTTATTGACGGACAGATAAACTATAACGCGCCGCATATAATAAACGGCAGGCAGTACGCCGCCGTCTCACGCTTCATAACCTGCTGCCGCTCGGCGCTTGACGCGCTTGAAAACGGGCAGACGCAGGATATAGCCTGTTTTGATCTTGAAGAGGCTTTATCCGAGGTCGCGGGGCTTGACGGAATAGAGGTAAAGGACGATATTATAGACGAGATTTTCGGAAAATTCTGCGTAGGCAAGTAATTTTCACGTTTTCTCTTGACTTTTTTTAATAATAATGCTATAATAGCAAAAAAATAACGGAGGTTATATCACATTGAAAAAAGTATTAGCATTCATTTTGTGCGCGGTCTTCCTGTGTGCAATGGCGGTACCCGTATTCGCGGGTAAGGATGACAGTGTATTCGCAAACGCGGTCGTCGATCTGCTCGTAGACCTTGACGGTCTTGACGAGGAGGGCGGCTTCCAGATGAGAGGCTTTGCGGCCGCTCCCGACGGAAAGTACGTTTACGGCGGCTTCTTACAGCAGGATCGCCACGTCTCAAAGATAGACACCGCTACGGGTGAGCACGTAGCGTCCTACAAGCCCGAGATAGAAAATGACGTCGTAAGCGCCAACAGTAACTATCCGAAGGGTCTTGCGGTCGATTGCAGAGGCTACCTGTTCGTAGGTATCACGCATGACGTTCCCGCGACATCTTACATATCCATCGCGTGCGTCGACCCCGATACCATCGTAAAGGACGAGTTCGACAACAACAGCATGAAAGAGGTCGCTACGATGACCGAGAACCTCGGTGATCAGTACAGCCATACCGGTATAAACGGTATCGCCGCTCAGAAGATAGGCGACAAGGTACTGCTTTACGTTGTTACCTGCTACGATAAGGACACCATCCGCTGCTATGACGTTACGGACGTAACGAATATGCACTTATACGACGGCTTCGGTGTAAACGGCGTTGTCGACTACAACGATCTCACCGGTTCACAGGCCGACCCCGGCTACGTAACGGTCGATATCGACGGCTACGTATATCTCTGCTACAAGTCCGATACAAGCGCCTGCTCAAAGGGCAGCCACGTCGTAAAGATCGAGGCTAACGGCAAAGGCATTGTAACGCAGGTTGAGGTTAACGAGGCTTACGGTATATGCACCGCCGGCGATTACCTGTTTGTTTCCACCTACGCCGGTGCGGATTCCGAGATCGTCGTTCTCAACAAGGACAATCTTTCCAAAGTTGCCGAGCTTAAATACGAGGATCAGACCTACGCGCTGTCCGGCTGCGGCTACGGCGGCAACACGCTTTTCATAGGCGACCACGGCAGCGGTTCTTCCGCACTTCCCGGTTCGGTCATGCGCTGCGAGCTCAACATCACACGCGATCCCAAAGAGACCGAAAAGATGGACAAACAGCACGTTGAAGATACGACCGCTGCGGAAACCACTTCCGATACGCCCGTCGATCCTTCCGGCGCGAAAATCATAGCCGACCTTACCGATCCGACGACGGTCGCAAAATTCAAGGGCGACAACAGCTGCACCATCACCTACGACGAGGTCTACGGCTGCGCCAAGATAGAAGTTACCGGCGACGACCCCTATTTCACCATCCCGATGAAGAAGGATCAGAGATTTGACGGCGACAAATACCAGATAATCGTTCTTACCTACAAGACGGACGTTGAGGACGTAACGGGCGAAGTATTCTTCACCTCCAAGGCCTCCTCCGCTCTCGCAGCAAACCATATCACGTACTTCATGGAAGCGTCGGAAGACTTTACCGAGCTTGAAATAGATATGCGCGACGACGACAACGGCAACTGGGAAGGCGAGATCAGATCTCTCCGTCTCGACCCGTCGACAGACGGCAGCGACGAACAGGTATTCTACCTCAAAACGATCGCCGTAAAAGAAGCTCCGGAAGAGGAGGAGACCAGCGAAGCGGTAACGACCGAGGCGACCACCACAGAGGCGACGACGACCGAAGCGACCACCACAGAGGCGACGACGACCAAGGAAGCAACCACGACCAAGGATAACGGCAACACCACACCCGCAAAACAGAACGGTGTTCCCGTATGGGTATGGATCATAATCGGCGTAGTGGCAGCAGCGGCTATCGCAGCAGTCATCGTCATTGTGATGAAGAAAAAGAAATAATTAAGTCTAAAACAAATTGGGGCTGTAAAAAAATAGCCTAATAGAAAACAGAGACAAGGGCAAAAGCGTCCGAGTCTCTGTTTTTCGTATAAAAAAGAAAAAATGAAGTGAAGAAGATAACAATAAAAGACCTAAGGAGGAAATGCTTCAGTCAGAATATGAATCGTTGAGCGCCGACGGCAAAAAGGAGCACGCCGATTTTACGACAATGATGCTTCAGGGCAATTCGCTTGCTGTCATCGCCGTTGAAACGATCGTCGGTATGGCGGCGGATACGAGCGACAGCACCTGGCTTGAAAGGCCTTCGGCTCTCGGTCCGGACGGTCTTGTCAATAAATATACGGAAGAAAAAGGTCTGACCATGAAACAGGCCGCAAGTGAGATCGCGCTTGACTACAGCGAAATCGCGGACCGGCTGCTTTCCATGTGGGAAAAACTGCAGGAAGCGATCGAGGTGTATGAATCGACGGATCTGACGCCGGAATCGTCCAGAGACGAGATCAATTCGTATTTTGATAAGCATCAGAACATAGACTTTAAGGACTGGCTCTACGTACTGTCTTTCTATGATAAGCTTGCGGGCATGAAGTACGGTGAAGACGAAACCCTGCTTGATCTTTTTAAGTATTCAACAGAAGAAATGTCCGATGAAGAGTACGTACAGCTGTGTTCTATCGCTTCCGTTCTGACCGAAGGTCAGAAATGCACTCTCGGCTTCAATTCACTGGCGCAGCTGATAAATTACGGCGTGATAGGCAATGACGAGGAGACCTGGGACAAGGTAAATACCGAGGCGCTGGAAATTGCCGACAACACGTCCGAAAACGCCGGATCCGGAGCAGGCTCTGCTGAAGCGATAAGCGTTTACAACGGCATTGACAGAAGCTTGTTCAAGGGCGATATAGCCTTGACAAGCGACGCCAAAAGAAAAGAAGCAAAATCAAATTCCAGTTTCTATGACGGCAGTATTTACGGAGTAAATCTCGTCAAGCTGCGCAACATCCTTTTCGGCGCAGGTATCGGATGCGCGGTTGCGTCTCTCGGAATAAATAAAATCGTTTATCCCATAGTAAAGGCAAGGATCGCGCCGCTGTTGACGTCGGCAAGAGGCGGCGGCATCGCGCTGGAATCCATAGGCGCGGACGCTCTGGAGGGCGTGGGGACCAGAATCACGACCTCCGCCGGAACGTGGACCAAAATAGCGAAGGGACTGAACATCGCCTGCGTGGTTATGTGTACCGCGGGACTCGTTGTTACCGTTGCCGACCTGATCAAATATTATAACGGTGATTTCACCCCCGTTCCCGACACCATAGTCGATGAAGTGCCGATAGAGAATACGTACGAAACAAAATACGTATTTTATAAAGTCGCTCAATGCAACAGAACGGAAAAATACGGAAAGAACACCACGCTTGAAAACGATAACGATCTGCACGCGGATCTTGGAAAAGTATGGTTATCGCTTTACTATACAAAAGATAAGACCGCCGGAAAACCGATAGTTGACGATTTTGTCGTCGGCAAATCAAACAATATGAGCGGATATAAAGCGCTCCATCTGTTCGGAGAGGCAAGCCCCGTCAATTTAAGCGATCCGAGATGGTGTTATACGGATGAGCTTGTTGATATGTTCAAAGCCAAGGGAACCGTGCCGATCTACGTTTACTACGGGGTGGATAACACGGCGTCGCTGGTTTCATCAACGTTCTCGACCGGAACAATGGCTCTTACGGTCGGCGCGGGTATACTCGCCGGAGCCGGAGTCGGCGTACTTACCGGAAATTTAGTAAAAAAACGCAAGAAGAAAAAGACGGTTTCTGAGCAGTAATGAGATAAGGAGTGAAAAGAAATGACCGGAACACTTAAAACGTTCGTTGTATTTGTATTATGCATATCCTTGATTGCTTGTATGGCTGTTCCGTCTTACGCCGCCGGGACCCGTACAGAGTACATTTCGGAAATTGTGATCGAAAGCGGCGCAGATAAAGAGGCTGCCCTTAAGGCCGCCGGTTATACGGTTTTGGGAAATCTTACCTCTGCAGATAAAGGAAGCACCTTTATCGGTTATAAAACGACAACGGATCCCCAAAAAGCCGTAACGGATATCAAAGTCATGAATATGAACGGCAAGTATTCATATTCCGACTATGATGTAATGCTCAGAAAGCAGGCGGCGGCGATCGAAGAATCAATGGACGCCATCGCCGTATTGATCGAAGAATTCAGGACAAACTATAACGCCGGTAAGCTTACCGCGATACATTGCTATGAGATACTGAACAAATTCTATAACGATGACGAGGAAACGTATATGGGCGACTTCCTGCTCGACTGCTCGCTTGAACCGGGCGGACGGGAGAAGTTAAACAACGTTTTCCTGCAGGGCAACGGCGAGATCGTACTGGCGATCCAGCAGGCTCTGGCAATGGGCTCCGACACAAACGACGACACGTTTATCGACCGTCTGGAGAAGCTGGATTACGAAAAACTGGTAGACTCCTACACAGAGCAGTACGGAACAAGAAAAGCGGCGATAACCAACATAGCCCTTGATTATGACGACGTCGCGTCGGGATTGCTTGATACGTGGGACGATTTCCGTTCTTATTTGCTGAATATAGAAAGAAACAACGCCGTCCTCTCAGCTGAAACAAAAGAGGAAATGACTGCATTGACGGCGGAAATGGACGAAGGTGAACTGACCAATAATATCGTGGACGTCTTCGTTTATGATTACCTGGCAAGCATTCCTTACGGCGAGGGTACGATGCTGGATTATTTCTGCCAAAAAAGCGAGGATACGGATATAGAAGATATCTATCCGTTCGTTGCGTCGCTGTCCGAAGGACAAAGGGCAAACGTTCAGTCGATAAGCGTTTATACCTTGGTGGAAAAAGCGATCATGGATACGATATCGGATGAAAACACCAAAAAAGCGTTCAGCAATATCATCAATGAGATGCCGACGGCATCCGTTTACAGCGGAGTAGACAGACAGATGTTCAACGGCGGCGTTGCTCTTACAAGCGAGGCGACGTCCGCGGACGCAAGGAGCTCAAGCGGCGGCTGGCAAAAACCGTTTGAGGCTGCCGAAAAATACTATTGGGCGATCGGTCTGATCACCGTCGCATCGCTCGGGACATATATCGCCACTACGGCAAGGATCTCCAACATAATTTCCAAGCTGGGGCATTACGAACTGAAAAACGCGGATAATATGATGATCCTCATCTATAACGACGTCAGAGTACAGCAGATCAATGCCTACAGAGCGGGAAACTTTATAACAAGAAGATTCAACTACGGTTTAGGCGTAAACAAGGTAAGCACGTCCCTTATAAATCTCCACCGTGTTTCATACGTGCTGTCGGTTGCCGCGGTTTTTGTAAACGCAGCGCTGTTAACGTATGAGATCCACAAGCTTGTCGCAGATAAAAAGGTCGAATACGTTAACATTCCGAGCCGTATGGTCAATTATATTTCGGACGACACGGCGGGACATTACGTCAAATACGAATGCTCAACGGATCTGAGCGGCAAATGCGCCGACGTATACGGCTTCAGCAGGGATGAATGGCTTGCCGTGTATTACACTCGCGATACGGAAGCCGGAAGACCGGTAAAGGCGTCGTCACTGGAAATACTGACGGGCAATACCGTACCGAGCGGCAAAAAGCCGGTAACGCTCTTTAATGAAGGCTCAATGTACAACTATACTCCCAAGTCCGGCGTCCCGGGAACGTATCTTGCGTTTGAGGAGGAAAGTGCTTCTCTTGCGGGCTCCGCGTTTTCAAACGCCAAATATGCGATATTCTTCGGAATATCTCTTCTGGCGGCGTTTGCCGTTACGTTTTTAGTGGTTACGGTAGTTAAAAAGGAGAAAATATGCAAAAAAGAAGATCAATAGTTTTATTGGTTATTCTGATCGTATCGTTATTTACCGTTTCTTCCATTCCGGCGCAGGCGGCCGGCAGCGTTACTTTGATCAACGGAAGAGAAACGGCGTTTGACGATATAAGCCTCAGCTGGTGTTACGCTGTTTATCTGGCTAAAACGACCGGTAAAGAAGTGACTTTCAGGCTTAACCGTGATTTTACCGCCCGTACAAAGGACGAAAGCGTAAAAATAAACGGTCAAAATTATAAATACAAAAAGTACGATTTCGGCGTCAACGTGCGCGAATGCGATCTGGGCGTCGGTTTAACGTCGACGAATACCGTCAACGCTTACCGCAACGGAGCTTTATGGGTCCCGCCCGGAGCAAATATCGTTATCGATCTGAACGGATACTGCATAGACAGAAAGGTATCCAAGCAGAGGGATGACGGAGAGGGCATTAACGTTGAGTCGGGCGGCACTCTGACCGTGATTGATTCAAATCCCGGCTCAAGACACGACGGTTTTTCGGGAGGCGCCGTGACCGGCGGCGCCTCCGGAGACGGAGCCGGCGGCATCCACGTAAAGGGGATACTGAACTTCAAAGCCGGAACGATATATAATTGCAATACCAACGAACACGGGGGAGCGCTTTACGTTTCGGGCAGCGGCGTGCTGAATATGACCGGCGGTCTTGTTCTCGGCTGCAGAACAAAAAACTCCGGGGACAGCTGCAACGGCGGCGCTGTATATATAAACGGCGGAAAATGCAGTTTATCGGACTGCAGAATAGACGGCTGCGAATCCGAGGATAACGGCGGAGCGGTTTATATGAATAACGGCACGCTTTCCTGCAGCGGCGTTTCCTTTGTGAACAACAGCGCAAAGGACAAGGGCGGAGCGATCTATATCAACGGAGGCAATTCATCTTTCAGGAAATGTCTTTTTTCAAACAACCGTGCAAAGGATGATGACCGCGGCGGGGCGATATTTGTGAACACCGACTCAAAATACTGTCATCTGTTTGAAGAATGCAGTATAACAGGCAATTCCGGCGGCGAAGGCGGCGGAATGTTTATTGACGACGGCGTGGTCGATCTTGTGAACTGCCTGTTCAGGGACAATTATTCCGACGACGACGGCGGAGCCGTTTTTGCCAACTCGTCGGACGGGACCTATATCACAGACTGCGTTTTTGAAAACAACAGATGCGATAATTGCGGCGGTGCGCTCTTTATTGATAATAAAAAAGTTGTCATTTCCGGAGCGATAATGACGGGAAACGTGGCAAACGATCACGGCGGCGCGATTTACGTTGACGCCGATTATGATCTGAATATTCAGGGCTATTGCAGGATACAAAACAATTATTCAAATAAACGGCATACAGACAATATCGCTTTACAGACCACCGGATCAAAGCACGCGTATCTGTATGCGGGAAGTATTGAAGAGGGCTCCTGTATCCACATTGCGTCGTCAAAATCAGGCGAGCAGCCCATTACCAAAAAAAGCAATATAAGCCAGTACCAGTTCTCGCATTATTTTGTGGCGGACGGGTCGACGGCGCAGCTTAAGGATATAGAAGAGAGATCGACTAAATTCGTTTCCAGTGTGTTCAGCGAAAAAACAAGCTGGATTTTGCTGACAGCGGGAACCGTAACAGCGGCGGGAGCGGCGGTTTTATGCGTGATCCTGACAAAGCGGAGGAGAAGAACGAAAAATGAGCATTAGTACATACAAACCACTGAAAATCAGTATTTGTCTTATTCTTGTCCTTTGTTTTGTCGTCAGCGTCTGGCCGGGCCGCGCGCAGGCGAACGTGACCGATATTGAAATAAACAAAGGGACGTATGAGTTCATAGAGGATCTGAAATTATATGAAGGAGTTACGTATGAGAACGCAGAGAAGCTGGCGGAAAAAGACGGATACAGGCTCCTTGATCAGAATCTGAACCCGGGAAACAAAGCGAACAAAGGCGTATATCTGGCATATAAACTCACGAACGATGAGAGCAAGGGTATCACCGAGATCACCATGCTCGAAATGAACGTGGATTATCAGATGTCGAATTTCCAGACCATTATCAACGCAAAGATCAGAGAATTATACCCGAAAGCCCAGATGCTTGACAGAGCGGCAAAAGAGTTCGCCCTGAAGTATTCGCAGGGCAGCTGTGATGCGCGTTACGCGTACAAACTGCTTGATTTGCTGTACGTTGACGAATTGGGTATGACGCTTTCACAGGCGATCGTAAACGGAAAGACGGACGCTGACTTTTTCAACAAGGTGTTGGTCCGTTCAACCGCGGGTTTCTCCGCCGCCGTCACCCATGCTCTGACCATCGGCATTTCCGATCCCGAAGACGACAACTGGGCGACCAGGATACAGAATGCCGCCACCAAAAGAATCGACGCGGGCAAGGAAACAAAAACAGAATACGACGATATGTATCTGCAGCTTGCCGACGACGCGGTCCGCACGATACAGTCATACGCTTCAAATTACAGAAAAGCGGAAGCAAGACAGTTCTTCAACAACGGCGTTCTTTTCGGCGATCAGGAGCACGTGGAGTGTGATTCGGCGATCGACGCGGTCGACGTGATATGCAAAGAGGGCAGCGGGATCAACGCGGATGACGCCGATATATTCTATCTTTCAACGTATGAGATTTTAAATAAATACAATTATGATGAAGATACAAAGCTCGGCGACTACATCGTTTGGGCGGGCGAGCAGTCCTACAACAATATGGACGATTTAAGAAAACTGTATCCGCTCATTGAATCAATGTCACCCGCTCAGGCCGAGATGCTTGGCGTTTCCGACATCACGCTGTTTATCCTGTATCTGCAGAACAACGAAAACGTCTTAAACTCTGACGACGCCTCGTATAAAGAGCTTAAAAGCATAATCAGGGAATACAACAAAGCCGCGGGCGATCACGTTGAAAGTGACGACGGTTATTATGAACCGGTCAGCAAAAAGAGCGATTCCGTATCGATCTGGGCGGGCGTTAATCAGTCGATCTATGACGAGGAGGTTGCGATCACCGACGACGCGATACGGTATAACACAGCCGGTTCAAACTACGCGGAGTTTACAAAAGATACTTCTCTTCAATCGTATCTGGACAGGATCGAAGTCTACTTCAATATCTTTCAATACAGCGCGGGCATTCTAACGGGCGCCGCGCATGTTGTCGCTATGTTTACGGGATATTTTTCCCTTTATTCGGCGGCAATGGCGGCTTTTGCTCTCGGCGGCGCGTATGCCGTGCTGGGAGTTCTTGCAATGACGTTCTTTGTCATTGAGATAATTGCGTTAGTCGCGCTTATCGTCTGGCTCGTTGTTGAGTTTATTGCCTGGATCCTGCCGGAAGACGACGAGGACGACGTAGGCGAATATACCGAAATTCCCGGTAAAGCATTTGATATAAAAGATATTTCTTATGACGGAGAAGTGCATACAAGCTACGTTATGTATGAAGCCGTCAAAAATCAGAACGGCAAATGCGCGGACCTGAACAACGACACCGGCAAGAGATGGAACGCGTTGTATTATTCAAACTCCCTGCGGGTGGGAAACGCCATCCGCGTATCGGAGCTTGAAGAAATGTTTATCGTGCAGTACGGAGCGTATTCGGCGGTTGACGGCTACACGCCGGTGACTTCTCTCGGCACACATGATATCGCCAACATAAACGCAAACACAAACAAACAGGCGACCTACCTTTTGTATCGCGACAGAAAGAGTATAAATCAGACGAAGAGCAATACGGGCATATCCGATGCCGGCGATCAGGTGATGTATCTTGAAACGATCAAGCTTTATACGGAAAAAAACGAGACCGCGGCAAAGGCGTTATACAAAAAAGAAGTAAACAAAGGATATACGCTGATAGACCTTAATATGGCGCAGGGCGCAAGCAGGCCGTATACATATCTGGCTTATAAGCTGACCGGGAACAAAGACGAGGCTTTGACCGATATCAGAGTTTGCAACGGCTACGCTCCCGATGAAAACTCCGGCGCGACGCTTCAGATAGGAACAAGCACCTACGGTCTTGCAGGCAATCTGTATAACGGTTCAAGCCTTTGGATAACAAGCTCAAAAACGGCGGGTACGCCGATAATCGGCGCGCCGGAATTCGTTACCGAGATGGCAAAAGCTAAGCCCGGGTGGGAACCCGTGAATCTCGCGTCCGGCGGTCTGGCTTATGATTTCAATCAGGGACAGGACACGGATTCTCACTACGTCAAGAAGGAAAAGGATTTCAACAAGCACATTTATCTTTATTTCAACCCGAGCGTAAAATACACGTCCGGCACGCAGTACGTCGGCGGTATCGCTTTCTTTGAGGTCTCGAAAAGAGAATCCCCGGACAAGCTGCTGAACGAGTATCTGAAGGATACCGGTTATACGCTTTTCAATAAAACGGATTTCGGATGTCTTAATCATATCTTCTATTCGAGCCCCGGCCAACCGTATGCCAATGAAAAATACGTCGGCATTTATCTTGCGTATACGACGACGTATAACCCGTACAGAGCCGTTTACGACATAGGGTACTATGAAAGCACAACGACCGCATCCTCATTAAACCCCTTTATGACCACGATCGAAGATAATCAGAGCGTTGCGTACAACAGCGTCGCCATGTATATGGCGGGACGCGGAAAAACGTGTATGTGGCTCGATTATCCCGACGGCGGCAAGACGGGGATCGTCAGAGCGATGAACAACAACAACGCTTATCTCAGCAAAACGCTGGGCAACGCTTCCGCTATAGCCGAGTGCCGTGTATGGACGAAGGATCCGAAGTTTGCATACAACGTTTACGATATGACGCTGAGAGGCCTGTATGTGAAAGGACATACCGGGGAATATGACAATAACGGAAACCTGATCCCCGTGGAGAATGAAAAGGAAAAGCCTCTTGTTGTTGAAGATCTGTATTTATCGGATAAGAAAACGTCCATGCAGGGCTATTATCCCGTAAAGAATCTGTTGAACAGATACGACAGAACGGAGATAAACCTCGGCGCATACACGGCGATCAACGATTTCAGTTTCAAAAAGGTCGTAAAAGAAAAATATCTGAGCGAAGAGAAGAAGAGTTATACCGCGTATCTCTACGTAAGAAAAGCGTATGAGGAGAAACCGTTATACATTTCGTCCATTTCGGTATACTCGTTTGAAATGCCTGAACTGAAAGGCGATAAAGACACCAAAAATGCGATGGAAAAGGCGTATAAAAACGCGGCCGACGACACGTGCCGTACTAACGTCCTCTCTTACGTAAACGCTGAAATGATAGATATAAACGTCGCTTTGAAAAAAGACGACAGATGGACCGACCGTAAAGAGACGTACAAAACAAAATGGGCGGGCATCGAAGACAATTACAAGATCGCCAAAACGGACGCGGTCGGCAAAGCTTCATATATCGGGGTAAGCAGAACGAATAACGCATCCGAAGCCATTCGCGGTATAATAAAATACAAACCGTCGAATATGGAAGAGATGAAAAATCCGCCCGGCGTCATCACGATCGGAAAAGCGAAGTATATCTGCGCCGGATCTAAGATCAGCGGAGTGGACGGCGATTATTATCTGTATTACACGACGAATAAAGGCGTAAGCCCCTGCGAGCCCATTACCGATATCATCGTGGATACGGAAATCTTTATCGCAAACGCCTCAACGGCTCTGACCTATACCGTGCAGGATACGGCCGAGGGCGCTGCCGTCGGAAAAGGGAATACCGGCGATACGATGTATTATCACTGCGCTTTTGATACTGCAAACGCCAATGCCGTCAGCAGATTATTCATAGGCGTCGGAAACAACGCGAATGAAGCTAAAGCGGATCTTTTGAATCAAGGATGCTCGCTTTATATAAACCTTGACCTGAACGCTTCGGCAGGCGGTAAATGTATCTATCTGGGATATGAAAAATATGCGGTGCAGAACATCGCAAGAGAAAACTATAAAACTCAGGCGAAATATGACAGAGCATATAAAAATGAATACAGCGACGCCGTCAAGGATATCGTCGTGACCGTCGGCGAACCGTACAGACAGCGGCTGGATTACAATAACGCGGTATACTATCCGGTCTCAAACGTCAACCTGAACGAGGGGACAAATCGCGGAAAAGAAATATATATGTACTATACCCGTGATATGGCGCTTGACAAGGATATGATCGTCAGCGTGATCGGTATGGCTCAATTTGACAGAACGCCGAACGATACGGCTGATTACCGTTGGGAAAAAATGCTGACGACAGCCGGAAAAAGGGCTGACCTCAATGACGGATGCATATCTTTTTCGGGTGATTATATCATGGAAAACTCCCTGCATATCTATATGCACAGATACGGAAATAAAATCAAACCCGGTTCACAGATCCTCGGCGGTTATACGAGCGAATCCGAGAAATACGGTAAATTCTATGTCAAAAAATAAAAAAGGAGGTCATAAGTGAGCACGTATTTGTATTTTAACGCCGCAATAAGTTTGCTGTCGTTTATCGGCTTTATATACGGAATCGTGACCGCGATCAAAAAGAAGAATAAAGCCTTATACTACATAATGATAGTCGCGTCAGTCGGTACTACCGCATTCTCAAGACTGTATGAAGCGGTTTATATGTGGATAGCCGAAGAGTATTTTGACGGTTTTCATATAGGGCTGATAGGAAACGTGGCCTCTTTCCTGTTTATTTTCACGGCGAATTTCGGCGCTATGGATTCGCTGGGCGATGATAAAACGCCGAGATTCAGAAAATACCGGATCATAGCGCTGGCCGCGCCCGCGGCGGTCGCCCTGCTGTACGTTCCGATCATTTTGTCGGACGCCGTCGTTTTGATAAAAATCAGTTACGGGGTCATTTATCTTGTAATGATGTTTTCATCGTATTACAACCTGAAGCATCTGATTTTGCCTGACGTTGATTACGGGATAATCAAATGCATCAAGGGCTACAATTTAATAATGCTTTGCTTCACTTTGCTGTTTGCGTTGGAAAGGATCGCTCTGGTGCATGATCTGGATCCTTTGCTGTATATCGCGTCGGGCGGTATGGCGATCGCTTCATTTCTGACGATCCCGGTGCTGAAGAGAGGAGCTTTGAAATGGACAATCTGACTTATATTTTGTTTATTTGTATGGCAGTGCCGCTTTGCCTTTCTCTGTTTCTGCTTGAACAAAAGGCAAGACAGATCGTCTTATTTATCTTTTTGGGGATTTGCTGCTGTTTGTTCGTGTCGGAAATAAACGGTCTGATACTCAAAATGTGTGACGGCGACGTATTCTACGTAACAACGATATATACCCCTATCACGGAAGAAATAATAAAAGCGATACCGTTATTGTTTTTTGCATACGCGGTTACGCATAACAGGATCCGGCTGCTTAACGTTTCTTTTGCGATAGGTCTGGGCTTTGCTATCCTTGAGAATATCATCATTCTTGTCGGCGATATCGAGGCTGTAACGATCTGGTGGGCTCTGGGACGCGGCTTCGCATCAAGTCTTATGCACAGCGTATGCACGGCGGCGGTAGGCTTCGGGTTGAGCTTTGTTTTTACGAAAAAGAAGCTGTTTATACCGGGGACGCTTTCCCTTTTGCTGCTCGCCATAACGGTACACGCGATCTTTAACTGTCTGATACAGTCGGCGTATCCGTTCTTAGGCTTGATTTTGCCTATACTGTGCTATGTTCCGATCGTGGTCCTGCGGTTCAGAAACAGACAAAAAAACCGTCCTGAAAAAGAAAGCGGGAAAAGTGCGTAAACGGTCTTCACCGTTTGCCGGCGCCGTTTTCAGTATGATCCATTTGGATCTGACCCATAAAAAGGGGCTGTAAAAAAATAGCCTAATAGAAAACAGAGACAAGGACAAAAGCGTCCGAGTCTCTGTTTTTCGT
>CADBSB010000105.1 GCA_902797235.1 uncultured Ruminococcus sp. | reverse complement strand
TACTCTGTACGATTTTTACGCGTACTGCAAAAGCGATATAAAAAAAGCCGCCGAAACGGCGCTTTTACTGACGTCCGACAGGTACGATACGGTTTACACGGGTCTGTTTGCGCATATATGTCTGTGCGAGGCGATCGGCTGCAGGACCGTGAGGCTTTGCAAAAGCACGTGCCGGCGCGGATACGCCGAGAAACTGATCAAAAACGGTTATGTAAAATGAAAAAAGTGATCTCCTTTATTATAATAATATCAACGCTTTTCCTCTGCTCCTGCCGGGGCGGACTTTACGACAGCGTATGCGCGCTGCTCGGCATCGACAACACGGATTACGCTAAGGAAGCTGTCATATCCGATATTGGACCCGACGGCGAGTACGCGGTATATCTTGCAAATCTGTCCTGCATCGTCTGCTACGGCGACGGGATAATAACATTCGACAGCTTTTCCGACAGATCCGTCGATTATATCGACGTTGTACTGAATTACCTTGCCGGCACGTTTTATTCGCGCTATTCCGCTGACAAGGCGATGTTCGACAAGTTCAGCAAGGAATACCCGGAGCTGAACGTTAACGCGCTGATCCCCTTATCCGACTATGAAAACACGGTATATACTTATTTCGGCGGAACGAGGAAGGCTCCCGTGAGATCGACGGCGATGTATTCGTACCTTGACAAAATCGACGCGTTCGTCCTCGTCGGACAAACGCCGGATCACGATATAGGCTACATAATAAGAGAAGCCGCGGAAACCGAAAACACGTACAGACTTACGCTCGATTTCATAAAGAACAACGTGTCCGCGGGGACCTACGACGTGATATTCAGGAAAAGAGACGAGGGCGAGCCGTATATATGGCGTCTCTCCGTATCGAACAAGGTCTACGCCGTTTAAAATATATTTTCCGCCTTTATCTTGATCATATCCGATACCTGCTTTATTTCATATATAAGGTCGTTTCGCGCGGCCTTATATTTTTCGCCGTCACGTCCGGAATATGCGCTCACAAGGTCGTTTACGGCTTTGTCTATGCTGTCTATCTCCGCCTTGTCAAAGAAAAGCAAAACGGCGGTCTTTCCGCTTTTCCATTTGTTTTCGACGCGCTGAACGTCCGCCTCCTCCGCCGTGTTTATATCGCCGGGCAGGGCGTTCGATATATCATAGAGCGTCTGAAAAAAGCCCGACAGCCACCCTGCCGATGAAAAAACGATTGTCAGTACGGCGAAAAGTAATACCGCCGATATGACGGACGCTCTCATTGTGATCCTCCCTTTTGTTTTTTGACTATATATATTTCGGACGCGTCGTTGCACGTCATCATAAAGACCTTATCGGCCGACAATCCGCTTTTTTCAAGCTGCTTTTTGAGCCAGAAGCCGTCTTTGCCGAGCTTTCTCAGGTTTTCCGTATTCACTACCCCGTCCGATATTATCAGGCGCGCCATGCCGCGCTCCGCCGCTTTAATATTCATATCCTTTTTTGACGGCGTATTGCTGTCGGATTTCAAGAGAACTGAGATACTGCCGTTTTCCTCCATTACGGCGTAATACACGTCCGACGGATCGCCCACACCCTGAGAGCGCAGCTCGGACATCAGCTCCTCAAACGTGACGCGCACGCGCATAAGCTCCTTTACGTCCACTTTGCCGCGGTCTATGAGGATGCTCGGTTTGCCGACGAATAAGCGTTTCAAGAACGGCACGCGCGTCATAACGAACGACGCTATGACTTCAAGGCAGACGACGACGCAGACGGGAACTATGCCGTAAGTGACGGGTATGTTCTGCATGACTATCGGCTGAGACGCTATCTGCGACAGCATGAGCGTCGTAACAAGCTCGGACGGCTGTAATTCCCCTATCTGTCTTTTGCCCATGAGCCGCAGGACGAGCAGAAGTATCACGTATACAATAATGGTTCTGAAAAAAATAACGGTCATAAAAATACACCCGCCTTGATTATGCTCAAAGCGGGTTATTTTATTCAGTTTCAGTCAAGCAGCTCGAGTATTTTGCAGGTCAGATCGTAAACGCGGCCGACGGACGCGATGCCGAGGCGTTCTCTTACGGAGTGTATGTCGTATAACTCCGGACCGTATGAAATACAGTCGAGATCCTTTATTTTTCCCGAGAAAAATCCGCATTCAAGTCCGCCGTGCGTGGCGGTTATCGACGCTTCTCCGCCGTAGACCTTGCGGTACGCTTCAAGCGCCGCGTCGCGCAGAGGTGAGACCTTTTTGTATTCCCATTCGGGATAATCGCTGTGCTTTTTTATCGTGCCGCCGAACAGCTCGGTGATCGTTTTCACGCGGTCATACAGCTCTTTTTTCTGTGTTGAAACGGAGGATCTTATAAGGAAGCTGTATTTGAGGCTGTTCTCCGTCAGCTTCAGTATGCCGAGGTTCAAAGACGTCTGGACAAGCCCTTTTATATCCATGCTCATGTTCTGCACGCCGTACGGTGAGATATAAAGCGCCTTCAGTATTTTCAGCGTATCGGGCAAAACGACCGTGTCGCCTTTGCAGTCCGATTTACAAAACGTGAGATTTACGCCCGGATCTGAGGTCGACAGCTCGTTTTTATATATCTTATCGTACGATAAGGCGAGCGCTTCGAATCTGTCCGCGTCAAGCTCGGAAACGGCGACTGTCGCCGTGGTTTTGTATGATA
Organism: uncultured Ruminococcus sp.; assembly: GCA_902797235.1. Taxonomy (GTDB): domain Bacteria; phylum Bacillota; class Clostridia; order Oscillospirales; family CAG-272; genus UBA1248. The sequence continues at coordinate 5,943 of CADBSB010000105.1, read as the reverse complement.
TGACGTTATCGAAAACGCCGCCTTCAAGGCTTATGAGCCGCATCGGCATGTTTAACGCGGCGTTATACAAAAACCTGCCCATCAGCTTGTTCGAGCTGCCGCGCTCCTTGTCTATCTCGCCGCCGGAGTGACCGCCTAAAAGCCCCGCGATCATCACGTCGTACGATACGAGGCCGTCGCCGAATTTTTCGCGGCTTACGGGTATCTCACAGTTAGTGCGCATACCGCCCGCGCAGCCGGCGGTGAAAACGCCCTCCTCCTCGGAGTCGATGTTCAGCATACGTCTGCCGCGCAGTCTCGACGCGTCAAGACCCGACGCGCCGTACATCCCCGTTTCCTCGTCGGTCGTAAAAACGGCTTCTATCGGCGGGTGCGAAAGCGTGTCGTCTTCAAGTATGGATAACGCCATGGCGACGGCTATCGTGTCGTCGCCGCCGAGAGAGGTGTTGTCCGCTCTCAGATATTCGCCGTCTATCACAAGCTTTATCGGCTCCTTTGCCATATCTATCGGATCGTCCGGGTTTTTGGCGCATACCATGTCGAGATGCCCCTGGATTATGACCGGCTCCGCGTTTTCCCTGCCCGCCGAGCCTTTTTTATAAATTATCACGTTGTTTAAATCGTCCTGATAATAATCAAGTCCGTGCTTTTTTGCAAAATCGACGCATATGTCGCTTATCGCCTTCGTATTGCCCGACCCGTGCGGCACGGACGATAAAAGTTCAAAATATTTGAATACCGATAAAGGTTTGCAGCTTTCCGTAAATTCCATGATTGTTCCTCCATATATTGCTTTAATTCTTTTTATTTTACTTGTTAAACGACGAAGTTTTATTCCTCTTTTTTGATGACAATCAGGGCATCCACCGCCGTTAGAACGGTGGTTCGGACACGTCTGATATTCATGACCGCATTTTTTACACACCCACCAATAGTTTATGTTTGAATACGCATATACCGCTGTTGGTTTGACGTTTCCATTTTTTGTAGGATGCCATTCTTCAATTAGTTTTGGGAATTTTACCGCGATGCTTCTTTCCGTTTCGTTTTGACGAAATATCTCTTTTATTTTTAACGCGTCACGTTTAAGATTTATATCTGGTACGTTCTTACAATCTAATATTTCAAAAAGCTCTTTTAAACCCTTGTTTAACTGTGTATCATCACAAGTTATACGAACAGCGTTTATTGTATCATCAAGTTCGGGAGAACGAAATCTTATAAGTCTTATCCCATTCTTCGCACAATACTCGTCTTTTTCGTTCTCTTTTATTTTGCTTTTCTTAGAGTTGTGATAATACTTTCCGTCATATTCTATTGCTGTTTTTTCAGACGGTATATAAATGTCTAATTCATATTCTCCCTTGTGTCTGTTCTCTGCATCTGGATAAGCTTTTTTAACGTAGTAGAATATAGTCTGTTCAGCAACGGAAGTCTGTGCTTGCGAACATCTCGGGCAGCCGCGACCGCTCGATCGATGAGAAACCGTACTTTGCCATTCATTACCGCAATAAGAACATAGCCACCAATACTTTATATTACAGTATTCGGAAATCTCTTCTAATTTTACATCTCCGTTTTTTGTCGTGTGCCATTCTTTTGCTAAATCGGGGTGCCTTTGGGCAAAGTTTTGCATTTTTGCCGCCGTTAATGATTTCTTCTTTGCGCTTTGCTTTTTTGAACAAACGGGGCAATTTGTTGCTTTATCTCCCGTTCTGTGATTTATCGTTGTTTGCCATTCGTAATAACAAACCGGACAAAGCCACCAAACCCTTTTATTACTGCTTGCCGAATAGTCCTCCGGTTTTAATTCGTTTTTTTCATAATTCCATTCTTTTACTAAATCGGGATACTTTTCGGCTAAATTGTTTCTTTTAGCCATTTCTCTTGATTTTCTTTGCCCTCTTGTTTTTTTAGCACATTCCGGGCAACCGATTTCAGCATAAGCTCTATGATATACCTCAATTTGCCATTCGTTTTTACAAACGGAACAAGTCCACCACGCACGGTAGTTACTGCCTACGCCGATGTCCTCAAATCTTTTTTCGTTTTTATCTTTATTCCATTCTATTTCAAGTTCGGGACGTAAGTCTTTTAAATATTTTGTTATTTTCTTCGGCATTATTTGATATAACCTTAACTGAAATTCAGCGATTTAACGCTGTAATTCTGTTATACCACAAATCAAATCCCGTGTCAATCCAATTTTTCTTGTAAAACACTACTGACATTACCCGACCTTTGCGTTATGGACGACAAAAACTCAAAATATTTAAATACCGATAAAGGCTTGCAGTTTTCCGTAAAAAATCTTTATTTTTATTCCCTTTTATAATATATGCTCCTCAAAATATTCGCGGACTGTTTCTTTTTCCTCCGCGTTTAATTTGTCGTATATCCTGTCAAACATTTCAAGCGCTATCTCGTCAAGCGCTCTTTTTTCGTCGTTTGTGTATTTCATATATCACTCATCGTCATCTTTTAATCCCGATAACATTTCGGGTTCGTCTTTAAGCTTTTTCATTTTGAAGCCCAGCTCATATCTGCCGCCGCTCTCGCCCGACGCAGTATATATCTCAACAAACCCGTGATATTTGTTGAAAAGCGGCGCAAGTCTTCTTATGGAATACATAAAAGTCGGGTAATGAAGCACGACGAGCCATACGTCAAGCTTTTTCAGTTTTGAATCGAAGCACTGGAAAAACGGCTTTGCGCTTTTACTCTTTTTCAGAGCGTCGTTTAAGCATTGTATATTATTCTGCGCCACACCGAGAAGCTCCGGATGATCGAACAGGGTGCCGGACGGCACGCCGCCCAAATCGAGCGACAGGCGCGCGCACGGTATATTGCAGTTTGCTATAACGTAACAACGGTAATCTGTAAATTTGTCGCGGATATCAAGCGGCTTAAGCCCGTCCATAACGCGCCACGCTAAAACGCCTGTCAGATCGACGGAGCGGAAGGAACACAAAAGCAAATGATCCTTTAAATACTCCTCCGTCGGCTCCTGCCGCTCGTCTTTACTTAACAATTCCATTTTTTCGCATACGGGAGGATTTTTCAACTCATCCTTTTTCTTGCCCTTACACAGCTTATCCGTGACGGCGGCGAAGTCGTCGGGGGTGATCTCAACAAATCCGTGATCGGTATCCGTAAATCCCGGGGCTTCAAACGCGTTTATCATGACCTGAGAAACCGCCGCTCTGTACTTGTTTTCACCGCATTTTCCGTACAGGTAGTTCATATTCCTGTCAAACGGGAATTGTTCATCGGGATCGATGTTTATTTCGACGTTTATGATAACGCACATGCTGTTTTTCTCATCCGCTTTATAATACAGCTTGAAGTCGTCATCGGCGTCGGGCGTGAAATACCCCTGCGGGATATAATTATAAAACTCCCACGTATCGCCGTACTGTTCATTCAGGGCGTCCGTCAGCTCCTCGTATAGGATGGCGTCGGCGTCCGCGCCGTAAGTAGTTGAAACGAGCCTGTATTTTCCGCCGTCCGTTTTGTCAAACCAGACAGGAATTTTCGGAAAGCCGCACTCACCCCAGATCAGCTTAAGATATTTCTTTACTGCTTTTTCGGTGTCGTTTTCATCTACAAGCTTTTCAATTCCAAGCCGTTTGAATTTGTTGACCGCTCTTTTGACGAATATATCAAAAGGCGGAAAATCGTATTCATAATCGTTATGCGAGTGCTTTAAAAAGCAAACGTCGTCAAGCGTGATTTCCTCGTGATGGCCTGATAAAAAGCTTTTAAGCGACTCGTTTTCGCCGCGCGGAGTAAAGCCCTCACAGTCCGCGCAGTGCGCGGGTATCAGCGCCATGAGCCTTTCGTTATATTCGTCAAGGCTCATTATCTCCGCCTCGCACTCAAAAGCGGGCTTGTCGGCTCTAACGGTGATTTTTTTCTTTTTTACGTTTTCGGCGACAAAATACGGCGCCATACACTTCTTTTCTCTGAGCCATTTTACCGTAACGGGAGCTTTGCCCGCGTACGCGTCGTGAAATTCGCGCGCGGACTCAAACTCCGTCGGCAGCTCGTAATACTCCGAATCGTATAAAAACGCTTTTATTTTCAATGATATACCTCCGTTGATGCGGTTTTTATTTATATTATGATTTTATCATAATATGATCTGAAAGTCAAGTGATATTTTCATTTTGTCGTTCATTAAATTTACACATCAAATTCAATATTATGCCTTGATTTTTCCGTCCTTGTGTGATATAATGCTTTCCACAACCGTAACGGAGACATAGCTCAGCTGGTTAGAGCATTCGCTTGACGTGCGAAAGGTCTAGAGTTCGAATCTCTCTGTCTCCATCAAAAGCACGCTTCGGCGTGCTTTTATCTTTATTCGCAAAAGCGAATAAAACTTCACATTTGCAGTAAGGCAAATATTTCACATTCCGCGGCGAGATATTTTACTTTATACGAAAAATTGCCTTATACGTCTTGACAAAACCTCATTTTTCGGTTATACTTTATTAGACGAAATCACAAGGAGTTACCATGTTGAAACGCGTATTATCATTTATAATGCTCGCCGCGCTTCTCTTCCTCGCCGCGTGCGGCGGGGGCGGGCAGACGGCGACGGAGACGGAAACGGATACCGAAACCGTGACCGAAACGGAGACTGAAACAGAAGCGGTTACGAAAACCGAAACCGAGGAAGAAAAAAAAGAGGTCAAATCCATGCAGCTTATACCGGACGTTAAGTTAGAGACCGGAATGGAGCTTATAACGCAGAAAAACCACAACAATAACGACAGCTTCAGAACGTTTGAAAAACGCAGCTTTTACGGCACAAAAGCGAAAAGCCCGCGTTGGAGGCTCGCGCAGTGGGATTCCGGCACCGATCTCAAGGACTGCATTATTGAAAGCGAACCGAACGTGATAACGGACGGCAAATACCGCACGTTCTCATACGACCCTGCCGAAAACATGATGACGTTCCATCTTGACACGTCCTTATACTACGGAGGAAACCCCGCGGTACAGGGCGACTACTGGCCGCATTTGCTTATAGAACAGGACGATTTCGGCGTTAAGGAAATGGATAAAGCAACGCGCGAATACTATCGTTGCAACAGTCAGAACATTATTCTGTCAATGGATCTGAAGCTCGGCGACTACGAGAAAACGGAAATAGAGGGCGACTGGGTGCGCGCCGCGCAGTTCCTCTTATATTTCTACGTCAAGGGCATAAACACAAACGATTTCTGCTGGTTCGGCATACAGCTGTTTGACAGCAGGGGCGATTATAACGACAACTACATAGGCTACGACGGTATCAAACCGGACGCGTCCGGCGCCATGATATTCTCGATAGGCTCAAAATATCTGTACGGTGAAAATTCGTTCTTTGAATACGGTAAGCCCGTACCGAACAGCGACTGGATACATATCGAAATAGACATACGTCCGTTTTTGGACAAGATGTATGAATACGGAAGAAACGACGGATATTTCAAGGCGGGCAACATTGACAAGCTCTGCATAAACGGAATGAATATGGGCTGGGAAACGATAGGAACGTTTGACCACACGATGTACGTCAAAAACCTTACGTTAACGTCGTATCCCGAGGGAAGATGATCGGATAATATAAAAAAGCGTTTGAGATTATCAAGCGCTTTTTTGTTGCCGATCGGCGGACCAAATATTTAATCTGTTGATGTCGGCAGCGTAAAGGTCTTTTCCGCTGCTTTATTCATATAAAGCTTATTCGTGCTGTCCGATTGCAGGATATACGCGACGCTGACGTCAAGGTCGTTTACCGCGGCGGCAACGTCCTCCGCCGTTTTCAGGTACGACAGCATTATATTGTAAAAGCATACGTCGGCAAGCGGCGAATTTTCCGCCAGTATATACGACGACATGATAACATCCGAAAACACGCCGTCGGAGGGGAGGTACGGGTTACGTCTGTAC
>CADBSB010000104.1 GCA_902797235.1 uncultured Ruminococcus sp. | reverse complement strand
TATGATGCCTGCGTCGATCTGGGAGCAGTCCGGAAGATACAGCTCCATCGGCGCGGAGATGTTCCGTTTCAAGGACAGAAACGACGCGAACATGGTCCTCGGCATGACCCATGAGGAGGCGGCGGTCCACCTTGTCCGCGAATACGCGAACACGTACAACAAATATCCGTTCATGATATACCAGATACAGACGAAGGAGCGCGACGAGGCGCGTCCGCGCGGCGGTCTTATCCGCGTGCGCGAATTCACGATGAAGGACGGTTATTCCTTCCACACGTCCCAGGAGGACCTTGAACAGTATTACGAAAAATGCCACAAGGCGTATGAGCGTATTTACGCGCGCGCCGGCGTACCGGAGGTCATTTCCGTCAAATCGGATTCCGGCATGATGGGCGGCTCCGTAAGCCATGAATTCATGCTGCTCACGCCTATCGGCGAGGACAGCATAGTCATCTGCCCCGACTGCGGTTACAGAAGCAACATGGAGGCGGCGGACTGCGTTACAGATACCGCCGATTACGGCGACGCGGCGCTTGAAAAGGTCAATACCGGCGACGCGCACACGATAGAAGAGGTCTGCACGCTTCTGAGGGCAGAGGCAAAACAGTCCTGCAAGGCGGTCATATACCAGAGAAACGCGGACGACACCTACGTTGTTATATTCTTACGCGGCGACCTTGACGTGAACGAAACAAAGCTTACCAATCTTCTCGGCTGCGACGTGCATCCTGCGGCGGTAGACGAGAATTCCGGTATAGCCGCCGGCTGCGTAGGCCCCGTGAATTTCACGGCGAAGGCGACGGTGTTATACGATCTGTCGCTGAAAGGCGCCAAAAACCTTATCTGCGGCGCAAACGAGGACGGTTATCACTATAAGGGTCTGACTATGGAGCGCGACGTTCCGGGGGCTGAGTTCAAGGACCTTGCAAAAGCGGTGAACGGCGGCATCTGCCCCGTATGCGGCAAGAGAAATCTTTACATCTCCCGCGGCGTCGAGGTCGGCAACATATTCATGCTCGGCACCAAATACACAAAGGCGATGGGTATGCAGTACACGGACGCGAACGGCGAGTTACAGTACCCGATAATGGGTTGTTACGGCATAGGCGTCGGCAGACTTGCGGCGTCCGTATGCGAGGCGCATCACGACGAGTACGGCCCGATCTGGCCCAAATCGATCGCGCCATGGCAGGTACATCTCTGCTGTCTGCGCGCGGACGATAACGATACGCACGCATACGCCGACGAGCTTTACAAAAAGCTTGAGGACGCGGGTATCGAGGTTATATACGACGACAGAAACGTTTCCGCGGGCATAATGTTCTCGGACGCCGACCTTCTCGGCATACCGCTGCGCGTCATAGTCAGCCCGCGTAATTTGAAAGAAGGCGCGGTAGAGCTTGCCGCGAGAGACAAATCCTTCCGCGACAAGGTAGACGTTGACTGTGCGTTTGACGAGATAGTAAAAAGAGTTAAAGAGTAAGTAAATAAATCAGGAGACAGACGGTTAAGGAAGACGGCAAATGTCTTCCTTTGCTTATTAGTTAAGTATGATAAGAAAGTTAGCCCGCTTTGTGGGCGAGTACAAAAAGATCACCGCGCTCACGCCCGTGCTCATGGTGCTCGAGGTGCTCTGCGAGGTGACGATACCGTTTCTGATGTCTAAGATAATCGACGACGGTATAGAAAAGGGCGATCTGAATTTCGTCATAAGAACGGGACTTCTTATGATCTTCATGTCGCTGCTTTCGCTTTTGTTCGGCGCCGCCGGCGCGATACTCGCGTGTAAGGCGTCAGCCGGATTTGAAAAAAATCTGCGCTACGGTTTAATGTCAAAGGTGCAGAAATTCTCGTTTGCGAATATCGACAAATTCTCCACCGCCAGCCTCGTCACGAGGATGACAACGGATATTTCAAACGTGCAGATGGCGTTTCAGATGATGATACGCATCTGCTTCCGCGCGCCGATAATGCTCGTTTCCGCGCTCATCATGGCGTTCATAACGAACAGGCGGCTGTCGTTCGTGTTCGTGTTTGCCATACTGTTCCTCGGAGGCGCGCTCGCGCTCATCGTCGCAAACGCGTTCCCCCGCTTCCGCTACGTTTTTGAAAAGTACGACGGAGTAAACGCGGGCGTTCAGGAAAACCTCACGGGCATACGCGTCGTCAAAGCGTACGTCAGAGAGGAGCACGAGACTAAGAAATTCCACAAGGCGTCGGAATTCTTGTATAAATGCTTCGTCGCGGCGGAAAAGATAGTCATAATGAACGGACCGGTAATGAATCTGACGATGTACGCGTGTATGATCGGCATATTCTGGTTCGGCGCGTCGCTGATAGTAAAAAGCGGCGGTACGGATATGACGGTCGGTCAGCTTTCCACGTTCATGGAATACACCATGAACATACTGATGAACCTCATGATGATCTCCATGATCTTCGTTATGCTGACGCTTGCCAAAACGTCGGGCGAGCGTATAGTCGAGGTGCTTGACGAAAAAATAGACTTGAACCAGAAAGAAAATCCCGTGACCGAGGTCAAGGACGGCGAGATAGTATTTGAAAACGTGAATTTCTCATATTCTAAGAATATGGAGAATTTGAATCTTGAACACGTCAACGTTACTATCCCGTCCGGCTCCGTCGTCGGCGTTATCGGCGGCACGGGCTCGGGCAAATCGACGTTCGTCCAGCTCATACCGCGTCTGTACGACGTGACGGAGGGCTCCGTCAAGGTCGGCGGCGTGGACGTGAGGGACTACGAGCTCAAAGCCCTGCGCGACAAGGTCTCCATGGTCTTGCAGAAAAACGTGCTGTTCTACGGAACGATAGCGGAAAACCTGCGCTGGGGCAACGAAAACGCGACTGAGGAACAAATGAGGCAGGCGTGTAAGTCCGCGCATATAGACGATTTCGTCAACAGTCTGCCCGACGGCTATGACAGCCACGTTGAGCAGGGCGGAACGAACTTCTCCGGAGGCCAGAAGCAGAGGCTCTGTATTGCAAGAGCCCTTCTGAAAGAGCCGAAGGTGATAATCTTGGACGACAGCACGAGCGCCGTCGACACAAAGACGGACGCCGCGATAAGACAGTCGTTCAAGGAGTACATACCGGACGTCACGAAAATAATAATAGCGCAGAGGATATCGAGCGTATCCGACGCGGATATGATAATAGTTTTAGACGAGGGAAAGATAAACGACATCGGAACTCACAACGAGCTGCTTGAAAGAAACGAGATATACCGCGAGGTGTATGACTCGCAGATGAGAGGAGCTGATTTCGATGGCTGATAACAGAAAAAAATCGAAAAATCCGATAAAAACGCTCGGAAGAACGCTCGGTTTCGTTATAAGATCGTACCCCGTGCACTGTACGGTGGTGCTCGTCTGCCTCGTGATCACAACGGTCGTGACGGCGAACGGCACCCTGTTTGCAAAACAACTGATAGACAATTACATACAGCCCATGCTCGACGGAACGCTTGAGCAGGACGCCGGCTTTGCCGAGCTCGGCTGGCGGATCCTCGGCATAGCGCTTATGTACGCGGCGGGCGTGTTTTCGACCTACCTGTCAAACAGGCTCATGGTCACGGTCACGCAGGGAACGCTGAAGCGCGTTAGAGACACGCTTTTCGAGCATATGGAAAAGCTGCCGATAGGCTACTTTGACAGAAACGAGCGCGGCGATATAATGAGTATCTACACAAACGATACCGATACTCTGCGCCAGCTGATAAGCCAGAGCGTGCCTAATATAATATCAAACGTTTCAACGGTAATAACGGCGCTCGTCTCCATGTTGATACTGTCGCCTACGCTCACGCTCGTCGCTCTCGTCGTCGTGGCGTGCGCAACGACGATAATGCGCGTGCTTGCGGGCAAGAGCGCAAAGTATTTCAGAAAGCGGCAGAAGAACATAGGCGACATAAACGCGTATATCGAAGAGACCGTCGAGGGTCAGCGCGTAGTCAAGGTCTTTACGCATGAGGAAAAGATCTTAGAAAAATTCGCCGAAAAAAACGAGGTCTTGTACGACAGCACGCGGCTCGCTAACGGACTTGCGAACATCGTAATGCCCATAATGGGCAACCTCGGATATTTAAACTACGTAATAGTCGCTATATTCGGCGGTTATCTTGCGATAAACGGCATAAACGGCTTCGCCATCGCAAATCTCATACCGTTTTTGCAGTTCACAAGGCGCTTCAATATGCCCATATCGCAGTTCTCACAGCAGCTCAACTCCATCATAATGGCGCTCGCCGGCGCGGAGAGGATCTTCGCCCTGCTTGACGAGCAGGAGGAGAAGGACGAGGGGTACGTAACGCTCGTAAACGCGAAAGAGGACGAAAACGGCGATCTGACGGAATGTGAAGAGAGAACGGGCGTCTGGGCGTGGAAGCATCCGCATTCCGCGGACGGCACGATAACGTACACGCGCCTTCGCGGAGATATAGTCTTCGAGCACGTCGATTTCGGTTATACGGACGATAAAACGGTGCTCCACGACATAAATCTATACGCACGCCCGGGTGAGAAAATTGCGTTCGTCGGCGCGACGGGCGCGGGCAAAACGACTATAACCAATCTTATAAACCGCTTCTACGACATACAGAAAGGCAAGATAAGATACGACGGGATAAACATACAGAAGATAAAGAAAGCGGACCTGCGCCGCTCGCTCGGAGTGGTATTGCAGGACACGCATCTGTTCTCCGGCACCGTCGCCGACAATATAAGGTACGGCAAGCTTGACGCGACGGACGAGGAGGTAAGGGCCGCAGCAAAGCTGGCGGGCGCGGATTACTTCATATCGCACTTGCCGAAGGGCTACGATACGGAGATATCGGGCGACGGCGCGAATCTGTCGCAGGGTCAGCGCCAGCTGATAGCCATAGCGCGCGCCGCGGTAGCCGATCCGCCCGTGCTGATACTCGACGAGGCGACGTCCTCGATAGATACGAGAACGGAGGCGATAGTACAGCGCGGAATGGACAGCCTTATGGAGGGCAGAACGGTGTTCGTTATAGCGCACAGATTATCCACCGTCAAAAATTCGTCCGTCATCATGGTTCTGGAGCACGGTCGGATAATGGAGCGCGGAAGCCACGAATCGCTCCTTGAAGATAAAGGAATATATTATACGTTATATACAGGCAATAAAGCCGAATGATAAAGAGGTTAATTATTATGGATTACAAAAGAGTTTTAACTATACAGGACATTTCATGCTTCGGTCAGTGCTCGCTTACAGTCGCGCTGCCGATACTGTCGGCGACGGGCGTTGAGACGGTCATTTTGCCGTCGGCGGTCCTGTCAACGCATACGGGAGGCTTCAAGAACTTCACGTTCCGCGACCTGACGGACGATATACCGAAAATAGCGGCGCACTGGAAGAGCGAAGGCATAAGCTTTGACGCCATATACACGGGCTATCTCGGCTCGGTACAGCAGATAAATCAGGTCATAGACATCAAAAACACGCTTGCAAGACCCGGCGCGGCGGTCGTGGTAGACCCCGCCATGGCGGACAACGGCAAGCTTTACGGACTTTTCAACGACGAGTACGTGAATGAAATGAAAAAGCTGGCGTTCGACTGCGATATAATGCTGCCGAACATAACCGAGGCGTCGTTCCTCACGGGCGTTGAGTACAAGGAAACGTATGACAGAGCGTATATAGACAGAATGTTCGACGCGCTCGTTAAAAACGGATCAAAGACCGTCGTTATAACCGGCGTAAGCTATAACGAAAAAACGACCGGCGTCGCGGTGCTTGAAAACGGTGAATATTCCTACTACGAGCACAGAAAACTGCCCGTATCGAGCCACGGCACGGGCGACGTTTACGCCTCCGCCTTCGTCGGCGCGTATATGAGAGGCAAATCGGTATTCGACGCCGCCGCGATCGCCGCCGACTACACGGTAGCCTGCATAGAAAACACGATGGACGACGACACGCACCGCTACGGCGTGAAATTCGAGCCCGTCCTGCCGTATTTAATAGAAAGAATAAAATAAAATATAACTTGAGAAACAAAAAACCGCCGGATTTCGGCGCGGCGTGATAAGGAAGTATTTTGGAATTTCTTTGCCGCGCCGAAAATGAAGACGCCCGCAAGCGGGCTAACGAAGAAAT
>CADBSB010000103.1 GCA_902797235.1 uncultured Ruminococcus sp. | reverse complement strand
TTCTTGATTTTTTCAATTTACCGTTGAATTTTCAGCAGAAAAGGGCTTCAAGGCTTATACCTTAAAACCCTTTGTCTGCAGTCTGACCGGGCGACAGTCGGTCGCCCGTTGTTTTATTCTTCAAAACCTCGCCTTGACAGCGCCGACGTCGCCTGCGCTTTCGTTTTGCCGGACTGTATGAGTTTTTTGTAATACTCCTTAGCCGAAAAATCGAAATCAAGGTCTTTCATATACTCCTTTGCGCGCTCAAGCGCCTGTGCCGAAAATCCCTTTTCCGCCATGTACGCGATGATGTAACCGCGCCCGTAAAAGCCTTTATACAGCTTGTCGACCGTCTTTTCCGCAAGCGCGTCTTCGTTCAAATACCCCTCTTTTGTAAGCTGCGACAGCGCGGCTTTTATTTCGCCGTCCGGAAAGCCTTTTTCCGACAGGCGCGCGTAAAGCTGAGCGGGCGTTTTGTCCGACGCGGCGAGCAGACGCACGGCGGCGCGGTAGGCGTCCGTATCATTCATCGTCGGCGCTTATGTCGAGCGCGGCGGTGTTTAAGATGTACGCGTCCTCGTCCGATTCCTCGTCGTCGAGCTCGAACGTGCCGGTTTCAAGCTCGAGATCGTCCGCCTTCGCCTTTATCTTGTCCTCTATCTCCTTCATCAGGTCCTTGTGCTCTTCAAGGTATTTCCTCGCGTTGTCGCGGCCCTGCGCCATGCGCTCGCCGTTGTAGGAGAAGAAGGAGCCGCTCTTTTCGATTATGTCGAGGTCAACGCCTATGTCGAGCACCTCGCCGGATTTAGATATGCCCTTGCCGTAGATTATCTCAAATTCCGCCTGCTTGAAGGGCGGCGCGACCTTGTTTTTGACGACCTTGCAGCGCGTCTTGTTGCCGACCATTTCTCCCGAGTTTTTCAGCTGTTCCGTCTTTCTCACGTCGATACGGACGGACGAGTAGAATTTCAGCGCGCGGCCGCCGGGCGTCGTTTCGGGGTTGCGGTACATTACGCCGACCTTCTCGCGGAGCTGGTTGATGAAAACGACGATGCTGTTCGTCTTCGATACCGTGCCGGAGAGCTTGCGCAGCGCCTGCGACATGAGCCTTGCCTGCAAGCCCACGTGCGACGCGCCCATTTCGCCGTCTATCTCCGCCTGCGGAACGAGAGCCGCGACAGAGTCGATGACGACTATGTCGATCGCGCCGGAGCGCAGCAGCGCCTCGGTTATTTCAAGCGCCTGCTCGCCGCTGTCCGGCTGGGAGACGAGGAGCGAATCTATGTCAACGCCTAAGTTTCTCGCGTAGAACGGATCGAGCGCGTGCTCCGCGTCGCTGAACGCGGCCGTGCCGCCGAGCTTCTGAGCCTCCGCCACCATGTGCAGCGCGACAGTCGTTTTACCGGACGATTCCGGACCGAATATCTCTATTATCCTGCCTCTCGGAACGCCGCCGATGCCGAGCGCGAGGTCGAGTGTAAGCGAGCCCGTCGGTATCGCCTGCACCTTCATCTGCGTGTTCGCGCCGAGCTTCATTACGGCGCCCTTTCCGAATTTCTTTTCTATGCCGGAAATTGACGTTGCAAGCGCTTTTTTCTTATCCTCCGCGGAGCTCGGGACCTCCTGCTCCGGCGCCTTTTTTACTTTTGCCATTCTTTATGTCCTTACCTTTCATATAGTGTTTTATATTGCGCAAACGAACTTATGTTCGTTTTTCTTCATTATACAGTATATAAGCGGAAAAATCAATACCTTTTCAAAAAAATTCAAAAAATACGAACAAATGTTTCATATTGTCCGTCAGGACAAACGCCCGCAGGGCTTATAACGCGCACAGCGCTCATAACTGTTAACTGTAAGTTATGATTGTCCTACGGGCAAGTTTACAGTTTAGATTTCGCCTGACGGCGAAAGTTATGAGTTCGGCTGAGCCGGCGGTCTGTTTTTTTGAATTCCTATCACGTATGTATATCTATCTGCTGGTACGGTATGCGCACGCCGGCGGCTTCGAGGCCGTCCTGTATCGTTTTGAGCACGGCGCGGCGGATGTCCGGGCGGTTCATCGGGTCGCAGAAGAAACGTATCTTATAGATTATCGCGCTCGCGTCAAAGCTCTGCGTGCCTTTCAGCTCGCATCTTTCCACGCCCTCGATCTTTCTTATGCTCTCGCAGATCGGTTCGAGCACGGAAAACGCCTCGTTCCCCGTCAGATCGTATGATAACGGCAGATCAACGTCGACAAGATGCGTCAGTTTTCTTATTTTCGACACGTTGCGGTTGGCGACGGACAGTATGGAGCGGTCGTCGAGCAGCTCTATTTTTGTCGAGCGCGCGGTGAGAGACAGGACTATGCCCTCGTGTCCGTCGAATTCCACCGCGTCGCCGACGTTGAAGTATTTGTCCGACATTATGGCGGCGCCGGCGAAAACGTCCTGAAGCGCGTCCTTTACTGCCAGGGCGATCAACAGTATGACGAGACCGAAGCTTGCGGAAAGACCGACAAGATTTATTCCCGCCGCCTGCAGGATCGCTATCACGCCGGTCAGCACAACTATGATCCTTGCGACGCGGAATATTATTTTTACCGTGTAGATCTTTCGTATATCGCCCTTGTCTTCAAGCTTTGCCCTGATTTTCTTGCTCACGATGTGCAAAACGATTATCGCCGCGACGGTAAGGACGAGTATTATCCCCATCTGTATCAGTGCCGCTGCGTTGATGTTCATTTTGAAGTCGTTCAGCATATTGATGATAAAGTTTTCCATAATAATCTCCCGTTACACCTTAGTCGTTTCTTTGTTTATCGCAAGAAATTCAAGCTGATCGCCCAGCCGTTTCAGCTCTCCCGCCACGCGGCGGCGCCCCGCGTCCGTTTTATACCAGCCCTCACGCGTTATATCCTTGCCGGGGACGGCGACTACGCTTATGTCAACGTCGGGAAACGCGTTCTGATAGTAAGTGTACGCGCGCCTCGCGTGGAACGCCTTGCAGACGAGGATCGCGCAGCGCACCTTTATGCCGCGATCTTGAAGCAGCCTCTTTGAAAACTGCGCGTTCTGGTAAGTGAACAGAGCCTCGTCCTCGCAGAGTATCGCCGAAGACGGCACGCCGTTTGCGGTCAGCACGCCGCGGTAAAAACCGGCTTCCGTTTCGTAATCATCGCCGTAGATCTCGATCCTGCGCGTCGGCTTTTTGAAGTGGCCGAGCTCCTTGCCGTACCTGCCGGACGCGACGAGAAGCGGCGCGTACCCCGCCTTATACAGCTCCGCGCCCTTTTCGGGCAGAGCCGGATCGGAGCCGCCGGGCAGAAATATCACGTCCGATATTCGCGGCTTTGAGCTTATGAATATAAAATCCGTTACGTCAGATATAAAGTCCATTATTTTTTCTTCTTTCTTTTCTTTGCCGTCTCTTTTTCGCAAAGGTACGATATTTCTCCGTCGTCGATTTTTCTGTTATGATCCGTGTATCTCACATCCTCGTACAGCTCGAACAACAGCTCGTCGCGCTCGTTTTCGGAAAGCTTTTCACCGACCTGACGCGCCGTGTCGGACGACGTTATATACGCGCCGTCCGATATTCCCGCGCCGACGCGCGCGGCGTATAAATAGCGCACCTTTTCGCGGTTTTCGCGTAACGACGACCATTTTATTTTCGACTCGCCGGTTTTTCTATCCTTTGATACGCCGCTGTCGGCCGCCATATCGTATTCGGTGTCCTCGCCCCCGAAATAAAGGTCGCGCGGCTTCAAATTCAATATCTGCCTGACCTTACTGTCGAGTGCGCGCCATATGTCGCGCAGTTTTTTTCGGATATGTGATTCCTTGCGCTCCTTTTTTTCCCTGAAATATTTTAAATACAGCTTAACAAGCGTTTTTATGAAGTAAAACAGTATTATCGCGTATATGATATAAACGACGATGATGAGCTGAAAAAGCCGCGGTATCCCGTACGAGACTATAACAATGACGGCGAGCGCGAGCATGGCGACGGCGTAAAGGCACAGCTGCAAAAACAGCGGGTCCTTTACCGCGGCTTTGAGTTTCTGTCGCATCGTATCACCTGCCCGTGTTATATACCGTTACGGTATTGTTTCTTTTTTTATACTGCTTTATCTGCTCGCCGTATTCGGGGAGCATGGACGGCGTTATTATGAAAACGTCCGCGTCGCGCACGCCGGGCAAAAGCTTTGACAAAAGCGCGGAAAAAGACATTCCGCATTCGTAAAGCCTCGCCGCCGCCATTTCTTTGAGCAGCTCGCCGAGCGCGCCCTGCCCCGACGTCGGTGTAAAGCTGATATGCGAGCCCTTTTCGCCGCCGCAGTTTGCGGCAAAGCCCGCGCGGTAGCCCTTTTCAAGCGCGGATTTCACAAGAGAGGCGGAATATGAAAGGGCGTTTTCCATTATGACCT
Source organism: uncultured Ruminococcus sp. (assembly GCA_902797235.1). Classification (GTDB taxonomy): domain Bacteria; phylum Bacillota; class Clostridia; order Oscillospirales; family CAG-272; genus UBA1248. Next base: position 2,079 of record CADBSB010000103.1, on the reverse strand, counting down.
CAAACCGTTTCACGGGTATGGAATCCGGCGGCTGCTGAAGGTTTAAAAACACCATGAATATGCGGCCGGAGCAGAAATCGCGCTCGTTGACCTTTATTCTTTGTCCGCCCGTGCGCGCCGTCGCCTTGAAGTTTATCGAGTTGAACGGGTCGCCCGGCGCCATGTCGCGTATGCCGGACACGCTGAAAGGATCGGTAAGGAGCCGCCTCGCCGATCTGACGTCGCCCGTGAGCGTGTTTTTCGGCAAAGTCTCGGCTTTTAAGCTCGCGTATCTCGGGTAAACGTAGAATTTTGCGTGCGAATCGAAATACACGGGCTCTCCGGCGACGGTCACGGACGCCGTGCCGAGCTCGTACACACCGCGCTTTTTCGCCGTGAATCTCCGTTTTCTTACGACCGTCTTTTTCGGCAGGAGGTTGAAGCGGCTGATAAAGTACTGCATATCGCCCTCGCGCAGCCCCGTGTAGCCCTGAAGCGCAAGCTCGCCGTATATATACGCCTCGATGTCCACCGCCAACAGCGGCAGAAACGTCGGGTTCGTTATCTTTTCGTACAGCTCCGCGGTCTCGCCTTCAAAAACGCCCGTATCTGAAAAGTACCGCTCGTACTTTAAAAGGCTTATCTGCCATCTTCTGAGCGCGCGCAGTCCCTTGACCGCGCCGACCGTAAGAGCGATAAGGAGTGCGATCGTCGCGCCCGCGCCGATTATGACGGTTATCAGCCGGTCCGACGCGGAAAACATGAAATCGCTTATGCGGTCTATTACGTTTGCCGTCTGCTCCGTCATCTTTCAAGCTTGTAGCGTGAGAGATTTTCCGTCGGAGCCGCCGTGGACGATATGACGTCCGTAACCGCTTTTTTCGCCGCACCGGGCTTCAGCGACGCGGAGGGTGTGAGGATAAGGCGGTGCGACAAAACGTTTACGGCGCATTCCTTAACGTCGTCGGGCAACAGATAATCGCGTCCGTTCATCGCCGCGAAGCATTTTGACACCTGCAAAAGCGAAAGCGCCGCTCTCGGGCTCGCCCCGAGCTCAACGCCCTCGGCGCGCCGCGTTCCCTCGCATATCGAAACGATATAGGAGAAAACGTCGTCGGATACGTAAACGAGATCGAGCTCCGCCGCCGCGCCCGAAACGTCCGCCGCGTCCGCGACGGGGTTAAGCGCCTGCTCGGATGATTTTTTGTCGTATTTTTTCAGTATCTGCATCGTCTGCGAGTGCGACGGCAGACCCATCGAAACGGATATGAGGAATCTGTCGAGCTGAGCCTCGGGCAGCTCGTACACGCCTGACGATTCGATCGGGTTCTGCGTCGCTATCACCATAAAGGGAGAGGGGAGAGGGTGCAGCTCGCCGTCGACCGTGACCTGGCGCTCCGCCATACATTCGAGCATGCCCGCCTGCGTTTTCGGCGTGGCGCGGTTTATCTCGTCCGCCATTATGACGTTGGCGAACACGGGTCCCGGCAGAAATTCGAATTCCTGCTTTTTCATGTTGAAATAGCGTATGCCCGTTATGTCCGACGGCATAAGGTCCGGCGTGAACTGTATGCGGCTGAAAGACAGGGAGAGGGAGGACGAAAGAGATTTTGTCAACAGCGTCTTTCCCGTGCCGGGAACGTCGGTAATTATCACGTGTCCGCCGCATATCAGCGCCGCGGACAGATATTTCACCGCCTCCTCCGCCCCGACGACGGCGAGGGAAACGTTTGCTTTCAGTTTTTCGTATAAAGATTTTATTTTTTCCATTTTGTTTCTCCGTTACAAACCGATAACGTTCGGCGTAAGCCGAACTCATAACTTTTTGCCGAGCGGCAAAAATCATAACTGTAAACTTGCCCGTAAGGGCAATCATAACTAAAAGTTAAGAGTTATGAGCGGCTGTGCCGCGTTATGATTGCTTCGCAAGTTATGAGCGCTTCGCGCGGTTTTCTTAATTCTGAATTCTTAATTCTGAATTTTATCGTAAAACCCCTGCGCGGTGAATATCTTTTCGTATTCGCGCAGTTTTGCTTCGCGATTTTTATAGTCGGACAGATAGCGGGAGATGAGCGCGTAGAAATCATCGTTATGATTCTT
>CADBSB010000102.1 GCA_902797235.1 uncultured Ruminococcus sp. | reverse complement strand
ATTATGTACGCTCTGCGCATCTTGATAGCGGTGCTGTTTGCGGTATTCTCGCTCAGCGTGGCGTCTATCGCACGCAACCTCACGCTTTCATTCGGTATAACGGCGGGGTCAACGCTTTTGCCGACGCTTCTGTACTCGGCGGGCTTCGATCGCGCGGGCTTCGTCTCGTTCGGCGATTTCTTCGGAGTAAACGGCATGGTGCGGTTTTCCTCAACGGAAAACACGTTCGGTCACCCATTAGGCGCATTCATTCTGTACGGCGTTCTGTTTACCGCGGTATCGGTCGTTCTGACGCTTATAAGCCGCGCGAGATTTACTAAATAACGGAGATAAATTATGAAACTTGTGCTTGATAAAATATCAAAATCATACGGTAAAAACAAAGCTCTGTCGGAGTTTTCGGCGGAGCTGACGCCGGGCGTTTACGCGCTGCTCGGGCCTAACGGTTCGGGCAAAAGCACGCTTTTGAATATCATAACGGATAATTTAAAGGCGGACAGCGGAAAGATATATTATGACGGCGAGGACATTTTAAAGCTTGGCGCTGAATTCAGGGAAAAGCTCGGCTTTATGCCGCAGTACCCGGGGTTGTACGGCAGCTTTACCGCGGAGAAATTCTTATGGTATATGGCGGCGCTCAAGGGCATGAATAAAAAAGACGCGGAGGCGCAGATTAAGGAAGTGCTTGACGCGGTGGAATTATCAGACGTTTCAAATTACAGGATATCCACGTTCTCGGGCGGTATGAAACAGCGTCTCGCGCTCGCGCAGGCAGTCCTCGGCAATCCGTCCGTGCTCATACTCGACGAGCCGACGGCGGGGCTTGATCCGAAGCAGAGGATAGCGATAAGAAACTATATTTCAAGGATATCGTTTGATAAAATCGTGATTATCGCCACGCACGTCGTACCGGACATAGAATATATCGCAAAGGACGTCATAATGCTCAAAAAAGGCGTAATAGCGGACAACGCGCCGCCGTCAGAGCTGCTCCGCAAGATAGACGGCTGCGTCTTTCGAGTGAAGACGGCGGAGGACAAGGTCATGGATTTGCAGAACGCGTATATGGTGACGAATATCTTAAAGGACGACGACGGCGTATCCGTACGAATCCTCTCCGATACGAAGCCTACTGAGGACGCCATCCCCGTCTCCCCGACGCTTGACGACTATTATCTGCACATCTTCGGTGAAAGCGCGGTGTGAATCAAGAATTATGGCTTGAAAAAACAATAATTTACAAGGAAAAATCAAAATATTTATAAAAAACACAATAAAACAAACGACAGGTAATATAAAATACTATAAGAAAAAAAGCAAAAAGGAAATGATAAAATGCTTGTCGGATTTGAAAAACTGTGTGAAAAATACGGTATCGTTAAGGTCGCGCCGCTTCTTAAAGGTTGGTCGGGCGATAAGAAATACGTACTTGATAACGGCAGGGAAAAGTATATTTTACGGCTGTCCGACAGCGGAAAATATGAGAAAAAGAAGGAGCAGTTTGCGCTGCTTCAAAGGATAGGTGCGCTCGGTCTGTACTGCTCGCGCCCCGTCGAATTCGGTACTGCGCCGGACGGCACGGTATATATGCTTTTATCGTATCTTGAAGGCGAGGACGGTGAAGAAGCGGTCGCGGAAATGACGGACGGCGAGGCGTACCGAATCGGGCTCAAGGCGGGAAAAGTGTTGAAAAAACTCCATTCCGTCGATATTCCGCCGCAAAAGCTGACGTGGTGGGAGCGGTATTTGAAAAAAATGCCGCGGAAAATTGAAGCTCTCAAAGCCTGTGAGTATAAGCTGCCGATGCAGGATACGGTATTGCGGTATTACGAAGAGAATTTTGAGATAATGAAAGACCGCCCGCTCGTATTATGCCACGGCGATTATCACCTCGGAAATATGATCGTGAACAACGGAAAAATCGGGATCATCGACTTTGACAAAAACGGCGTCGCCGACCCGTACGACGATTTCAAGCCGTTTTGCTGGAACGTCATGGTAAACGAATACTTTGAAACGGGACTGATAAACGGTTATTTTGACGGTAAGATCCCCGGCGACTTTTTCCCGATCCTTAAATTCTATACCATAGAAAGCCTTGTTTCACAGCTGCCGTGGTCGGTCAAATTCGGGCGGACGGAAATAGAGACCGCGTACAAGGTCGCCGACAATCAAATGAAGTGGTACGGCAATTTTGAGCTTGATATTCCGACGTGGTATAAGCGTATAAAATTTTGATTAAAATTCCGCCTGTTAAGCGGATAAATCTCTAAAAACGCGTTATTGACTTTTGATATTCAATATGGTATCATAAAATCAGAAAGAAAAATGCGTTATGACTTTCAAAAAATATGAAAGAGAGATTTAAAATGGAATTAGGTGCAAAAATAAAAGAGCTGCGGCAAAGCCGCGGTATGACACAGGAGCAAGTTGCACAGAAGTTGAACGTTACAAATCAGACCGTGTCGAAATGGGAAACGGGCGCGGCGTGCCCCGATCTGTCGCTTATCGTACCTATCGCGCGTTTATTCGGCGTTACGACGGATGAACTGTTCGACTTTTCCGCGGCCTCCGACAAACTGCGGCTTGAAGAGCTGCAGAAGCAATACGACGAGACTTTCAAAACGGGAAACATTCAGGACAGACTTGAAATATCAAAGCAGGCTGTCAAAGAATTTCCGTCTGATATGAAATGGCTTAACCATTACGGCTGGGACGTTTGGTGTGATGCGATAGAAAGGCTCAAAGGAGAAGAATTTGATAAAGCGAGAGAAACAGCAGCCGAAGTATTCAAAAGCGTTATAGAGCAAACGGATGACGATGAAATAAAATGCGGTTCAATAATCGGTATATGTCAGTGCTTATGGGGTGTAGGCAAAAAAGCGGAGGCGCTTGAATACGTTAAAAAATTTCCGGAAATAAACCCGATAATGAATGAAAGACAGACCGT
>CADBSB010000101.1 GCA_902797235.1 uncultured Ruminococcus sp. | reverse complement strand
TTAATTTAGCTTTAAAATCTTTGATTTTCAATTTAGCTGTTTTGACGATAGGCAAACAATTCAGCTGACGCGCTTTGCGCGGCAATTCAGCTCTGACAAACAACAAAGAACAGACTGAAGAATTTCCGGCCTGTTCTTTTCAATAATTACGCACTTACTCACCGCATTTACGCGTAGTTAATAACTTACTTATCGGGCTTTTCTCTTGCTCGCCCCGCTTTTTGCTTTTAAACAATCATACAATATTAACAAATAATCAAACATTTACGCATAAATATATGATATAATTATATAAATCATATGAAAGGAATAACGGGTGATGAAGAGAATAGCTTGTTTTATCCTTTGCCTCGTGCTTGTCGTCGCGGTCGTATCGGGCTGCGCTTTGAAAAAAATGACTTTCAAAGAAGCGGACGAGGCGGGTACCGCTTTCATGAAAGAAAACGGACTTAAAAACATTCAGATAGTATTCAGCGGAAAGATAGGTGACGACGTTATAAGAACGGTCATAGAGGGCTCGTACGACCCCGCGGCGGATAACGCCGTGTTTTCCGTAAGCTATGAAAACGACGATAAGATAGAAACGTATAAGGATATGATCAAAATAACCGGAGGCAAGCTTTACGTAAAGATCGTTGAGCTGCCGTCGCTGTCGTCTTTGTCAAATCTCGGCGCGTCCCTGACGGTGAGCGAAACGCCTGTCTTAAAAGTCAGCGCCAAGATGAGTGCAGGAGCTGAACAGGATGAAAACGGAGAAGAGAACAGAGCCGAAAGCGGTCTTGATCTCAGCTCGATCCTCGCGCTTTTAGGCGAAACCACCACAGACCCGGTCGGATCCGATCTCAACAGCAGTCTCGATCTGAGCTCCATCCTCGCGCTTTTAGGCGAAACCACCACAGACCCGGGCGAATCCGGCCTCAGCAACAGTCTCGATCTGAGCTCCATCCTCACGCTTTTAGGCGGCAGCGGTATGGATCAAAGCGGATCCGATCTCAACAGCAGTACTGATCTCAGTTCGATCCTCGGACTTTTAGGCGGCAGCGGTACGTCTTTAAGCGGACTTGACGTTTCTTCGCTTCTTGAATCACTTTCCGGGTTATATACCGGAGCTACTGAATTGGGCGGCGATGAAACTAATTCAGACGAGCTTGAGCAAATCTTAAACGGATTTAAACAAAACGCAAGCGATCCCGATCAGAACGGAAGCGGTCTTGATCTGAGCTCCATCCTCGCGCTTTTAGGCGCCTCGGACGCCGATACGAAAGAAAATCACCCGACCGTCGGAGCCGGCAGACCTTCCGGCAGCGATACGGCGGGCGGTCTCGGCGTTTTATCAAGGTTAAACGATATAGTCGGCAAGTACGTCGAAATCGACTTACCGGAGACAAAACCCGGAACGATAGGCGATATCATAGACAGCATTCTTTCCGATTCCTACGACAAAGCCGAAACGCTTGAAGGGGAAGAGGATTATCCGTACATAGTAAAATTCAATAAGAACGACGCGCGCGACCTTCTCATATCTGCGCTTGACGGCATAAAAGAGAAAAAGGCCGACGTATTGGCGGAAATAAAATCGCTTATATCGGGCGCGGCGGATAAGGAAAATATTGAAAGTATTGAAAACGTGACGGGCAAGACTGTCGACGAGCTTTTGTCTAATGCGTTTGACAGCTTCTTTGAAGAAAACAAGCCGGAGGACATAACGCTTGACGACATATCGGATTTCGAATTCGTTCGCAGGCTCGCGTTTGAAAAGGGAAAGAGATTTGAGAGCGTCAACACGCTGAAAGCGACCGGCAAAGAGAACACGCCCGACGTCGATATAAGATTTTCGGTCAAAGTAACGTCAGCCGAGGCGGACGCGGCGTTCTCTGAAAAATGCGCCGTTCCGGACGATCAGGTCTTTGACGTAAACGGCTTTATAAACGATCTGAAAGACAGCTTTTCCGCCATATTTTAAAGGAGAATAAAGCGATATGAAAAAACTGACCATTATACTGCTTGTCGTTGTATTTCTTTTTGCCGAGGTCATAATGGCGTCGTGCGCCAACGGAAATCAAAGCGCGGACACGACGAAAAACGCAGACGTGACGACTGCCCCGACGGATACGGAAAAGGTGACGGATACGGAAAAATATCCCGATCCCGTACCGGAGCTCGATCTCGGCGGCCAGACGGTAACGTTCCTCGTAAGAGGCAAGGCCTACGCGGAATGGGAAAGCCAGGACATATTTGAAGAAGAGGATTCCGACGACCCGATAAAATCCGCGGTATACAGAAGGAATATGACGCTTCAGGACAAATATAAGTGCGTTATAGAGCAGGTTGGCTCCGGCTCGCCCGGTACGGACGCGAAAAAAGCGATAAACGCAAACACGGACGAATACCAGGTCCTGATGTGCGACACGCAGGAAACGCTCGGTTTAGCGCAGGCAAATCTTTTGAAAGACCTCAATTCCGTTGACGGGCTCGATATGAAAAATCCGTGGTGGGATCAGAACCTCGTATCGAACTGCTCCATCGGCGGAAGACTGTACTTTGCGACGGGCGATATATCCATAATGGACAACGACGCGACGTGGGTTTTGATGTTCAATAAAAAGATGGTGTCCGACCTTGACCTTGAATCGCCATACGAGCTTGTCAAAAACAACGAATGGACGTTTGACAAGATGTACGAGCTCATGCAGGCGGCGAAAAGCGATGAAAACGGCAACGGCAAGGTCGATACCGATACTGATAAATTCGGCTTTGCAACGCACAACTCCTCGCTCGGCGCGTTCTATTACGCCGCGGGCCTTAAAGTCGTTGAAAAGGACAACGACGATATACCGTACTTCCCGGAGCAGAACTCGGAGTACGTAAACCTCGTGCTTGACAAGAGCATAAAGATATGGTCGGATAAGACGCTTACCGCTTCGGCCGACCGCGACGGCTTCGATATGCCGGGCTTGCAGGCGATATTCGAGGAGGGACGCAGCCTGTTCTTGGGCGAGGTCATGCAGCTCGTGTTCCGTCTGCGCGCCATGGAAATAGACTTCGGTCTTATCCCGTTCCCGAAATACGACAGCAGCCAGGCGAATTACGGTCATTTCGTCCACAGCACGTCGGCAATGCTTTCTATTCCGGCAAACTGCAAGAACATAGAGAAGATCGCCGCCTTCGTCGAGGCTATGGCATATGAATCAATGTATACGCTCACGCCCGCGTACTATGAAACGGCGCTGACCGGCAAATACTTCCGCGACCCGGAGTCAAAGGATATGCTCGATATAATCTTAAATTCAAGAACGTTCGATCTGGGCTCCACACATATGTTCGACTGGGGCGGCATAGCATCCGTCTTCACGCAGCTGCTTTCAAAGGGCAGTAACGCCTACGCGTCAAGCTACCAGAAGAAGATAAAGAGCGCAAAGAAAGCGCTTGATAAGACGGTCGATAAGCTGCTTAAATAAAGGAAAAGTAATAAAAAACTGCCGCGGGTTGTACTGCCCCAATTTGTATGGACAGCACAAAAGAACCACCAATGGCATAATATTTAGTTATCAAACAACAGACTGATGCCTAAATTCCATAGGCGTCAGTTTTGTTTTGAGTTGGATTCGCTGATAGTTGTAAAAGTGTATGTAATCACCTATGAGGAGGCGAGCCTCCTCATAGGTGCGC
>CADBSB010000100.1 GCA_902797235.1 uncultured Ruminococcus sp. | reverse complement strand
TTAATTTAGCTTTAAAATCTTTGATTTTCAATTTAGCTGTTTTGACGATAGGCAAACAATTCAGCTGACGCGCTTTGCGCGGCAATTTAGCTCTGATAAACAACAAAGAACAGACTGAAGTATTTCCAGCCTGTTCTTTTCAATAATTGCGCTCTTACTCACCGCATTTACGCGCAGTGAAAAACTTCCTTATCGAACTTGCCCATTTGCGTCAACCGCGTTTTTTTGTTTAACATCAGTCAAGCGGAGGCAGCTCGTGTATATCGTAGTTATCGTAATAAATCCTGAAAGCCGTCTCCTTGTCGCCCGAAAGCTCGATAAGCGCGCCCGCCTGGAATACCGTCGACAGTGTGCCGGACGGCGCTTTCCACGCGGCGTTTGATACGACCTCGTATTTTTCGCCGTCGACGCCCGCGCGGAGTATGAACTCGGCCTTGAACAAAAGCTCGCCCGTCGCTATATGGTAGTCGCTTGATATTATCGCTATCTTTTTGACGGACGGATAGTCAGCCGACAATATATCGTACGTGAATATGGCGTTCTGCGCCGTTGTCAGGGATTTGTTTTCAACTATGACGCGCTTTTCGTCTATACCGTTAGATATGAGCCATTTTGCCATTTCGCCCGCTTCCGTGGCGTTTTCGTTTTCCGTCGCGGTGCCTCCGCCGGTGCAGACTATATAACAGTTTTTATACTTTTTCGCGCTGTTCAAAACGACCTTCAGACGCTCCGTGAGCTCGTCGCGCATAGTGCCGTCCGGCGCAAGCTGAAAGCCGAGCGCTACGATACAAAGCTCGTTCGTGTCGGGCAGACCGTCCGGCAGAACGTCGTAGTTGAGCGAAAGCCCGGCGTTGACCGTCTTCCAGATATCCGTTATCTTTTTCCAGCGCTTGCCCGCATCCGCGTCCGTTTTGTCAAGCTCAGCCAAAAGCTCGTTGACGCGCGTCAGCGCCTTGTCGCCGTAGTTTCCGTAGTCCACCGCAAGCTCCTCGATAATGTCCTGCGCGGTCTTCGTCTTGTTCGACCCGCATCCCGAAAGCAGAAATGATAAAGACAGTAAGCTTATCACTCCTATGCGTACCAGTACGTTTTTCTTCATATTTTTCCTCCGGTATATCTTATTCGATCTCCTCCGTCCGTCTGACGGACGGGATCAGTCTTTGTATTTCATCCTCAAGCGTTTTTCCCCGGACCGGCTTCATAAGATAGCCGTCAAAGCCCTCTCTCATGCAGAGGTTTTCCATCTCCGCGCCGACGTTTGCGGTAAGGCAGACGATCTTTGCGGCGCGGCTTTTGCCGTTTTCCTGCTCCTTTATCCTGTGCAGACATTCAACGCCGTCCATTTCCGGCATCTGATGATCCATAAGTATAAGATCGTAGCTTGTCGCCGCGGTCTTTTCAAGCGCCTCAAATCCGGACGACGCCGTGTCAACCGTCGCTTTTGTATCTCTCAGCAGCTTTTTTACGACCGTCAGATTCATCGGCGTATCGTCCACGGCGAGGATCGTTACGCCTTTCGCGTTGACAGCGGTTTTAACGTCCGCCGCGTCCGTTTTGCGCGTTTCTTTCAGCTCCGTTTTGCCGACGGGCGTGCCGTCGGTCACGGTCTGCGGCACTTCAATAATAAATGTCGTGCCTTTTCCGTACTCGCTTTTCACGCTGACGGTGCCGCCCATGAGATCGAGCAGCTGTTTTACGATCGAAAGACCGAGGCCCGTGCCCTCTATGGCGTGCGTGTTCTCCTCGTCAACGCGGCGGAACGATGAAAACAGATGCGGTATGCTCTCCTCTTTTATGCCTATGCCCGTGTCCGTCACGTCGTACACCGCGTAAAACGCGCCGTCTTTTTCAATTCCGTAAACGGATAAGGCGACGGAGCCTTTTTTCGTATATTTGACCGCGTTAGACAGAACGTTTAACAGTACCTGTCTTATACGCACCTCGTCGCCGCATATGACGGACGGGAAGGACGGGTCTGTTTTGACGGTGTATTGCAGGTCCTTTTCCTGCGCGCGCGGACGGATGACGTTCGTAACGTCGGACAGCATCGATTTCGTGCTGTAATCTCCTTTTATTATCTCCATACATCCCGTCTCGAGCTTTGACATATCAAGTATTTCGTTTACGGTATGGAGCAGTATGCGGGACGCCGTTTCTATATTTCTCGCATTCTCCTTTACCTCGTCGGAAACGTCCTCTTTGAGCGTCATTTCGTTCAACCCGATGATCGCGTTAACGGGCGTTCTGATCTCATGGCTCATATGCGAGAAGAAGCGCTTTTGCGCGTTGTTCAGATCCTCTATCTCCTTTTTCTGCCGCTGGACTATCCTGTTCTCCGCGCGGTAGACCTCCGTAACGAACGTGAAAAGCATACACAGCAAAAGCGTTACGAGAAAAACGGATAAAATCGATTCTATATGCTCCTCCGGCACGGTGTGGCGTACAAGCAGCTCGGGTTTTAAGTACGATACGACGTAGCACGCGATGCTGCCGAGAACGCAGGCGGCAAGCGAAACGACCCTCTCCCATTTCTCCGTTATCAGAAACACGTAGACGAGTGCGAAAGCGAAGACCGCGGGCGCGCCGCCGTACATTCCGCCGGACGAGAAAAACGTTAAGGGGTATATGAGAAAGTACAAAAGTCCGGATATCACCGCGCCGGCGCGTATATGTCCCGATTTGAACGTGAACGTTACCGTCCCGGCGAAAAGCGCCATGCCGATAAGCATAATGATGATCTGCACGGAAAAATTGCCGAGGACGAGATTATAGATCGTAACTATAATATACTCCGCCAAAGCTATTGTGGACAAAAGCTGGAAAAGCCTTTCCTTTAACCGTATATCCGGATCGAGTATCCTTTTTATGATGCCGCGCATAGGATCACACTCCGAGATATGCGTGGAGATCTTTTATAAGCGCGGCGTACTTTTCCGTCATCCTTCCGTGATTTTCACGTACAAAATCAGCGTTGTTTTCCCTGCCCGCGAATTCAAGCTCGCGTGCAAGCTCCGACAGATCCCCCGCTCCTATCATTTTCGACGTGCTTTTTAAGGAATGGACGCATATCACGTACCGTTCAATATTGTTTTCGTCATAGTATTTTTGAAGCTCGGAAAGCTTCGTTTCGCCGTCGGATACGTATTCTTCCAGCATTTCCGTATAGAATTCGGGATCGTCCGCGCAGTACGATACGCCCTCCGCGGCGTCTATACCCATCAGGGCAAGTTTTTTTTCATCCGGCGTCATATGTCCTCCCTCATCTTATATTCCTTATCCTCGTCTATCATGCTTATCATTATATCCGCGAATTTCGGGTCGAACTGGCTGCCCCTGCATCTTTCAAGCTCGGCTCTTACGTCCGCCTGCGCCATAACGCCGCGGTAACTTCTGTTGCTCGTCATCGCGTCGTACGTGTCGGCAACGGCTATTATGCGCGCCGTTTCCGGTATGTCGCCGCCCCTCAGCCCGTCGGGATAGCCGCGCCCGTCGTATCTTTCATGGTGCCATCTGGCGCCGACGGCAAGCTCCGGGAAATCGGTTATGTTCTTTAATATCTCCGCACCGACAAAGGGATGAGTTTTAATAACCGCGTACTCCTCGTCGGTCAGACGCGCGGGTTTGTTGATAATGGCGTCCTTTATGCCTATTTTACCCACGTCGTGCAAAAGCCCCATCATGTAAATACCGTCCTGCTCCGTTTCGCTGTAACCCGCTCTTTTCGCTATCTCGCGCGAATAGGCGGCAACGCGCGAGGAATGGCCGTGCGTGTATTTGTCCTTCGCGTCGACGGAGGCGGCGAGCGCGGCGACTATCTGGATATAAGCGCGCGACAGCTTTTCCGTCTTTATCCTTATCTCCTCCGCCATGCCGTTATGCAGGCGGTTAAGCTCTATCGTATTGCGCACTCTTTTTAAAAGCACCTCGGCGGCGAACGGCTTTCTTATAAAATCCGACGCACCGGCGACGAGCCCCGCGGTCTCCGTTTTGACGTCCTCGTCCCCGGTAAGAAAGATCACCGGCACGTTCCTGTAAGCGGGATCGCTCCTTATCCTCTGCGGCAGCTCGAGCCCGTTCACGTCGGGCATATGGACGTCGAGAAGGAACAGATCGGGCGCGTATTTTTCTTCAAGGCAGAGGCGCAGCTCCTCCCATGAGCGAAGGTACCGCCCCTCCATACCGGCTTTTTCAAGCACGCGTTTCACTATACGCAGGCTCATCACGTCGTCGTCGACGACAACAATTCTTTCTTTCATCCGATTTTTCTCTCTTATAAAATCATTGCAGGGGTCGTCTTAGTTGCTGTTTGTTAATATGCTGTTCGTCAGACTGTCGTCGTCGGTCTTCGGAACGTCCGTGATCTCGGGGTGGAGCAGATAATCAAACAGATCGTCGCCTATGCGCGCCCTCGCTTTTTTGACGTACTCCTCCTCTTTTTCCGTGTCCATAGCCATAAACGCGTAATAATCGGGCTTCGGCTCGCCGTTGTGTCTGATAAGTCCGAGGTTGAGCCCGAACTCGCCCGCGTTGTCCACGCTGCTGTGGTGCGTGAACATATCGACGGTCTTCATGTTCCTCGCCTTCATATACGCAAGCACCACGCCCGCCTCTCCGTCAAGCTCGGAATTTTTCGCAAGCGGTCCGTCCATGGAGTTGAAGCCCTGCTCGCTGAAAACTATGCGGCGCGGCTTTCCCTTGTACAGAAAACGCTTCTGCGCCAGAAACGCTTCAAGAACTTCCATATTTCTGAACGAGATATGCGGCGTGTTGATCGAGAAGAACGCGGCTCTGTCGTGCCAGAAATCGGGCCAGAACAGGTTTTCCGGGTACGGATGGTACGCAACGTGCCATTCAAAATCGCCCTCCTCCGCGCTCTGCTTCGCAAGCTGTTCAATGCACTCCTTCGCCGTATAGAATCTGAGGGCGCTGCCGGGCGTGGCAATGCTCCAGTTGTTTGTCAGGGATATATAAACTCTGAAATGGCTGCAATACTTTCTTCCTATCTGCCACGCAAGTCTCATAGCCTTTGAGTATTCGGATATATATTCCGCGCAGGTCATGTCTCCGGCGTTGCCCCATATAC
>CADBSB010000099.1 GCA_902797235.1 uncultured Ruminococcus sp. | reverse complement strand
TATCTGCGCCCGGAAACCGCGCAGGGCATCTTCGTCAACTTCGTCAACGTTCAGAGGACGACGAGAAAGAAGGTCCCGTTCGGCATCGGACAGATAGGCAAGTCCTTCAGAAATGAGATAACCCCCGGCAACTTCATATTCCGCGTACGCGAGTTTGAGCAGATGGAGCTTGAATTCTTCTGCAAGCCCGGCACGGATCTCGAATGGTTCGATTACTGGCGTTCCTACTGCCATAACTGGCTGCTCTCGATAGGCCTCAAGGACGAGAACATACGTCTGCGCGACCACGACCCGGAGGAGCTCGTGTTCTATTCCAAGGCGACGACGGACTTTGAATTCCTGTTCCCGTTCGGCTGGGGCGAGCTCTGGGGCGTAGCCGACAGAACTAATTACGATCTTACCAATCATCAGAACGTTTCCGGTAAGGACTTAACGTACTTTGACGCGGAGACGAACGAAAGATACCTGCCGTACGTAATAGAGCCGTCTCTCGGCGTTGAAAGAACGGTTTTGTCCGTCCTCTGCGACGCGTACGACGAGGAGGAGCTTGAGGGCGGCGACAGCCGCGTCGTGCTCCGCCTGCATCCGGCTCTCGCGCCGTTCAAGGCGGCTATCCTTCCGTTGTCTAAGAAGCTTGCGGACAACGCGGGCGAAATATATGCGGAATTATCAAAGTATTTCAGCGTGGATTACGACGACGCGGGTTCGATCGGCAAGCGTTACAGACGCGAGGATGAGATCGGAACGCCGTTCTGCATAACGTACGACTTTGATTCGCTTGAAGACAAATGCGTGACCGTGCGCGAGCGCGATTCGATGGAGCAGGTAAGGATACCGATAGATACGCTCGTTTCATATCTGTCCGAAAAAACAGCGTTTTGATATGGGCGACGGCAGATTTTTCCGCTACATCAAATCAAAAAGGGTAAATTCAATGCGCTACAAGAAAGAGCTTGCCGCAAAGATATGCTCTCATAATATGAAATACGTTACGCAGTCCAAAGGCGAGGCGGGAGACGTTGTGATAGGCAGAAACTGCCTTTGCCGCGTTGAAGGTGATAATTTCACCGTAACTGACGGCGACGGAGCGCTTCTGTTTTGCGCCGGGATGGACAACGTAAAGCTGTTTGAGTTGATGTCGCTTGACGGCGCGGTAATATCCGGCGACGATACCGTCAGCGGCGAATATAAGGAAATAACGGCGCATTATTCTTATTACAGATAAAAAAAGGCGGTGTGATCCGGATAAGACCACACCGTCTTATAATTTTATTTTTTACCGTATTTTTCAACGTGCGCCTTTATGGCGTCAAACGTCTCATCGCTTATATAATGCTCTACGCGGCAGGCATCCTCCTCCGCGGTCTTTTCGTCAACGCCGATGTTGATCAAAAGCCGTGTAAAGAGCTGATGCCTTTCGTATATCACGGCCGCCTTTTTTTCGCCCGCTTCCGTCAGGGTTAAAAATCCCTGCCTGTCGACTGTTACAAGGTTTTCTTTTTTTAAAAGTCCTATCGCGCGGCTTACGGACGGCTTGGAAAATCCCATATAGGCGCCGACGTCTATGCTGCGCACGTTTGAAAGCTTTTTTGATAAAATGTATATCGTTTCAAGATACATTTCACCGGATTCACCTACCGTCATGACTTATCCTCCTTTGTCAGCTTGCTCTGACACTTGTTCATAAAGCGGTCCACCGTAATGACCGCGCGCTGATGCGTTCCCTCGCCTATAAGTCCCGCCTCGTCATAGCCCTTGACGCTGAAATCGACTATCTTTCCGTTTTCCGATATCGCCGTTATCTCCGCCGTGGCGCGTACGCGCATTCCGACGGGCGTGGGCGATACGTGCGTGATGTTCAGCATTATGCCGACGCTGCTTTTCCCTTCGGGCAGCTCCCGCTGCATATTCAAAAACGCCGCGTTTTCCATCAAAGCGGCAAGATACGGCGTTCCGAATACGGGCAGCGCCCCGCTGCCGAGGCTTTCTGCCGTATTTTTATCCGTTACCGTATCAAAAACCTCGTATATATCTCCGATCTTCATGTTGTTTGACCTCATCCTTTGTCTTTGCACCTTGATTATATATTAAATCTTTCGTTTTTTCAATACCAAATTGAAAAAAATG
>CADBSB010000098.1 GCA_902797235.1 uncultured Ruminococcus sp. | reverse complement strand
GCAATTTAGCTGAATAATAAAAACCTTTCCTATATCGGAAGGGTTAAGACGAGCTGAAAGAAAATAACCCACTATGACACTTTCTATGATCGAAAGATGTCAGAGTGGGTTTGTTTCTTCTTTATATAGCCTATCCCTAAAGCCGCTTTTTTTAAATCAAGGACGTTTCAACAAAGCAGTATTTTTCCGTATACGGGCCTTCTCTGTAATCTGTCCAGATACAAGGCTCGTAGAAGAAACTTGACGGTGCGACCGCGTAAAGCTCACCGCCACGGTGATGATGCGGGCCGAGCAGGTTGCGCAGGTTGTTTACAAACGTAAGCTCCACCTCGTTTTCGCCCTTTATCAGATATTTCGTTATATCAAGCTCAAACGGCGTGTAGATAAGCGTTTTTATATCTTTGCCGTTCACCTTTACGTGTATGGCGTTTACGCCGCGCTTGTCGAATTTGATCACGGTCGGCTCGCCTTCGGATACGATGTTCTTTTTAACGGTCATTTTGCCCGAGAAGAACGGGAAGCCCTGTAAGTCGAGCCTGTGCAGCTGCACGGCTTGCGCCGGTTTTTCCATTACGAAACCGCCGTCGAAGAAATACGCGTCGTTTTGTATCTTCTCAAACTTTCCGTCAAGTCTTACGCCGAAGTCGCCGACGAGGTAGAGCGTTTCTATCTCCATATCGTACGTCAGCTTGTTTTTCTCCGATTCGAAGACCTTGGCGTTCTTCATGTTCTCGTATACCTCGGGCGACTGCTCGAAATGCGTTTCAAGCGTTATCTTGTTTTCGCCCTTTGTAAACAGTCCCGACACGTCAAGCAGTCTGAAAGCGGAATCGCGGAAATAGCCGTGTTCGGTCTTGTCGACCGTCTTGCCGTTCACCTTTATATCGAATATCTCGGGCGTCTCGCACGCGAGCGAAAGCTTGCCCGGCACGTAGTCGGCTTTAACCGTGAATTCGCATTTTACGTCGACCGGACGGCCGAGCTCGTAAGCTCTCTGCGCGACGTTTAAGATATAGCCGTTCTCCTGTTGAAGCTCCCCGTCAAACCAGTACGTGCACTTGTCAAGCGTCAGGCTGTTCGGCGTGGAATCCTTGATACACCATTCGCCCGTAAGATCGAGCTCCTTTTTGCATACCGCGGCGGGCTTTATTGCGTGCGGCTTGCCGTCGTCTATGACTATCAAGCTCGACATAGGCGCGAAATCGTACTCACCGTAGAAGTCGGCAAGGTCTCCCGTTTCCTGAACGAGCATCTTTCCGCCGCAGTTTATATTTGCAAACTGATTCGTCATCGTGGAGTTTACGAAATAGTGCATAATGAAGCCGTCGAAAATACGTTTTGTGTACGTTATATTTCCGTTATCGACTATCTCGTTCGCCGCAAGCTCCTCGGGCGCGAGTATCAGGCCGCCCTTGTCTTTGAATTCGGCGAGCAGGCTTTCCGTGTTGTCGAACAGCACGGCGTGCGCCGGGACGATGACCTTTTTGTATCTCATCTCGCCGATGACGAGCTCGTTCCCTTCAACTCTTCCGTGGCGCTCGAGCATTATTTCGTCGCCCAGATGGAAGTTTATATGCTTGCGCTCCAGTTTCGCTATCGTTTTCAGCATTTCATCGTTATAGAACTGTATGCCCTGATAATCGCGGCAGTTGAAACGCACCCAGGCGGATGAAATGTTGTGGATGACGAGCGTGTCGACGTCGAGCTTGCCCTCGCACAAAAGCATTCCCGTGCGCGATACCGCGTCGTTCCACTGCTTGTAATACTCCCACCACGGCTGCTGATAGTGCATTGCCGGCGGATAGTCGCGTTTTCTTATGCCGCGCAGGGAATAACCCTACAAGTGCTGGCACAGCAGGTTCACGCCGCGCACCATCATCCACTCGTAGTTGCGTTTCAGCTCCTCGTGCGATACGTTGTGGCCGCAGAGCGCGAAGCTCTCGGTCAAGATCTGCTTTTTGCCCGTCTGCGCCGCCGTGGAGGCGAGCTGATGTATGGTAAGGCACGGATATATCGGACGGCAGAGCCAGTCCATGCCGGGTATGTCGAAATACTCGTAATGCGGCATACACGCGCCGTTTGAGGTTATCTGCCAGTCAAGCCTTTCCTCAAGCACCATGTGACCGGTGAATTTTAGATTGTGCGCTTTACACCAGTCGTGTATCTGCTTCATGAAGTTTTCGGAGAACAGCATGGTAACGAGGCGCCAGAACTGCAGTCTCGTCTGTATGTAGTCGCCCTCGTCGCAGAAAAGCTCGTATAAGTGCGGATAAAGCGGCTCGCCGTATTCTTTTTCATACTCCGCGGGCAGATTTATGCTCCACGGTATGCCATTACGGCTGATCTGCGGCTCGTCGGTGAAAAAGCCGTCAAAGCCGTCTTTATATTTATCGTAATACGGCTGATATATGACGCGGATGAATTCGGCGATGACCTCGTGATCGAGCGTGTCGACGTAGAACGGGTTTACGTCAAAGTAGAATATATAGCGACCGTCGCGGTATATCTCGTGCTCCGCCTCCGGCTTGTCTTCAAGCTTCGCCATTCTCAGGTATTTCTGCTGATATTTGAGCCCCAGGCCGTTTACCTTGCCGCCGCCGAAGCCGGACGGCCAGCCGTTTTCGTCGTACGCCCACGCGTGCATACCGCGCTTGTCCGCTTCTTCTACCGACGCGGTGACGTTTTCAAACCATTCGTCACCCATATATTCGGTCTGCAAGCCTCCGCGCGCGTGCATGAAAAAGCCGCCTATGCCCACGTCGTCCATCAGACCTATCTGTCTTTTCGTCTCGGCTGTGTTCAGCTTCTCGTTCCACGACCAGAACGGAACGGGACGGTATTTTTTATCTACGTTTTTAAAATCCATAACGCACCCCCTATGTTTTTTTCTTTTATTATATATTCCCACGGCGTTAAAGTCAAGAATTATTTTTATAAATCGAAGAAATTTACGCGCAATTTAAAATTTGTTTGTCCGATTTGCATATTAAAACTGTACTATAATAATGAAGGCGG
Source organism: uncultured Ruminococcus sp. (assembly GCA_902797235.1). Lineage (GTDB taxonomy): Bacteria > Bacillota > Clostridia > Oscillospirales > CAG-272 > UBA1248. The sequence goes on along the minus strand of CADBSB010000098.1, from coordinate 14,845 downwards.
TGATAACTTGGCGGATAAAGAAAGAAAACTGAAAAAAGCGCTGTATCGGCTTGCGGAGGGCGATAAAAATTCGCTGTCCGAAATTTACGATATAACGGGAAAAAACATATATTACACCGCTTACAGCGTCCTGCACAACCGCGAGGACGCGGAGGACGCCATGCAGAACACTCTGTTTGAGCTGATAGGCTCCGCCGGGTCGTACAGAGGAGAGGGCGCAGTATCATACGTTTTAGGTATCGCAAAAAATCAGGCGTTAAAGATTTTACATAGCAGAAAATACGACGTCCCGGTCGACGAGGCGGAAGCGCACACGGACGACAACGGCGCGGAGCGCCTTACGATGCTCGACGCGCTCGCGCGCTTGTCCGAGACGGACAGATTTATAGTAGAAGAGCACGTTTTTATGAAAACGAAATTCAAAGCGCTTGCGGCTGAGCTTAACATGACTGATCAGGCGGTGCAGAAAAGATACGTGCGGGCGCTTAAAGCCATGAAAGAGTATTACGGAGGTAAATGACGTGACGGATAAAAAGGTAAAAAAACTGCTTCTTTCCGAATGCGAAGACGTTGTTGAAAGCAATAAAGAAAAAATGCTGTCCGCGTGCGGCGTAAAGCGTGAAAAAAAGAGCGAAAGCCGCGTTATACCCGCCCTGTCCGGCGTGCTTGCCGCCGCCCTCGTCGCCGCCGTCGCCATAGCCTGTATAGTCCCCACGCTCAACAGTCCCGTCGTAACGCCTACAACGGAAACGGATTCCGCAAAAACCACGGAAGACACCTTGCCGGAAGAAAAAACGGAAACGTCGGACGTCGTGACGCAGCCCGCGGATGAAAAAGACGTATTCGGCGACGTAAAGTTCATAGACGGAAGACAGACGAGAAAAATCGAAGAAAGGGAAATGACCGTAAGCAGACTCAAATACACCGTATCGGCTGAGTATTCGGGCATAGCGGATGAGCTGTACGAAAAGTACGGCGTCAAGCTGTACGTCAGCTATGACGACCCGGATAACCCGCTGACGATCATAGTTCAGGAGGGTAAAAGAGCTGAGAGGTGTTATTCCGAGCTTTTGAACGGCACTCCGTTATGCTTCGTATGGGCGGATAAAACTCCGCTCGGCTCACCCGCTCTTTTATACGTTTGCACGGAGGTTATTGATGTCGCCGACCTTGGAAGGTACGATTATACGCCCGAATGTCATTCGACCTTTTTCGTGTATTATCCCGATACCGGCACCTTTGCAGCGGAAATACCGCTTGAAAGATACAGGCGTGATTTCAATAATTACGGCGAATCGATATATTATGAAATTCCCTTATATAACGCATTATTGACCGACGGATCGCAGGTGCGGCTCGACGAAAACACGGGTATATTATATCTTGATCTGCTTAACGTCTCACACTCCGACAGTCTTGAGCCGCAGACGATTTATATGATAAACTATTACGACGACACGGACGGTGTCCGCCGCCTTAACTGCCACGGTCTTATGAGCCCGCTGTACTTTCTGCTTGATATTAACGGTACGTATAATATCGTATATCCTGATGAAATATATGATATACTCGAGGACGTTGCAGAACGTGTGTTCCCCAAATATCAGAATATATGGTATAGATATCAAAATAAACGGTATGATAACGGCGGTGATCTGAGGCTTTTATACGACTGTGATCAGGTATCGGAGCTTACTCTGTCACTATACGCCGCAAATACGGGAAAAGCGTTTACGGACGTCACCGAGATAGATACAAACGGTAGAATAAACTGCGAGGACCTGACCGCGATCATAAAAGAAACGTTAAAAAAATATCCTGTCGGCGACTACGAATTCAATTTAAAATTTAAGCTTAAAAACGGTCTTGTTTTGAATTATCCCGTAATGCTGCGGCAGGTCGAGCCGGGCGAAGATGTGAATAACGATATCACCGCCGAAAAAATAACCGTATCGTCGGGCGGCGCGAAAATAAACGTTTCGACATCGACGCTGCAGTGGATCTCATATGAAAAGAAAAACGAGAGCGAAAATGAGAATATTATATACAGCGGCGATTTTGACATAGCTCTGCCCGACGGATACGAGCTTGTCGAGATCACGGTCGGACCGAGCGCCAACGATACAAGGGTCAGAAGCGCCGATCTGAAAAACGCGATATTCAATATCAGCTTCCTTTCGCCCCGATCATACGTCGTAAACGTAACAACAAAAACGAAGATCGAGGGCATCGCCGCGACCGTAACGTTTGATTTCGTTATCATAAAAGAAAAGCTGGAGAATATACCCGTCGAATACCTGACGGTAAGGTCAAACGAAAACGAGATAAAGGTGCAGGGCGTTGTAATTCCGTATGAGATAGACGAAAGTCTGCTCGACCCCACGCGCGTGACCTTAACGTATGGCGGTAAGCTTGAATACTTTTACAGCGACGGGCTTGTCCTCGACGTCGTGTACGTGTTATACGGCGGCGACCTGATCGGGGAATACCGTTCGTTAAATGATTTGAACAGTGCGTTTGAAGGATTTGAAAACGGAACGTACGCGGTGTTGTTCAACACGGCGCACAGCTCCGGCGAGTACGGCGCCGCATTCTATTTCAGTATAGAAAAATAAAACACGTCGGTGCGAAAATCGCGCCGACGTGTTTTATTCAGCGTGCGAAGCCGAATTTAGCTTTTGCTTTGCGTTAGTTTACAGCTAAATTGTCGCTAAAGCGACAGCTAAATTATACAACGTTGTTGTATAGCTAAATTGTTTTACAAACAGCTAAATTGAATTCGCTATAGCAAATTCAGCTTTTTTATCCGAAAACTCTCTTTATCGCGTCAAGATACCCTGTACCGTAGACGTTGTCGGGCAACAGATAGCTCATCTCCGTCCACTCGTTCCAGCTGTTTATCGTGATAAGATTCACACCGTGTTTGTCGGCGAAATCTTTTGCTTGTACGAGCGCTTTTTCAAAGTTTTCCGGCGTGTTGTTTTTCAATATCCCCGGGCGGAACATATTGAAGCGCGGGTTATTGTCCCAGCCTATCGTCACGTGCGGATAGTACGGAACGCCGAGCGACGCGAATTTGTCCCAGAAGCCGAGGACGTCAGCCTGGACCTCGTTATAATCGCGGTCAATATTTACGAAATGCACGTACTGATAGTTAGTCGTGCTGTCAAAGCCGAGGATCTTTGCGATCTCCGACGAATACAGATGCTCGCCGTCCACGCCCGTTATGTTGTGCATACGCTCGCCCCACAGTATGAGCTGTAAGTGAAGTCCCGGATGTCCGGCCTTTACCGTCTTTTCACGGAACGCTTCAAGCGCCGCCTTAGCCTGTTCAACGCCGCCCAAGCCGTTTATGAGATTGTCAATATCGTATATCGCAAACACGGGCTTGCCGTCTATCTTATAATAATTCGGTTGGCTGAAATATTTTTCTGTCACGCGGTCGCATACAATATCGAACTGCACTCTGTCGACCGAGCCGAGCCATACGGGAACGTCGCGGCCGCCGGCGAGACGTTTATCCCACGTGTAGCCCGCGTCATGGTTTGCCCACATGAGATAAAATTTCATCTTATCCCTGTTTTTCGCCTTCAAAAATCCGTCGTCAAGACAGCATTCAAGAAACGGGCGGCGGTCGTACCAGTACCAGTCGTATATAAAGACGTTCACTTTGTGGGATGACGCAAGCTCTATCTGCTCCTCCATAGTCTCCGGCAGCGCCTCGTCCTTGTAGCCGAGCTGCGGGATGCGCGGCAGCATATGCCCCTCGAATTTCGGCGTCGCCTTGCGGACGCTCTGCCATTCGCCCTCGCCGTCGGGCCAGAAAATGAGCGATCTGTCCTCGCGTCCCGTGTAGGACGGCCAGATGAACGCCGCAATATCGTATTTTTTCATACTATTTTACCTCAAATTCAACTATATCCATAAATATCTGCCTGTGCAGCTTGAAGGATTTTTCAAACTGCTTGCTGCCTTTTAATCTGTTGATAAGGCTTTCCGACAGCGTGTCGGAGCGCAGGCATAAAACAAGGTCGCCCTTCCACTCCCTGTAGCATTCAAAGTATTTGGCAAACGCGGTGCTCTTGAAATCTATGCCGTACTCGTCTATCGCACACTCTACCTGTTTGTCGCCGAAAACGTCGGAGAGAGGCTCAAATGCGCCGTCTCCCTTCAGTTTTTCATACTGCTGTTTATCGAGAATATAGATAAACGAATTGCCGGACGCTATCTCGGTGAAGAGAAGCTGTGCGTTGTCCGAATTCTGCGACGCGTCGTAATATATGCCGTCTCTGATGTACTGCGCGGCAAGCTCTTCGTTTACCCAGATTATATCGCGTATGGAGATTGCGCCCGCGTTTTTCTCGTCCTTCGTCGTATATACGGCGCGGACGGAGGAGCGTATGTCTTCAAACTGATTTGCTATGTTGTCCGGTCCCGCGTACGTTATATAAACCTCGTACTTATCCTGTACGGAGCACTGCACGACGCAGAAAACGACGACGAACAAAACGAACGCGCCGATAATTACGTGCCACTTGTAATAATAGAAATAATTTTTAAACCACGATATTATTTTCTGCATAATGTTATAAGAATGACTGCTCACCCGGCTTTCCCGGATGAGCAGCCGTTTTTACTGCTTTTTTGTTTTAACGTTTTGTATTACCGATCATTCGGGTCTTTTCTCTCCGCAGTCGGAGCAGAATTTACCGTTGTTCAAGGTGCCGCATTTCGGGCAGGTCCACTCGGCGGACGGTTTCTTCTCGCCGCACTCGGGGCAGAACTTGCCGGTGCAGGTGGCGCCGCACTTCGGGCATACCCAGCTGTCAGCCGGAGCGGGCTTCTTCTCGCCGCACTCGGGGCAGAAGTTGCCGGCGACTACCGTGCCGCATTTCGGGCAGGTCCAGCCGTTTACGGGAGCCGCGGGCTGCGCGGACTGAGCCGGCTGTACGGGCTGATTCTGACCGACGTTGTAGAGGTTAGCCGCGTTCATTCCGCCGGCGTTCATAGCCATACCCATGCCTATAAAGCCGTTCATCGCGCCGCCCTCGTTGCCGGCAGCCGTGTTCATCGCAGTCACCTGACCGCCGATTATACGCGCCGCGCCTACGTTCGGGTTGAGCGTCATGGAAGTTTCCTCCCACTCGGTTATCTTCTTTCTCTGATCCTCGGGTATCGACGGAACGCCCATGTTGAGGGAGTATACCTCGATTCCTCTTCTGCCCCAGTCGTTTTTAAGAACTTCATTCAGGGCGTCGCGTACCTCGGTGGTATGCGCGGGGATCTGGTCGTATGAAACGCCGTTTGCGGAGAGTACCGCGAGGGCGGGCTGCAAAGCCTGGATAAGCTCGGCCTTTAACATACCGTCTATCTGGTCTCTCTTGTACTCGGTCTCAACGTTTGCCGCTACGTTCGTGTAGAACAGTAAGGGGTCAACGAGCTTGTAGGAGTACACGCCGTTGCAGCGGAGGTCAACGGAAAGCTTGAAACCGAGCTGTTCGTTGATGACGACCTTGAACGGAACGGGGTTCGCCGTGCCGAATTTGTTGTCCGTGATCTCTTTCGTGTTGAAGTAGTAAACTCTCTGATCCTTGCCGGTGTCACCGCCGTATGTAAAACGACGGCCGATAGTCTTGAACGTCTCGATTATGGACGTGCCGAGCTTGCCGGCGAAGAGGCTGGGTTCCGTGCTGCTGTCCCAGGTGAACTGGCCGGGCTCGGCGCAGAATTCAACTATCTTGCCCTGCTCGACTATGATCATGCACTGACCGTCGTTGACGGCTATGCCGGAGCCGTTTGAAATGATGTTGTCATTTCCCTTTGTGTTGGAGGAACGGTTGGTTATTCTTTTTTCGCCTTTTACCATAAGGGTATCCGCGGGGATAGACTCACAGTAGAAAAATTCCTTCCACTGATCAGCCAGGGTTCCGCCCAAGGCGCCTGCGATTGCTTTAATAAGTCCCATTTTGTTTATATCCTTTCTTATAATATTTATTTTTCACAAACTTATTCTATCACAAAATATCAGCTTTGTCAATAGTCACAAGTGGTAGTTTTCAAAAATGCTCAAATACGCCCGAGGGGCGGGGCGGGAAGGCGCGGAAGAGGTCGGCGCAGTCGCCGGATACGGTCACGCCGTCGGCGTAGATCACGTTTCTTTCGTTATATCCGCCGTAACCGTATATTATCTGCGTGAAGACGGTGACGGGGAGCGCAATACCGGCGTCCGCATGATCGTCAAGCCGCGTGACTTTGCAGTCTCCGCCGCCGTATTCGACGCGGAAAACGCCGTTTACGGTGGGAAGGCTGTCGTTTACCCTTACGGTGAATCCGCCCTCTTTTTCGGGGTAATCCGCCGACGACAGCATCTTTTCCGTGTTGAGCGCACGCGCCTGCATATCCGGTATTATTTTATAATCCGCCAAAGCGTACTCGCGGAGCGTCATATCGACCTCAACACAAAGCGAGCCGTCGTAAAACTCTATCCTGTCGTACTCGCCCTCGAACATTCTTAGAAAAGAGAAGACTTCTTTCAACGCCGACGGGGAGGTATAGCACAGCTCGTTAACGGATAACGCGGTGTTAACGTAATTGTTAACGTAAAGCGTTTTTCTGCCCGTAACCACGATATACGCGGCCGGCTCACCGTCTTCATAATAAATATACGCCTGCTTTCCGCCGCCCGTGTAGTGACTTCCGTCGTATCTCGGCAAAAGCAGATTTCTTTTGCGGCAGAATTTCTCATATATCTTTATCATATCGGACAGCTTCGCTTCATCGTACGGGACGAAACGGCTTCTGCGCGGAACAAAATCAAGGCTCGATACCGGTACACCGATAACGACGTGATCGGCGACGCGCTCGTACCCGAATTTACGGTAGAACGAAAACGAAAACGGATGGAGCAGCGCGACCGCGGCGCCTTCTTTTTCGCCCGTCATATGCATTTTTTCAAACATAGCGCGCACGTTTCCGCCGCGTCTGTTTTCGACGGGCGTTTCTATCCCGCCCGCGAGCATCGTTTTTATTTTGCCTTTTCCGTACGACGTTTCGGTAAACGTGAACACGCCGGACGATAATTTTGCCCCGTTTTCATCCTCCGCGGCGACGGAAAGCACTTCGCCGCACAAAAACGGAGTTCTTGATTTTATAACTATATTCGCCATTATTTGAATTTTATCTCAATTTTTTCTTTATCCGGCTCAAATCTCACAAGCTTGACGCCCGCGGCGCGGAGCATCCTTTTCGACGCGCAGACGGACGGCGTTCCGTCGTATTTATCCGACAGATAAACGACGGTCTTTATCCCCGCCTGGATTATAGCCTTTGCGCACTCGTTGCAGGGGAAAAGCGCGACGTAAAGCGTTGAGCCCGCAAGGCTCCTTCCGCCGGCGTTCAGTATCGCGTTCAGCTCCGCGTGGACGACGTAGGGGTATTTCGTCTCCTCGCCCTCGCGGTTCCACGGGAATTCATCGTCGGAGCAGCCGCGCGGAAAGCCGTTGTAGCCCGTTGAGATTATCCTCTTGTCGTCGCCGACGATACATGCGCCGACCTGCGTGTTAGGATCCTTACTGCGCATGGACGCGAGGAGCGCCACGGACATAAAGTATTCGTCCCAGCTTATATAATCAGTCCTTTTCATCCTCTTTTATCTCCCTGCTTTTTTTGCTGTTCAATATGCTTTTTACGGAAATGAACACGCAGAAACCGACGATCGCGGCGGCGCATACGGATACGGTTATAACAAGCGGTACGCTGACGCCGCCGTCCCGCTCCTCTGAAGCCTCCGTCTCATCTTCGGTCTGTATAACGTCTATAACTTTTTCGGTTTCGGTCTCCGTCTCGGCTTCCGTTTCCGTTTCGGCTTCGGTTTCGGGCTCCGTCTCCGCGTAAACAGGCTCAGGTGCATCGTAGCCCTTTTCGGTCAGAAACACTATATTGTGGATAAGATAGACCTGCTTTTCCTGCGTGTACGCGGTAAGGTAAACGGGACCGCAGTACGCGGCGTCCGTTAAATCTATTGTTATCGCGGCTCTGTGAAGATAGCCGTTTTTGCCGTCCGTTATGCGCTTGTGTCCTATATCCGCGCTCAAATCCTGCTCCGAGCCCTCGCCGCCGTAGAGGTGTTCCGGATCGCTCACAAGACCTATGTATGAAGCGACGCCGCACGCGTCGCGGTCAAAATCAGCCGCCACGGAATATTCTATGCAAACGCTTGAATATTTTGACAAATCCACCCGACCGAGCGACAGATATTTTCCCGTCTCACCTGCGAAAACTCTCCACGTTACCTTGCCCTTTGAATATTTCTTTTTTACGCCGTCAAGCGACGATAAATCGACAAATGAAAATTCTTTGACCTTTTCATCATAAACGTATTTTCTTACGGCGAGCTCCGAGCCGTCGGGATACGGACAGCTGTCCGGCATACCGTCAAACACGGGGATGAGGAATGAATACGGCAGATCGAGCATTTTATTCTCTTTGAAGGAGTTGTAAAACGTTGTCGCCACGCTCGTTGAGCCGTGTATGCTCTGCATATACTGACCCCAGAAATTGCGCGAGGAGCGCGGGTCAACGTTGAATTTCTGAAAATACGGCGTGTTCTGGTAGTCCTTTATGTACGTGTTCGTAGCTTTGTACGCTCCGCCGTAAATGGATTTCCAGCGCGTGTTCCACGACGCGCCGCCCCATTCCGCCGCCTTTTCCGGCGTACCGGCCTTCGCCTCGTTCATACCGCCTAAATAAATGGAAAAATATCCGGTACCCGCCGCGCCTATGTTGAAATAATTATACAGTCCGTTATATGATTTCAACTGTGCCTCGGTATAACCGGACGTCGGCGCTTTTATAAGATGCCCGTTCTCACTGCCCGTTATCTTGTTTGAGTAATAATACCAGAGCTTGTCGCCGCAGAGACCGTTTATAAGCGAGCTGTTTCCAGCCGTCCCCTGTTCCGAGCGCACTCTCGCGGCGAGATACACGGGCGAGGCGCCGAGTTCTTTTCCCGTATCGTAGAAAAACTGCGCGTACGTGGTGTCCGAATATTCGCCGTCGAGCTTTGCGCCCGACATGAACGTGCCGTTCAGCGCCGCCTCCACCGCCTTGAGCGTCACGGTATCCGACCACGCGAGGTCGTAGAACTGGAATATCTGCTGTTCGTCTATGAAATTGCGCGGGTCCATAAAGTATTCCACCGTCGCAGCCGACGCTTTCCACCAGCCCGAATCATACTGCTCGTAGCTTGACATATCGCGCAGGACCACGTAGTTTTCGCCGTCCGGTACAAGACTGCGCTTCGGATTCTCGTCCGTTTCCATATACAAAACGTAATCCCACGTGTATTTTCCGCCCGACAATTCCGTTATATTTATCGGCTCGAACGTCCATTCGGGGTGCTTTTTATGAAGCTTTGACAGCTTTTCCGCGTAATCGGCGGGGAAGCCCGCGGCGATCAGCCCGTTAACATAGCTGTTGTTTTCCGCCGACGCGTCAAACGGGAAAGCCGCCGAAAACAAAAACGCAAAAGCAAAAACAACAAATAGAATTTTTTTGACTTTATTCATACGTATCGCTGTTTCTTTATCTGTCCTTTTTCAAAAATCTTACAAGATCGGACGCGGACGGAACGGACGCCGCGTCGCCCCTGTTGGACGACGAGTACGCGTACGCCGCGGCGGCGCATTTTACGGCCTTGCCCACGCTGCCGCCGGTCTTTAAGTACGCCGCGGTGAAGGCAGCGCCGTAAACGACGGAGGCGCCGTTTTCGTCAAGATACGTGGTAGGATAATCGCCCGCTATCTCATGGTGCAGTCCGTCGTATATGAACGTGCCTCTGTCCGGCAGGCGGATTATGTAGTATTTCGCTTTTATATGGGATGCGAGCGCCATCGCGGCGGGCAGGAATTTTTCATATTCGCTCGGGTCTACGCCGCAATAGGAGGCGACCTCCGACGCGTCGAATATCACGGTCTCAAAGCTGCCGGGAAGTATCTCGCCGCCGCGCGCCGCGGGAGCGCACGGATGCCAGATCACCGGTATGTTTTTCGACCTTGCGATATTTACGGCGTATGCGGAAAGATCGTACGGCAGCTCGTTCTGGATATAAAGCGCGTCCGGGTAAACCATGAAAGACGTTTCTATATCCGCTTTCGAAAGACGGTCGTTCGCGCCTCTGAAAACCATACTGCGATGGCCGCGCCCGTTTTCATACAGCGTAAGATAAAGTCCCGTCCGCACTCTTTCGTATTTCGACAGAAAACGCCTGTCGACACCGGCGCGATCGAGAAAACGCTCGATCTTCCTGCCGAAATCGTCGTCGCCTATCGCGCCGCACAGAATACTGTCAACGCCGAGAGCGCGGCAAGTCAGAGCCGCCGTTATGCCCTTGCCCCCGGGGGCGAACGTGTAATTCAGTCCGTCTCCCAATGACGAGCCGCCCGGCAGACCGTCTATCACCGCGTCGAACCGTATATAAGCCGACGACAGTATCAAAACTCTCTTATCCATTATATAAAATCTCCAAAAACGATAGAAATATCAAATAAACACAATTATCCAACTATATTATACAACATTTTCCGCCTTTTGTAAATAGATTATTTAAAAAAAACCGCACCGTTAGCCTTGAATTTACAAAGTTATATATGTAAAATTAGACTATAAACAGGAAAGGACACCGGAAATGAAATTTATCCGTACAGCCGCGCTGCTTATCGCGGCCTTCACGCTTTTGTGCGCGGCTCTTACTTCATGCGATATCACCGTACCGGACGAAACGACGGGCACGACGTACGTTTCTCCCGTTATAACCTCGCCGACGCCCGAGACGATAGCGCCTCTCGACCCTATCACGGACGGTGAAACGACAGTACCCGACGAAACGGTAACGGAAACCACGGCGGAAATAACGACCGAAGGGACGACGGCGCCGCCCGTGACGGAGTCCGAAACGACGACGAAGGCAATAGAAAATCCGCTCGGCTTCAAGGTCGATTTGTCAGCGTATGAAAAATACATGGACCCCGCTGACAAAGACGCTTATCTTATCCTCGTAAATCCGTCGAATCCCGTCGGCAAGGACTATAAGCCGACGGATCTCGAGCCGCTCGTCGACACGCGCTCGGACAGAAGCAAGCGCTATATGCGCCTGTACGCCGCCATGTCGCTTGAAGCGTTTTTAAAGGAAGCCCGTGCGAACGGATGTAAGAACGTGACCGTCACAAGCGCTTACAGAAGCTACGATTCGCAGAAGGAAATATTCGACGGCGACGTTGAAAAGCTGATGAAAAAGGGCTATTCAAAGGAAGAAGCGATAGCGATAGAGCGTAAGGACACGGCGTACCCGGGCGAAAGCGAGCATCAGACGGGGCTTGCGGTCGATATGCACAACATGAGCTCGGCTCAGCAGGCGTTCGCAAACACTTACGAGGCACAGTGGCTTGCCGAAAACTGCTGGAAATTCGGCTTCATCCTGCGCTATATGCCCGATAAAGAGGATATAACGACGTACGTTTACGAGCCGTGGCATTTCCGCTACGTCGGACGGTACCACGCGCAGCGCATATATGAATTACATATGTGCCTTGAAGAATACATTGAATATCTTGAAAACAACCCGTAATTTAGTTTTATTCGCCGTCATCCCGCTCTTATTCGCGCTCATACTGCCGTCCTGTGCGGAAAACGGGACGACAGTAACCGAGACCGAAACGGAAACAGAAATAATCACGGAAACGGAAACGGAGGCGGAAGCGGAGACCATACCCGCGATCGAAACGGAGACCGGGCCCGATACTGCGGCGGAAACGGAAGAGGAAACGACCGCCGATGTCACGGCAGAGCCTGAAACGGCCGCCGAAACGACGGTTGAAGAAACGACTGGAGAGCAGACGACGGAAGCGGAAACCACTACGCCGCCCGTTACGGAAACAGAGGCGGAAACGACAAAAGCGTACGAAAACGCACTCGGCTTCAAGGCGGATCTGTCCGCGTATGAAAAATACATGGAGCCGGAGGACAAAGACGGTTATCTTCTGCTCGTCAACCCCGACCATCCGTTAAGCAAGGACTACAAGCCGTCGGACCTCACGTATATCAAGGACAAAAGAGAGGGCAGAAACGACCGGCTTTGCCTTTACGCCGCAAAAGCGCTTGAAGCGCTTGTAAAAGAAGCGAGCGAAAACGGCTGTAAAAAGTTAGCGTCCGTAAGCGCTTACCGCCCGTACAACACGCAGAAATACATATTCGACACCGACGTTGAAAAGCTCATGCAGCAGGGCTATTCAAAAGAAGAAGCGATAGCGATAGAACGAAAGGACACGGCGTACCCGGGCGAGAGCGAGCACCAGTCCGGACTTGCCGTGGACGTCCTCGGCGACGGTATGCGTCTTTATGAATTCGAGGGCACGTACGAGGCGGATTGGCTTGCCGAAAACGCATGGAAGTTCGGGTTTATAATAAGATACCCGAAGGACAAGGAGGAGATAACGACGTACGTTTACGAGCCGTGGCATATCCGCTACGTCGGACGGTACCACGCAAAGCGGATATACGATACGGGGATGTGCCTTGAAGAATATATCGAGTATCTTGCGAATAACGAATGAAAATCGGTCAATAATACCTGTGTAAAAAACAGGTATTATTTTTTTCGGAGGGTCAAATATGGAAAAGAAACAAAAATCGGACGATATCGAGATGTTGAAGGACGTTTACAAGAACTGCAAGATGGGCGTGGAATCGACGGCAAAGCTTATGCCGAACGTGGCAAACGCCGATTTCAGACGCGTAATGGGCGAGCACTTAAAGCAGTATCAGGGCTTTGCCGCGCGCGCCGCCGATCTGCTCGCAAAGCAGGGACAGGCGCCGGCGGACGCGGGCTTTTTTGCAAAGCTGCCGGCGGAGATAGGCATGGCGGTGGAGCAGATGATGGACCCGTCGGACAGCAAAACGGCGCAGATGATGATAAACGGGTACGTTATGGGAGTTGCGGAGCTGAAAAAACAGCTGTCCGACACGCCCGCGATCTCGGAGCATACAAGGCGTCTGTGCGACGATATGATACAGTTTCAGCAGAACGCGATAAACGATATGAAACAATATCTGTAAAATTTCTCAAATGCCTTGACAAGTAAAGGTTTTTATGGTAAAATATGCCCTGCACAATGGGGCATAGCCAAGTTGGTTAAGGCACAAGACTTTGACTCTTGCATCACGCTGGTTCAAATCCAGCTGCTCCAGTGAAAAAATCCTCGCCGTCGGGCGGGGATTTTTTCAATGAAGACGCCCCTTGCGGGGCTAATGAAGAAATGAAGACGCTCACTGCGTTCGCTGATTAAGGAACGAGGGGCATCTTCATTTTCAGTCGACGAGTCAAATCACGTGACGTTATTGTTGTTTCCCGTCACCTTGAATAAATTCAAGCTCAGGGGTTTTTTGCAGGCGGGGCACGTCGTATATCCCTCGGGGTATCTGCGGTGCGGTTTGAAATGCTCGGGCGTGCAGATAAGATCATATCCGCAGAACGTACACCTTGCCGTATATCTGACGTCTCTGTTTTTAAGCTCGTTATTGTACCTTGATACTTTTATGCAGTTTATGATGCCGAACGTAATCATAAGCCCGCCGCCGGCAAAAAACATGAGAGCCGTGACGAACACAGCGAGTATATCGCCCGCCTTTGTTGAGCCTGTTCGCGTGCCGAGGACGGCTGACGTTATCATAATCAAGCCGGCCAGTATCAGTATGCCGCCCCAGATTATCAGGCCTATTCTTTTTCTCTTATACATATTATCCTCACATATACAGTTCGGCGGGCGTTAAAGCCCACCGAACGTGTTTTTATTTCTTCTTCTTTTTCAATACAACAGCCACGATAGCCGCTATGAAAGCCGCGACGGCGACTATTATAAGGATTATGACCCACACGGGCAGACCGGACGAGGGGTTGTTATCGCCCGCGAGCGTCGTTGTGTCGCCGGTCGTCTGCGCGTTATCCGTTGTTTCACTTGTCGTATCGTCGGGCGTTTTTGCGTTGGGGTCGAGCTTTTCGCCGGCTATAAGGTTGCCGAGCGCAACTCTCAGGGTGGTGAACAGGTCTATATCGGATTTGAAATTGCCGAGCGACGTCGTTATCTGTTTGATTATAAGATCCGAAGTTCCCGCTCCGTATTTTTCGTCGAGCAGAACGAGATAATCGTAATCCTCAATGCCGTCTCTCACCTGTTCAAGTCTTATGGACTCGACAGCCTCGTGCAGTCTGCCGACCTTGCCGCCGTGATATATGAGCACGCCGTTACCGTAGACCGTGTACGGGGTGTAGCTGTCCGTGCTGACCTCTTTCTTTGCGTTCCAGCCCCAGTCGTGCTCGGACGAGCCGCCGCCGTACCAGTCGCTTACGCTGTAATATAAGAAGCCGTCAACGTTGTAAAGCTTCTGCTGCCAGAAGAATATGCGGTGATCCACAGCCGGGTCGCTTATGGAGAGCGTTATTTCGGGGTAATGCGGATAACGCGTCACGTACCACCATACCTCGTTGCCCTTTTCCTGCTCGGACGCCATTCTCTCAACGAACGTGCCGAGATTTTCCTCGACCTTCTTTGAGCAGCGGTACGTGAGGAGCGGGTTTTCCTGCTTGTCGGCGTACGTGTTGAAGAAGAACGTGTGCGGGCACCATACGTTTACGTACCCCTTTACGTATTCAAACGCGTCTACCTTGTATTCTTTATCATAAATGCTGTTTAAATGCATGGGCGTGATGAGCTTGTAGCCCGTCGTCCAGATGCTTCTTATCAGCTCCGCGTGCGATCTGACGGTGTCGAGATCGGATTTTTTCATAGGCTCG
>CADBSB010000097.1 GCA_902797235.1 uncultured Ruminococcus sp. | reverse complement strand
CCGTTCTTCTTCTGTTCGTTCAAGAGCTTATATATCATATACGACGAGTTTATATCAAGGCCTCTTACCGGGTACGCCGCCATAAGGACGGACGGCGCGGACGCGATCTCGCGTCCCACGAGGACCTTCTGCACGTTTCCGCCGGACAGACGTCTTACGGGCGTCGTCGGGCCGGGCGTAACGACCTCAAGGCTCTTTATTATATCATCCGCGAGGATCTTTGACGGCTGTCTGTCAAGGAATACGGGACGGCCGCTTGAATACGTGCGGAGCATCATGTTGTCTATTATATCCATGTTTCCGACAAGTCCCATGCCGAGCCTGTCCTCCGGCACGAACGAAAGCCTGACGCCGAGGTCGCGTATCTGCACGGGCGTTTTTTTGCGCAGGTCCGTTTTCGCGCCCGTCTTCGGGTCGAAGTACGTTATTTCACCGGCAGTTGCGACGCGCAGACCCGCTATCGTTTCAAGCAGCTCTCTCTGACCGCTGCCCGCCACGCCCGCTATGCCGAGTATCTCGCCGGCCTTTGCGGAAAACGAAATATCGTTTATTACGTTCAAGCCGTCCTTGTTTATGAGCGTCAGATGCGATACGGTAAGGCGGTCCGGCGTCTCCTCAGACTGCGTGCGCTCGATATTGAGCGAAACCTTCTGACCGACCATCATATCGGTAAGCTCGGATTCCGTGACCTCCGCCGTGTTCACCGTCGCTATGTGCATACCCTTGCGGAGCACCGCGACGCGGTCGGATATCGCCATGACCTCGTGCAGCTTGTGAGTTATTATTATAATGGATTTTTCATCCTCGCGCATACGGCGGATGACGTTGAAAAGCTTATCCGTCTCCTGCGGGGTAAGGACCGCCGTCGGCTCGTCGAGTATAAGTATCTCGGCGCCGCGGTAGAGTACTTTTACTATCTCGACGGTCTGCTTTTCCGATACGGACATCTCGTATATCTTCTTGTCCGGGTCGAGCTCAAAGCCGTACTTGTCACATATGGCTTTTATTTTCTCCGCCGATTTTTTGATATTGAAGCCGTCCTTATCCGATATGCCGAGGACGATGTTTTCCGTTGCGGTGAAAACGTCGACGAGCTTGAAATGCTGGTGTACCATGCCTATTCCGTGGTCGAACGCGTCTCTCGGCGAATTTATGGTGACCGCCTCGCCGTTTATGTATATCTCGCCCTCGTCCGGGTGATATATACCGGAAATCATATTCATCAGCGTAGTCTTACCGGAGCCGTTCTCGCCCAATATCGCAAGCACCTCGCCGTACCTCAGTTCAAGATCGACGTCTTTGTTTGCGATTATATGACCGAAGGTCTTTGTAACGTGCGCCAGCTTCAGCGCGCAGATCTCATTCGTATTGTTCAAGGCTGCCTCCTTTTTTCGTTGTTTTCGGTATGATCCGGTACGGGCGCGAGCGTCGTGCGCGTACCGCGTCATACCAAAGGAACGCGAGGCGGGACTGAACGTCCCGCCCCGGTCTTTGCGGTATCAGCTTAAATACCGTATGTTGTTTTATTATCTGTTATCAGTTCTCGTCGAGGTAGTGAGTGATGCCGTCGATATTGAGGTCGAAGTAAGGAGCGGAACGGTATTCGGATTCATGGAAGTAACCGTCCTTGATGACCTCGGTCTCGCCGACGTAGTCGCCGAGATCGTCAACGTCCGCAAGATAAGAGGTGAGAGCGGCGCCGTTGACGGTGAACTTGCTCGTATCGAATACGTGGATCTTGCCGGCCTTGAAATCGTCTATCGCTTTTTCAAGAGCTTCTTTCGTTCCGGCGGCCGCAACGTCAGTGTTGATACCGGTGAGAACGACGGAGCCCGTGGCTATCGTGCCGGTCCAGTCGGTGGCTATCGCCTGGCCGTTGGTTACCTGTTTGATTATGTAGTAGAAGTAGGGAGCCCAGTCGATCGCGGAGGAGATTATGAAGGATTTCGGGCCGGCTTCATACGTGGAACCGTTGTAGGAGATGTTCGGAACGCCCTTGACTTCGCAGGCGGTCGGAGCGCCGAGAGAGTCGGCGTGCTGGCTTATGAGAACGCACTTGTCATTGTTCATAAGAGCGTTGGCAGCTTCCTGCTCCTTGGGCTGATCGTACCAGGAACCGGTGTAACGGACCTTCATCGTGGCGCTCGGGCAAACGGAGCGGGCGCCGAGGAAGAAGGAGGTAAGACCGGATTTGACTTCCGCGTACGGGAAAGCGCCTACGTAGCCGATAACGGCCTGTTCGGCTGTGATCTTGCCGTCTTTGATCATTTCGTTGAGCTTCATACCTGCGGCGATGCCGGCTAAGTATCTGCCTTCATAAATGGAGGCGAAAGCGTTGTGGTAGTTCGACAGATTTTCGGTGTGCGCCTTTGTGCCGGTCGCGTGGCAGAACTGTACCTCGGGATGAGCCTTGGCAGCCTCTATCATATAAGCCTCATGACCGAAGCTGTCCGCAAATACTATCTTGCAGCCCTGGGATACGAGGTCGTCGGCGGTCGTCTTGCAGACAGGACCCTCGTCGACACCGGTCCTGATTATGACCTGCTCGTCCTTTAAGCCGAGAGCCTTTTTAACAGTATTGACGCTGTTAATGAAGTTGAGGTCGTAGGTGGAGTTTTCATCATGCAGGCAGATAACGCCTATTTTGAAATCGTCCGCGGTCTTGAAGCTTTCAAACGACTGACGCGGAAGGATATCGGCGGTCATCGCGCTCGTGCCGGTCGTGGGGCCGCAGGATGCGAGCAGACCGAGAGCAAGAACGGCGACTATTATGATCGCAAGTGTTTTCTTGAACATAAATATGTTCCTCCTTAAAAATTATAATTCATTATATAAGCACCGGTATTCCGGCAAGCTCCTTATTCACAGAAGACGACGCCCGTCTTCTCGTCCATGGACGCGATGCGCGCGAGCGACTCGACCCTTACGCCGAGCTCCCTTACAGCCGCGCCGCCGTCCTGATACGCTTTTTCAATAACTATGCCCGCGCCGACGAGCTCCGCGCCGGATTCCCTTATAATCTTTATAAGTCCGAGCAGCGCGTTGCCCCTGGCGAGAAAATCGTCGATCACAAGCACTCTGTCGCCCTTGCCTAAATACTGCTTTGACACAATGACCTCGCTCGTTATGCCGTGCGTGTATGATTCAACGGGTACGACGTACGTATCGGCGTCTATGTTTTTCGACTTTGCTTTTTTTGCAAAGACTACGGGACAATTAAAAAACTGCGCCGTTAAGCAAGCCACACCTATCCCCGAGGATTCTATGGTGAGAATCTTGTTTACCCCGCAGTCCTTGTATAATCTGTAGAACTCCCGTCCCAATTCCGCAACAAAAGGCACGTCTATCATATGGTTGAGAAAGCCGTCTACCTTAAGCACGTCGCCGCTTCTTACCTTGCCGTCTTTTCTGATGCGGTCTTCCAGAAGTCTCATAGGCCTGCGTCCTCCGTTTGCGAAATAAAAAACTGCTTTTATTTTAACCCAAAATGCGACTTTTTTCAACCGTCAATTATAACAAAATTGTATATTTTTAAAGTTTGTTTATATACATATTTCATAACGTAAATTTTTAAGTCGAAATCGGGGCAAAATTTGTAAGATTTGCCCGTCCGCAAAGCGTTATTTCTGACGGCAAAAACAGTATTTGAACGTAAAAAAGCAGACCGGTTTTGCCCGGTCTGCTTGATTTTCAGGTTACGGCTATCAATAGTCTCTTTCGTCTCTCGGTCTGATCACGCTGTTGCTGACGGCCGGGAAGTATCTGATACCGGTCTCCGCGTCCACGTTGCCGGGGTTGTCGGCGCTCTTGCCCTCTTCATCCTTGTAATGGATGTCGAATTTTACGTCGTAGGAATCAAGGTTCTCGTACTTGTTGCCGTTTTCCTTATCGAAATCGGTGTGGTACTCGCCCCAGCGGTCGTTTACGCAGTAGAACGGGTCTGCGAAGTATCTGATATCCTCGGGCACCTGATATTTTGCGCTCGTGGAGTAACCGGCTGAGTAGTTGAGCTCAACGTTCTTTACGGTGTTGTCCTTGAACTCGTAGTGGCCCTCTATCGTGCAGCCTACGAGACCGCCCAGGTTATGGAAGCCGAACAGCTTGGAGTTCTCTACCGTGCAGTTGGTGATCTCAATATCGTTCTGGAAGATGTTGGCGCCTATAAGTCCGCCGACTCTGAAGCTGATGCCCGTCGTGTCGCCTTCGACGCCGACGCCGCCGTTCAGCGTAAGGTTGGTGACCTTTACGTTTTCGAGCGTTACGTAGTTGCCGGTTGTGTTCTCAACGCAGCCTATGACGCAGCCGCAGTGCTTGGAGCTTACGGTGATAAGAGCGTTGGTGAACGTTATGTTCTTGATCGTAAGGGATGCGTTGCACTGGCCGATGAAGCCCGTGCCGAAGTCGTTTATAAGGTCGTCCTGCTCGATCGTCATGCCGTTTATCACGTGGCCGTCACCGTCTATAACGGCGTCGTACAGCATATCGGTCGTTAAGGGCGTCCAGTGTTTGCCGCCGTCAAGCGTCGGGTCAAGGTCGATATCCGCGGTGAGCTTTATCGTCTTGTCGGAGTATTCCTCGTCGTTATTCAATACCTTTTCCGCAAACGTGAAGAGCTCGTCGCGCGTGCCTATTTTGATGACGTCGCCCTGATCCTCGGGCTCGGTATCGGCTTCGGTCGTTATCTCTTCCGTCGTAGTCTCGGGATCGGTCTCCGTCTGCTCCTCGGTCGTTACGGGAGTGGTATCGGCGGTCGTTTCGTCCGCTTTTGTCGTAGTCGCTTCTTTGGTGGTATCCGCTTTCGTAGTATCGGCCGGCTTTGTCTCGGAGCAGCTTGCTATCGCAGCCACAGCCATGCACGCTATTATTACGATGCAGATGACTTTAAGTAAATTTTTCATAGTCTTTTCCTTTCTTATAATCAGGCTTTATGCCATGTTATCGTTTCAAGGTACGGAACGAAATTTTTGCGCTCCGCTTTCGTGGCGCTCTCCTCCGCGCCGGATACCGGGTTGTAGAAATACTGGTAGCAGAAGTACGCGACGCCCGTGCATTTTTCAAGCGTTTCCGTGTACTGTAAGCAGCGCAGCAGTACGTCCTTGTGATTGGTCCATTCGTCTTTTCCCGCGCCCGCATACTGGTCTACGCCGGACTTCGCCTTGCCGAGCGACATTCCGATTATCAGCTTCACGCTGTCCGTCTTTATAATGCTTTGCCAGTTGTCGCACGTTTTGTCAAACGGCACGGACTTGTGCTCGAAGCCGAAATAGACCTGCGGACAGATATAATCTATATATCCCTCCTCGGAGCACCATTTTTTGACGTCGGCGTAGTGGCTGTTTATGACCGTCTGCATATTGCCCGCCGGGCTTATGCCGTACAGCCTGCCCTTGCCGGACGCTTTCGTCGTTTCGTACAACGCCTTTACAAGCTCCGACAGACACTCCTTGCGGTACGCCGCCAGATTCTTTTTTCCGCCGTTTGCCTTGTATTCGTTATAAGACTGTTTGTCAAACGATTCGTCCGTCGTCGGGTAGAAATAATCGTCCATGTGAAGCCCGTCAACGTCGTATTTTGCTAAGATCTCCGCCGCGCCGTCAACAATGAGCTGTCTTACCTCCGGCTCGCCGATATTCAGGTAAACTCTGTCAGATACTACGGGCAGATATTTTGAAGATACCGTTTTGTCATCGTACCACTGTTTGATCTTATAGCCGTTCGATACGAGCTTTATCTCTTTTACGAGCATCGCGCGCATCGGGTTTATCCACGCCTGAACGGAGAGGTTACGCGCGTGCGCCTCCTCGACAAGTATCTCAAACGGGTCGTATTCGTGCGCGTTTGCGTAAGAGCCGGTCACTATGTACGACGGCGGATAGACCTCGGACGGGTACATACTGTCCGCGAAGGGTCTTACCTGAAATATAATTGTATTATAATGATTTTTTACGGTATTGTCAAGTACTCTGTTCAGTAATTTTGTAAATTCCTCTTTATTTCTTTGTTTCCCGCCGCTTACGAATATGTTTGACATATCGTACTGCGAGATCCAGAGGGCTTTTACGTCTTTGTAATTCACGGTCTTGTCCTCCTCCTCGGGCGGCGGCGCTTCCGTTTCCGTTTCGGTCTCCGTCTCCGTTTCGGTCACGGCCTCCGTTTCTGTTTCCGTTTCGGTCACAGGTTCCGTCTCTTTTTCTGTTATTTCCGCCGTAGTTTCAGTTTCCGCCGTCGTCGGCACCGCTGCGCACGCGGCAAGAAACAGAGCAGATAAAAGAAGGATCAGCGATACTGTCTTTTTCATTATATGATCAAGCCTCGGACACCTTTCTGAACAGCGCCACGACGTCTTTGTTGTTAAGGCGCGTATCTTTGTTTACGTCAAGGTTGTCATATACGACGAAAGCTTCGATCGAGCCGGAGACGTATCTGAACAGCGCCACAACGTCCTTGTTGTTCGCCTTGCCGTCGCCGTTTATATCACCGTCCACAACGGGCATATTGAGCTTTGCGGCAAGCTCGGCACCCTTCTGATCAGCCTCCGTCTTTGTTTTGGAGAGCATTATGCTGTAAATATACATGCAGTCGCCGTCCTTTATCGGCGCCGTTAGTAAGTAAAGGAAATCAACGCGGAAGCTCGATATATCGCCCTTCCATTTCGACAGCGTGGAGGGGTTGAACGTCACGTATTCAAACTTGCCCGTCCGTCTTACGGTCGCGGTCACGCTCTGCCCCGGCTCAACGCCTCTGTTCTCGCACTGGCAGAATATCTCGGAGCCGAACGACGGCTGAGAGTTCGTCTCCGGCATCATGTAAACGTACGTCACGTACTTATATACGTCCGCGCTCGCCTTTGTCTGTATGTTGAGCAGGCTGAGCGAAACGTACGGGTCGGACAATCCGGCGGTCTGCGTCGGATTTTTTGCGGTCAGTTTAAGACAGCCTTTTTCCCATGACGCCATCGCCTGGTTCGGGCTGTTTATGAGCGCGTAGACGTAGCCCTTTGACGGGAATCTTATATCCGTCGGATCCTTTACCTCGGGCGGAAGCTCTATATCAAACCTGCCCTGAGCGCATCTTTCCGGACCGTACGCGAGTATGAAAGCGTTGTTCACCGTTCTTACCTTGGTACCCTTTGAGTCCGTGGGCGTGCTTACGAGCTTATAAGAGGTACTGTCTTTGACGACCATCGTCATCGATCCGCCGCCGTCTAAAATGAACGCGTCGTACAGTCCGAGGTCCTTTACGAGCTGAACGTATCTCGCCGCGCTGGCGCCTGCGCCGCCGTAGCCTCTGCCGTCCATCGTGATCATCATTATCCTGCCCTGCTTGTCAAAGCCGAGCATCGTCGTCGGATAACCGCTTTCGATATTGTTGCCGGTGGGTACGCCGTTTTGCGCGTAGACTATGTTTCCGCCGATAGACGACTTTACTCTCTGCCATTCGGAATCTCTGCCCTGATCGTCGCCGACGGCGATAGTTATGTTGATCTTATCGCCTGCCGCAAACTGTTTGAGCTGATTGACGGTCGTTCCGCGCGAGGTGAGCACCATCTGTTTTTCATTTATATAGCCCGGATTTGCGGAATCGTCGGGGCCGTATATCGCTTTTACCGTGCCGGTCACGTTCATGCCGTGCGCGGGCTTGTAATCCTCGTCGAATTCAAGCAATAGCTCGTACGAGGTGTCGAGCGCGAAATCCTTGACCGTGCCCATAAGTCTGTCCGTGTACATTATGATCGCGTTGTTTGACGGCAAACGGTTTATGCCGTCTATTTTTGCGGTTTTGCCGTTTGTTACGTCGGTCGCGGTTATGCTGACGGTAGGCTGACCGAGCACGGGAACGAAATCGTCCGTTATGCCGAACGCCCACGGCGTGCCGGCGTAGGAGGATTCCTGCGGGATAACACCGGAGGTGAAGATCTCTCCGTCAACGACGTTGAAGGACCTCGACACGGTGAAGCTTGACGTTTTTACGTCGTTTTTGACCTGCGAGGCGACAAGCCACATATCGCCGTTTACCGCGGCTATCGCGGTTTTATCGGGGTGCGTGTTGTTGTACTGCGTTATATCGTTTGCAACGGTCGACAGCTTTGTCGCGCTGTTGTTGTAATAAAACGTATCAAGGTACAGGTCGCGCTGTTTAAGATCGAACGTGACCACGTTTATATGCTGGTTCTTATACGTCGCGGCGGTCGACGGAGTTGATATCTCCGCGTGTGTGACGCCGGGATAAAGCTGCTTTTCAACGTGTGACGATTCTCCCTTTATCGCCGGAACGGTGTTCGCCGCGGACGCGGCAAACGTGAACGCGATCGATAAGATGAGTATCAATGCTGTTACTCTTGTTTTTTTCATAAATATGACCTCTTTTATTCGGTGTCGTTTGATAAATATTATAATATCACAAAAACAGTACGGTGTCAATATATGTTCAGCAATTTTTGCTGAATAATTCATATTTTAATGATATAATCAAAGTAAATCTATAAAATCGGAGAGAAAAATGAAAAGATCTGTTTCCATTCTGCTCGCGGCTTTATTCGTAATATCGCTCATCGCCGCCATGGCGACTTCGGTTCAGGCGGCGTTTCTCGGCCAGCTCGACGCGCTTTACGTGAATAATAACAAGTATAACGGAAATAACGGTTACGCAGACAGCGATTCCATAACGATCACCGAGGGGGACAAGCTTTTTATCCTCGGCTGGATCAGATTCACAAATACGGACGGGTTGAAGGAGATCAAATACGGCATAAACGGCACGCTTTACGCCTGTGCGGACGTCTACCGCGACAGATCCGACACTCCCGGCACGTATTCACACGGCAAGCACGCCGGTTTCGGTCTTGACGACGGACTTATGGAGCTTACGGGAATCGACAAATTAGAGGGCGGCAAATACACGCTCACGCTCGTCGCCATATCCAACGGCGGATCGTCTCAGACGTTCAGAACGTACAGTCTGACGGTCAAGACGAACGAGAATGCCGTGCTTGAATGTATGCAGGCAAACGAAAAGGTTTTGGGCAAGGAAGCCGATCTTTCGGCGGCGAAAACCGTTTCTCTTCCGCGCGGCGGCAAACTTTACGTTTACGGCTGGGCTTCGTTTTCCTCAAAGGATAAATTAAAAGAGATAACGTACACGGCGGACGGCAAGGAGTATGCCTGCGCGTGCAGTTACACGAACCGCGCCGATCTGGCCTCCGCGGGTGTCACCGCGTACAACAACGGCGAACACGCCGGCTTCGGAACGTCGTCTGACATGGCTGAGCTAACGGGCGTCGGCTCGCTTTCCGCCGGCACGCATAAGATCACGGTAAACGCCGTATCGGACGGCGGCAAACGCATAACCGTTAAGGAATTCAACGTAAAGCTCCCCTCCGTATATCAGCCCGAAGGGAACAAGGGCGACGTAAACGGGGACGGATCTTTGAACAACAAGGACGTCGTGGCGCTTTTCAGGCTCGTTTCAGCGGGCGGCGCCGCGGCGACGGTCGAAAAATGCGACATAAACGGCGATAACAACGTAAACAACAAGGACGTTGTGGCGCTTTTCAGATACGTTTCGTCGGGCAGTCTGCCGGGCTCGGACACGTACGTGGGCACGCCGGCTTACACGGTGAACGGCGACAGCATAATAGTTGACGGCAAAAAATACCCGAACACGGTCAATATGAAAAACGGCGTGCTGTACGCCGCGGACGATCTTGACCGCGAGCTTCCGCTCGACAACGCGGCGTATACCGGCGACGGAACAAAAAACATAGGTCTGTTCTACTTCCTCTGGCTCGGAGAGCACGGAGATTACGGCATATACGATATAACCAGGATACTTGAAAAAGGCGGGGAGGCGGCTAAAAGCTCGTCGTACTCCGGCTGGGGCGTCGTCGGCGCGATGCACTTCTGGGGCGAGCCGATATACGGCTATTATTTCAGCCGCGACACGTGGGTGATGCGCAAGCACGTTGAGGAGCTGACCGCCGCGAACGTCGATTTCGTCTACATCGACGCGACAAACGGCTTCCCGTACATAAGCAACGCCACGCAGCTGATGAAGATAATGCACGAGTTCAACGAGCAGGGCTATACCGCACCGAAAATAGTGTTCTACACTCATTCAAGCTGCTCGAACACCGTACAGCAGATCTATAACAGCCTTTACGCAAAAAATACGTACCCCGATACGTGGTATTACCTCGACGGCAAGCCGCTCATAATAGCGTACGAGAGCGACTGCAAATCGGGGCTTTCGAGCACGGCTTACAACTTCTTCTCGTACCGCGAGCCGCAGTGGCCGAACGAAAAGCAGAAAACGAACGGCTGGCCGTGGATGGATTTCAACTACCCGCAGAGAGCGTTCTACAACAAATCGGGCAAAAAGGAGGCTATGAGCGTCTCCGTGGCTCAGCACAGCGGAACGGTCTGCTTCTCCGACTCGGCGATATACGGCGACAGGACGAACAGAGGCAGAAGCTACAAGAACAGCTCGCCCAATCTGTCGGAAAACTCCGCGCTTTACGGATACAATTTCGAGGAGCAGTTCGATCACGCAATAGCGGCAAACGTGCCGTACATCCTTATAACCGGTTGGAACGAATGGGTCGCTCAGAGGCAGGATCCGAGCCAGACGGGACGTCCCAACCAGGCGGTGTTCGTCGACACGGCGTCAATGGAGTATTCGCGCGATATAGAGCCGATGCGCGGCGGTTATTTCGATAACTATTATTTGCAGATGATACGCAAGATAGGCGAATACAAGGGCACGGCGCCCTTGCTCGTGCAGGATACGAGAAAGCCGATAAATATAAACGGCGCATTCGATCAGTGGGACAGCGTGACGGTCACGTATAAAGACCCGTCGGGCGACACGGTCGACAGAAGCTCAAAGGCGTTCGGCAGCAAAACTTTGACGAACACGACGGGCAACAACGATATAGTTTCCGCGAAAATAGTGTACGACACGAAAAATATTTACTTCTACGCCGAGACCGCGAACAATATCACGAGCCCGAATACGAACGCGTCGTGGATGCAGCTTTTCATAAACTCCGACTGCGACGGCGGCACGGGCTTCTCGGGATTTGACTATATTGTAAACTACAAGGCGAACGCGAACGGCACGACGACCGTCGCAAAGCTGAAAAAGACCGGTAACACGTACGAGGTAATATCGGAAACCGCGGTAAAATACAAGATGAGCGGAAACAAAATAATGATAAGCGTGCCGCTCAGCGCCGTGGGCATATACGATTATACCGATATAAAGATAGCGTTCAAGTGGGTCGATTCAAAGACTAAGATCACGACGGCGGATCAGTTCTACACGGACGGTGACAACGCCCCGATAGGCAGACTTTGCTACGTGTTCTGCAACAAAAAGTAAACATCAAGGACGGGGGCTTTCCCGTCCTTTCTTTTGCTCTGCCGGTGTCATAATTCTTGATTCTTTCCCCGCAACCGTCCCCATCTCCCCTTGACAAATAATTGAATATAGTGTATAATGATAAAAACATCATAAGGAGGTCTGTATGAAGTTAAGGGTCATATGTGTTTTTGCGGCAGCTCTTCTGATACTTCCGCTCGCGTTTTACGGCTGTGCCGGCGGAAGCGGCGGCGCGGAGACGACTGCAAAAACAACGGATACGAACGAGGATATAACGACCGTCACGGAGGCGGAGGACACGACGGTACACGACGACTTGCCGGAAATGAAATTCGGCGGCTACACGTACCGCATTTTAGGTCAGGGCGGCGCAGGCTGGACCGCGTCCGACATTTTGCGTCCGGAAACCGTATCGGACGACGGACTGACCGACGCAAAGCTGAAAAGATATCTGAATATTGAGGACAGATTCGATATAACGATCGAAACGTTTTTATCCGATACGGTCTATACGACGGTTCAGGGCGGCATACTGTCAAACGATTTCAGCTTCGATCTTATCAATATGGATACGAAAAACACCTCGACAGCGTCGCTTGCCAATCTGCTTCTTAATTTAAAGGATCTCGATTATATCGACCTTTCAAAGCCTTATTACGATCAGAACTATATCCACGATATGTCGTTTGCGGGCAAGCTCTTCTCCCTCGTAACGGATATTACGACGATGGATATGTTTGTCACGTGGATAATGATGTATAACAGAAACATCCTTGTGCGCCACGACCTTGAAAACCCGTACGATTTAGTTAAAGAAAACAAATGGACGATAGACAAGTTCAATTCCATGTTAAGAGAAGTCTCCGTTGAAAACGGCGACGGCAAATGGGATGAAAAGGACACGTACGGCTTTGCCGCGCACACCGGCTCCGTAAGAAACTTCTTCTACGCCGCGGGGCTTACGATATGCTCAAAGGACGAGGCGACGGATATACCGTACCTCTCGCTCGGAGGCAACGGCGAAACTCTGACGCTCGTGACCGACAAGGTTTCTGATATAGTCTATAAAGACAACAAAACGCTGATGAACACGCAGATAGTAGAGGCGTTTGAAGAGGGGCGCGCGCTGTTTCTGGCTGAGATCACCGGTTATCTCGGACGCTTCCGTGAAATGGAGGACAATTTCGGCGTCGTTCCGTACCCGAAATATAACGAAGCTCAGGACAGATACTACACCACGAACGACCCGTGCATAATGGTCTTCTCCATACCGGCGTTCAACTACAAGCAGGATCAGCTTGATCGCTCCGAGATGATATTCGAGGCGCTGAGCAGCGAATCTTACAACACTGTGCGGCCCGCGTACTACGTTGACGTTCTGAGCGGCAAGCAGACGCGCGATTACAGGGATTACGAAATGCTCGACCTGATCAAAAACAGCCGCGTATACGATTTCGGTCTGTTCAACGACTTAGGCAGTATATCGATGATATTCAATTCGCTTTCATCCACCAAAAACCCGAAGGTCTCGTCCATGCTCAAAAGCGGCATGAAATCGGGTGAGAAAAAACTCAACTCCATACTTGAAAAATACGAATCTATAAGATAAGAGGTTATAAAAAATGGATTACGAAAAGCTTTATTTTGACGAAAACGAAAAACCGCTTGACAGGATAGTATCCGACGGCGGCTTCTGCGGCATATTCCGCACGATCGCGTGCGTAGGCGACAGCTTATCCTCCGGCGAATTTGAGGTAAAGCTGCAAAACGGCACGGCGTACCTCGATATGTTCGATTACTCGTGGGGCCAGTACATAGCGCGCGCGGCGGGCTGCAAGGTCTACAATTTCTCTCGCGGCGGCATGACCGCAAAGGAATACTGCGACGGCTACGCGGCGGCTATGAGCTTCTGGAACACGGAAAAAGCGGCGCAGGCGTATATAATAGCTCTCGGCGCGAACGATTTATTCGGTCTGCGTCAGCCCGTGGGCGATCTGTCCGACGTATGCGATGAAGATTATCACAAGAACACCGATAATTTCGCGGGACGTTACTGCGAGATAATACAGAGATACAAGGAAATTTCGCCCGACGCCAAATTCTTCTTACTCACCATGCCGAAGGACGACGTGCCGGAGGACAGCGACAGGGCAAAGCTGTTAGCCGCGCAAGGAGAGCTCATGCACAAGATAGCGGCTCATTTTTCAAACTGCTACGTCATAGACTTACACGAATATATGCCCGTACAGGATGAAAAATATAAAGAGCGCTTCTATCTTGAAGGACATCTGAACGCCTGCGGATATATGTTCACGGCGCAGGTCGTGATGTCGTATATCGACTACATAATAAGACATAACATAAAGGATTTCAGACGCGCGTCGTTCATCAACACGGCGTACGCCGACAGCAAGCTCGAAAAATAAGGGGGTTTGTATGAAAAAAATGATTACGGCGGCTTTGCTGCTGACGTTTCTTGTCACGGCTCTCGCGTCCTGCATGGATCAGCCCGGCACCGTCACGGACAACACCGCCGCGGCGGGAACTAAGGACACCGACGCGGAGACCGTGACCGTACCGGAAACGGATGAAATAACGGATGAGACGACAAAAACCGGGGCGGACACGACGGCGACGGAAACTGACGCCGATACCGCGGCGGAAGAAACGGAAGCCGATACGACCGCGAAAGAAACCGAAGCCGATACGACCACGAAAGAAACCGAAGCCGAAACGACCGCAAAGGAAACGCCCGCGGACACGTCGGCAGAGGGTCAGACGGACCCGTCGGCGGCGCTCGGCAGCTTTGACGAATTTGATTCCGCGTTTATGGAATTCATAGAGAAGACGGAAGACGGAAACTACATGATCTCCCCGCTTTCCTTCAAATACGCGCTCGGCATGGCTATGGCGGGAGCGGACGGCGAAACTCTTTCGCAGTTCTTATCGGGCTTCGGCATAAACGACTTAAGCGTTTTTGAAAACTATATAAAAGCCTTCAATTCATTTGAAGAGGGCTTTACGGAGAAGGTAAAGCGCGACCTTGACAGCTATGACGAGGCGATAAGGAAGGGTGCGGACAAAAACTATCTGGAATACCGTCCCGGCTCGCTTCGCACGGCGAATTCCGTGTGGAAGAGAGAGGATCTTGCCGACTTTGCAAAGGAATACAAGCTCCATCTTGAAATGTATAACGCGGAGCATTACACTTTCACGCCCGCCGATATAGTGGACCGCGCAAACGAATGGGCAAACAAAAAGACGGAGGGAATGATACCGGAAATACTTTCGAACGACTACGACACGACGAATCTCGCGGTCGTTCTGATGAACGCGCTGTATTACAAAAACTGCTGGAAAAACGAATTCAACAAATGCGGCGAAATGCCGTTCACGACGGCGGACGGCGCGGTCCTGAAAAAGAATTTTATAACCTCGACCGAAACTTATAAGTATTACAAAGATGACAAGACAGAGCTCGTCGTTATCGGAATGAACAATAACGTCGACATGGTCATAGTCACGGGCGATACGGGCGATTTGCAGAATAAGATAAACAAGGCGAAAAACAGGAAGGTCCGCGTATATATCCCCGAGCTTGAAATAGAAACGTCGCTTGAAAACAAGGAGCTTTGCAATTTCTTATTATCTCTCGGCATAACGGACGCGTTTTCACCCTACGCCGCGAATTTCGGCAGGATGACGGAGACGGGCAACGATTTCTATATTGACGATATTATACAGAAAGCGAAGATAAAGCTTGACGAAACGGGTGTCGAGGCGGCGGCGGTCACGGCTATAATGATGAAAAACGAGAGCGCCGATCCCGAAAATCCGATAGAATTCAAAGCCGACAAGCCTTTCCGCTTCTATATCACGACGTCTCATTCCGACTGGACGGATACGACCGGCATAACGCTGTTTGAAGGAAGATACTGCAAATAAAATGGAAAAATATAACTGCATAAGACCGGGTAAGGTGTGGCTCGATACGAACGGCAAACGCATACAGGCGCACGGCGGCTCGGTAATGTTCCTTGACGGAGCGTACTTTTGGTACGGTGAAAACAAGGAATTTACCGACCCCGATAAGAATATCTGGCACTGGGGCGTACGCTGCTATAAATCGGACGATCTTTATAACTGGGAGGATCTGGGGCTTATAATTCCGCCCGACACGGAAAACGAGAACAGCAGCATACACCCGACGTCCATGATGGACAGACCGCATATCATATACAACAAAAAGACGAAAAAATTCGTCTGCTGGCTGAAAATCATGCAGAAGGACGGGTCGCAGAGCGAAACGGTGCTGACTGCCGACAAGCTGACCGGGCCTTACACGATAGTGCGCGAGGGGTTATATCCTCTCGATATGAGCGCGGGCGATTTCGATCTCGCCGTCGCGGAGGACGGCAAGGGATATTACTACTTCGAGCGCGTACATTCGGAAACTATATGCGCCGATCTTACGACGGACTATACAAACGTCACGGGATATTATTCAACGCATTTCCCGCACAGTCACCCTCCGTACGTGCGTGAGGCGACGGCGCATTTCAAGCGCAAGAACAAGCATTATCTGATAACGTCCGGCACGTCGGGCTATATGCCCAATCCTTCCGAGGTCGCGATTGCGGACACCTGGCACGGACCTTACACAGTGCTCGGCGATCCGCATCCCGGTGACGCAACGCATACCTCTTATCACAGCCAGATCTCAAGCGTTTTCAAGGTACCGGGCAAAAAGGACCTGTATATCGCCTGCGCCGACCGCTGGATGCCGAACGCGCTGGACATACCGTACAGCGACGTTGAGCGCGCGTACGACGGCTGCTTCGACCCCGACGCGACGCCCGATCAAAGAGCCGGGGCGATGAAGCTCATGAGCTCCTTCCCGCAGGCGAAAACGAAGGAAGCCGATTACGTCTGGCTGCCGCTTCATTTCGACGGCGACAACGTAAGAATAGACTGGTACGACGAATGGCGTATTGAAGATTTCGAATAACATACCGTATATGTTACAATATAACGCTTGAAAATATCATAAAATCGTGTATAATAATTAAGAATCACATAAAAAACGCGGGTGTTTGAACCTTTTCCCGTAGGGGATGGGTCACCCCTCCCGCTGAAACGAGGTACAATGATGAATATCGTATGTTTAGACCTTGAGGGCGTGCTTGTGCCCGAAATATGGATAGAGTTTTCAAAGGCGAGCGGAGTTCCGGAGCTTAAAAGGACCACGAGGGACGAGCCGGATTACGACAAGCTTATGAAATACCGCATAGCGATACTTAAAGAGCACGGGCTCGGACTGAAACAGATACAGGAGACGATCGCAAAGATAGACCCGATGCCCGGCGCGCGCGAATTCCTCGACAGTCTGCGCGAGCTGACGCAGGTAATAATCCTGTCCGACACGTTCACGCAGTTCGCCGATCCGCTTATGAAAAAGCTCGGCAGACCGACCATATTCTGCAACACGCTCATAGCGTCGGACGACGGCGAGATAACGGGATATAAGCTGAGAGTTGAAAAATCAAAGCTGACGACCGTAAGAGCGTTACAGGCGATAGGCTTTGAAACGATAGCCGCGGGCGACAGCTATAACGACCTCGGCATGATACAGGCGAGCAAAGCGGGATTTTTGTTCAAGAGCACGGAGCAGATAAAAAAAGGCCACCCCGAGCTTCCCGCGTACGAAACGTACGACGAGCTGCTTGAAGCGATCAAAAAAGCGTTATAAAACATGGGCGAGTAAGGGAAAAGCCCGATAAGGAAGTTATTAACTACGCGTAAATGCGGTGAGTAAGTGCGCATTTATTGAAAAGAACAGGCTGGAAATTCTTCAGTCTGTTCTTTATTGTTTGTCAGAGCTAAATTGCCGCGCAAAGCGCGTCAGCTAAATTGT
>CADBSB010000096.1 GCA_902797235.1 uncultured Ruminococcus sp. | reverse complement strand
GGTCGTTTGTGAAGACCTTTTTCGGCAATATCTGATTGAGGCGGAAAACGGTATGCAGATGCGCCCTGAAAAATTCGCTGTATCCGGCGACCATGTTGTACCTTGCCGGGTACGCCGCCTTCATCGTATAAAGATGGTCAAGGCGCGAGAGGTGGTTCCATATAAGAAAGCACGGTCCGTCTCTTTTCGTTATATCCGCGTTTTTCGTTATATGCGGTTCGTACTTCGGCAAAAGCACGGTCGAGCCTATCAGGTTGTATAAAAACGTGACCGCTTTGCCGGGCGATCTGAATTTTCTTTTTTCAAGCTTTTCCTGAAGCGTCGGTTTGGCTTTTTCGTTTGCCATGTGTTTTTCCCCGTTCTTTTTATATAAAATCATTTTACTATATAAACGTGTGTCTGTCAATACTTTTTTGTATATCGGGCGATAAATTGCAAAAAGAGACAAAAAATTATAAATTCTCATAAAATTTTATAAAAAAATCGCTTGCAGTATTGACAAAACGACGATAACATGGTAAAATAGTAAATGTTATAATAGGCATTTATTTTCGCGGTAAGACAAATACCGCGTTTTTCCGCACAATAACGACACGGTTTCTGATACGGGAGCAGAGTGATGGAAGAAAACAACAACGTACAGTATAACAGAAGAGCATCGGATAAGGAAAAGACGAAAAAGGGTCTGTCTCTGCGCGCCTTGAGCTATATAATGTCCGGCGTGACTTTTACCGTATCCGTTCTTATGCTTGTTTCCGTGTATTTTACGTCAAAGGGATATTCGGAACTGAAAACGAGCACGGAGAACTACATAGTATGGGAGCAGAGCGCGGAGGATCTTATTGAGGCGTCCGATTATCTGACTGAGCAGGTGCGTTCCTTTGCCGTGACGGGCGACGTTTCGTATATGGAAAATTACTTCAAGGAAGCGAATGAGACAAAAAGACGCGACAAGGCGCTTGAAGTGATCAGGGAAAGCCTCAGAGGCAGTCAGGCGTCCATCCATTTGCAGAACGCGATGAAAAAGTCGGTCGACCTGATGCAGCGCGAGTATTACGCCATGCGCCTGGCAATTTCCGCCTTCGGGCTCGATATAAACAGCGCGCCGGAGGAGATAAAAAACGTAACGCTTGACGAAAAGGACGCGGCGCTTTCAAAGGACGAGCAGGAAAAGCTCGCCTGCATGACGGTATTCGACGACGTGTATAAGGAATACAAGGAAACGATAATGTCCGAGACGCAGAAATGCGTCGGCGACCTTGCGCTTGCAACGCGCCAGAACATGGAGAAATCATTTTCAAGATTTACCATGCTTATGACGGTGCAGTGGATACTCATAATCGTGCTCGTGATAACCGTTATAACGGTGATACTTCTGACGTCGATCCAGGTCATAAATCCGCTTGTAAGAGCCGTGCCGAACATAAAGGACGAAAAACCGCTTTCCGTCGACGGCGCGTACGAATACAGGTTCCTTGCAAAAACGTACAACCATATGTATAAGGTCAACAAACAGCAGAAATCAAGGCTGAAATACGAGGCGACGCACGACGTGCTTACCGGCGCGCTCAACAGAAACGGCTACGAGGTGGCCTGCAAATCCTCGGATCTTGAAAATTACGCGCTTGTGGTAGTCGACCTTGACAACTTCAAGATGATAAACGACACGTACGGTCATCCCACGGGCGATTCCGTGCTTATAAGGGTGGCAAACGAGATAAGAAGGAATTTCCGATCCTCCGACTATATCTGCCGCGTCGGCGGCGACGAGTTCGTGCTTATAATCAACAAGTTGAAGGACACGCCGGAGAACAGAGAGGCAATATGCAAAAAGCTGCAAAGGATAAACGACGCCATAAGGTCGAAGGACGAGGGATTGCCCGAAACGTCGGTTAGCGCCGGCGCGGCATTCGGCGAAAGCTGTGACGACAGCGTTGAGACAGCAAAGAAAGCCGACAGCGCATTGTACGAGGTAAAGCAGGGCGAAAAGGGCGGACTTGCGTTCTACCGTGAAAAGGAAAGACCGCAAAGGCGCAAGACAGATAAAGCGGAGTGATAAAAAGTATAACGAAAGGACTGCTCGTAAAGAACAGTCCTTTTTATGCGGAGTGATTTATTACGTGAGCGGTACGACGCCGCTTGCTTTCATGTAACGCTTGTGCTCGTACATATCCTCGTCTGCGCGTCTGAATACGTCTCCCACGTCGTCGTCGGTCTTCGGATCGAACAGCGAGTAGCCTATGGCTGCGGAGATCCTCTCCCACGGCTTCAGCTTGTCGTTCGTGTAGATCCTCTCTATCTTGGCGCGGAATTCCTCCGCAAGCGTATCTATCTTGTCGTAGTCGTTGTTTTCAAGTATTACCGTGAATTCGTCGCCGCCGATACGGAAAACGGGGGAGTGGACGAATACGGAGCAGATAACGCCGGACAGCTTTTTGAGCGCCGCGTCGCCGTACTCATGTCCCAGATGGTCGTTCGTCTGCTTCAAGAAGTTGAGGTCTATCATCGCTATGCCGAATTTCGCATCGCCGCTCTCTATCTTTGCGTCAAGCTTTGTCAGCTCGTAATCGTACGCCGTTTTGTTCCTTATTCCGGTCAGCGCGTCCTTCGTCGCAAGCTCTCTCATACGAAGCGTTTCGTCCTTTGACAGAAGCAGCTCGTTGTTTGCGGAGTAGAGCTTTGCTATATGCTCGTTCAGCTCGTTCTCCATCTTCTTCATGGAGTCCGTAAGCGTTCTTATCTCGTCGTGCGACTGTACGTGAAGCGACGAGAATTTTTCTCTTATTATCGAGCTTTCATCGCTGTAATACGCGTACGCCGAATCGGACAGCTTCTTTATCGGTTTTATTATGATCTTGTTTATGACTATGACCGCGATCACCGTCATGACTACCGCCGCCAGAAGTAAGAACAGCAGAAGACGGAGCGTATAGACCGTCTGTTCGGCGCGTATGTCGTTCATCATTATGTCGGAGAACGCGTAGCCTATCACCGTGCCGTCCGTATCGAATATCGGGATGCCCGCCGTAACGAGTGTGCCGTACGTTTCCGTGCTTATTATGTAAGCGGGGAATCCGACCTCCGGCTTTGTGAGCACCGCGCGGTTCATATCGTAAACGAGGTCTATACAGCCTATCGGGCAGGGCTCCGCCTCGTCGGCGTCAACAATATATATCGAGTGCTCGTCAGCTGAGTTTACGTACGTCACGTACACGCAGTCAACGTTGTTTGCGGACTGGATACGGCGCAAAAAATCAAGCAAAGATTTATAATCCTCATCCTCGTACAGCGCGTCGAACTTCGCCGAATAGGCGTTGAAATCGTCACTGCCCCATTCGTCGCTTGTGGGCTTTATCGACGACGCGTCGTATATAGCCGCAACCTTGTCTCTTAACCGCTTCAGCTGTTGTGTATCGATTACGGCGGCTATGGTGGAGGACAGGTCTGTCGCAGCCGTCTTGTACTGTCTTTCTATAAGATTTGCCTGAACTCTGGCGCTTATCAGCGTTGCGTTTGCGATAAGAAACACAGCGAAAACCGTAAGCATTATTATCGATTTTTTTGTAAGCGAAAACTTCGGCTTCATGACGGTGCCGTCTCCTTTGTTTAATAATTATCAATTATAAGAATCTGCTTTAAATATTATACAATAATTTCACATTTATTGTCACATTTTAATGTTAATTATATGTTAAAATTCAGTATTTTGGTGATTTTAACGGCTTTCACGCAACAATGAAACATATTATTTAAAAAAAATTAAAATTATATTATATTGTTGAAATGGGAAAAGTGATATATTTATATTAAATATATAAGTACGCGCGCGGAGGAATTATGGAAACGAGGCAGAAGAGTTTTTTCAATAAGAAAACTCTGTATAAACTGATACTTATAGTTCTGTGCTTGGGATTGAATCTGTTTTTGTCTTTTCTTGCGCGCAGATTCAATTACCGTTATTTCCCGCTTTATCTCGACTGCGTCGGAACGGCGCTGGCGACGATGCTGGGGGGTGTTCTGCCCGGCGTCATAGTCGGCTTTTCGACAAACGCGATAAACTCGCTTTTCGCCTCGAATATCACGCTTTACTACGGGACCATAAGCGTTATTTTCGCGCTTTTGTTCCGTCTTTGCTTTATGAGAGGGCATCTGAACAAGTTTTATAAACGCGCCCTCTCCTCACTTGTCATATCCGTTATCTGCGGCTCGCTCGGCGGCGTCCTTACGTGGCTCGTTTACGGGCTTGACATTGGCGTGGGCGAAATGTCCGCACCGCTCGCCTGCAAGATGATAGAGGCGTGGTCGTTGCCGCCGTTTGCGGCGCAGGTCTTAGCCGAGGTATTCATAGATATCGCGGATAAGCTTATCGTCGTTTTCGCCGCGTGGCTGTTGTTCATAGTCTGCCCGAAGAAGATAAAAAAAGCGCTTGATTCCGCCGATCCGTTCAGCGAGGAAAAAAAGACCGGCAAATCGTCTTTGCGTTTTTTCCATACGATTACGGGCTACGTCGTTTTCGTTATGCTTTTGTTCGACGTGATACTCTGCACGACGGTCGCGGCGGTCTCTTATTATATGTATCAGGATACGTGCATAACGAAGTATTCTCAGATATGCGACGACGCGGTTAACGTTGCCATGAGCATGATAGACCCCGACATGATTAATGGCTTCAAGGCGGAGCGCGACAAGGTAGGAAAGGAATTCTTTGCGCAGCTTCCCGAGGAGGCGCGGGAATATTCCGAAGAGTACATGGAATATTATCTGAAATACTGGGATTTTTCGCACGA
Source organism: uncultured Ruminococcus sp. (assembly GCA_902797235.1). Classification (GTDB taxonomy): domain Bacteria; phylum Bacillota; class Clostridia; order Oscillospirales; family CAG-272; genus UBA1248. The sequence goes on along the minus strand of CADBSB010000096.1, from coordinate 6,380 downwards.
ACGGTATTCAGACGGATACAGAGAAACGGAAAACAAGCTCATAGATATATTCGACGTATACCAGGACCTTGAATATCTGTACGTTTACAGCATAGAGGAGGACGGCTGTCACGTCATTTTCGACGTCGATACCACGGCGTACGATTACCTTGTACCGTTTGAAGAATCGTTTGAGGAGCATATACCCACGCTTTTGCAGGGCGGAAAGATCGATCCGATAATATCCGACGATACGTACGGATGGCTTCTGTCAGTTTATGAGCCGATGTTCGATATGCACGATGAGTGCGTCTGCTACGTCTGCGCAGATATTTCGATGAACGATCTGAGGGTCGACCAGATGAAGTACATAGTCAAGGTCATCGTCCTCGTCACCGGCCTGTCTATCGTCGCGATGGCAATAATAATAGATATTTTCGACAAGAAGACCGTTATACCGATAAAGAAAATATCCGCCGCCGCGTCGGATTTCGCGTTCGACACGGAGAAGGGACAGCATGAAGGCATTGAGCGCGTAAAGGGACTGCAAATCGATTCCTGCGACGAGATTGATCAGCTTTACGATTCGCTCAAAAAAATGGCGACGGATTCCGTCAACTACATCGACAAGCTGGAGGACAACGCAAAGACCATTGCCCGTATGCAGGAGGGCATAATTATGGACTTTGCGAACATGGTGGAAAACAGAGACAAATCAACGGGCGACCATATCAAAAAAACGTCGTACTACGTTGAGCATATAGCGAAGGAGCTGAAAAAAGAGGGCGAGTACGCGGATACCTTGACGGATGAATTCATATCGTCCATAATAAGGAGCGCGCCTTTGCACGATATAGGAAAGATAAAGATCTCCGACGTTATACTGAATAAACCCGGCAAGCTGACGGAAGAAGAGTACGCGATAATGAAAACGCATACCACGGCGGGCTACGAGATACTGAACGCCGCGATAACGAACACGCTGAACAGCGAATATCTTAAAGAAGCGATGAACATGGCTTACTGCCACCACGAAAAGTGGGACGGCAGCGGCTACCCGAGAGGGCTCAAAGGCGAGGAGATACCATTGTCCGCGAGGATAATGGCGGTGGCGGACGTGTTCGACGCGCTCGTGTCTAAGAGAAGCTACAAGGGTCCGTTCCCGTTTGAAGACGCCGTCGCCATAATAAGAGACGGGGCGGGCAGGCACTTCGATCCCGTGACCGTAAAGGCTTTCTTAAACATAGCGGAAAGCTTCAGGAATGAAATATAAAATGTTTAAATAAAATCACAAAGGAGCCTAAAATGAAAAAAATATCCGGAAAAATAATCAGACTTATAGTCTGCGCGGCGGTAATAGGCGTCGCCCTCCTCGTCGGCATACTGACAAAGGCGATAGACTTTTCACAGATGAATCTTAACGTCAATTTCGCGTCGATATTAAAGGTGATCTTGATGGCGGCGATAGTCATAGGCGTGGAGGAGCTTTTGTCCCTTGCCCTGACCTTGCCGAAGCCGGATAACCACAGGCTCCGTTCCGTTTTGTCGATAACCGCGAGCCTGCTCAAATACGTGGCTTTCATAGTCATACTCTGCTGGGGCTTATCCATTCTCGGCGTAAACGTTTCAACTATCGTCGCGTCCGTCGGAATAATCGCCCTGGTCGTCGGCTTTTCGGCGGAGAGCCTTATCGCGGACGTGGTTACCGGCGCGTTCATGCTGTTTGAAAATCAGTACAACGTAGGCGACATAGTCGAGGTGGACGGCTTCCGCGGCACGGTCACTAACATCGGCATACGCACCACCTGCATAACCGACCCGGGCGACAACGTGAAGATAGTGAACAACTCCGCGATGAAAAACATACTGAACAGATCGGATAAGCTGTCGAGAAGCATAAGCGAGATAGCCGTTCCGTACGCGACCGATCTTGAAAAGCTTGAAGCGGAGATCCCGGCGCTTATGGATAAAATATATGAGAAAAGAACTGAAATATTCAAGGCTCCGCCCAAGTATTTAGGCGTCCAGGAGCTTGCCGAAAGCTCGGTGATCCTCAAATTCGTCGTAAACGTGGACGAAAAGGATATTTATTCGGGAGCAAGGCTATTGAACCGCGATCTGCTCCTCGGCTTCCGCTCCATCGGTGTGGAGTGCCCGTTCCCGCAAATCGACGTTCACCAGGACAGGAAATAAAAGCTGTGATGACGATTTTAAGACGACGGGAGGTGACGGTCTTTGCGGTTTCATAAAGAAGACGAGTTTCATTTTGACCCCGATTTAGAGTTTACCGACAAATCAAAAGAGCACGTTTACGCGCCCGAGTTTAAGGAAAACTGCCCGGAATATCAGCTTCCCCCGGTTTACAGAGCGGAGAAGCGCGGCGCCGCCGCCGTTGCCGTAAAGCGAGCGGACGAGGATGCGGCGCGCGAGGAGAAAAAGCATCAGCTTTTAAAAAAGCTGTTGTTTATACCCGTCGCTTCCGTTGTTGCGGCCGTGTCGGTCATATTCGCCTCCATGAATATCGACCTTTTGGGTACGGATTTCCTCATGTCGTCCGTAAGCCCGTCAACACCGTCAACACCGGGCTCGTCCTCCGTGTCGGGTTTTCCGACCCTGCCGAATCTCGACCCGGATTTCGCAGGCAAATACGCGTGGTCCGGCTACGGCTCGGAGGAGTATATATGTATAGACGGCGCGTATATCTTAGCGGGCACGGTATATACGGATATGGCGTCGTTTCAGCTTAAAACGGTAGACGGCGCGTCGTATGACAAGACGAAGAACACGCTGACGCTGACGAATTTTACCGGCAGCTATATAGATACTAACCTTATGGGCAACGGCTTTAAAATAGAGCTTGTCGGCGACAACTATATAGATTATATAAGGATATGGGGCGCTATGTACGGCGGCTCGGTAACGTTTACGGGCTCCGGCACGCTGAAGCTGAATTCGTACGGCAAATCGCCTCTCGGCGCGGGTCTCTGGCTTGAATGCGAACAAAGCCCGTCCGCGGTCATGATAGACAAGGACGCGACGGTCGAGGTGTACGGATCAAAAGCCATAATCATAACTCAGACGACGCTTCCGACGGCGATATATATGAGATCGCCGGTGACCGTGACCGGCGGAGAATGCGGCTCGGGCGACTTTATGTCGTACAGCGTGTACGCAAAGGATGCGAACGGAAACGTGATATACGACGAAAACGGCAATCCGCAGATCGTGGAAGGTACGATAAAAGATATATCGAAGGAAGCCGGAATGGATCTGTACGATTACTCCGTTCTTGACGAAAACGGACAGCCGGCGACAGCCGTTATATTCAAGCCCGCGTCGTAAAACGAAAAAAAGGGGCTGTCGAAAAAAAGCGACAGTCCTTTTGCAGATCAGGGGTTTTCCCTCCCGGATTCAAAATCAAGAGTTCAGAATCGTATGGGTCGCCGCCCCCGACGGCCCGATTTAAAAATATAAAAGAAAGAAGAGAAAAAGATGAAAGAAGCAAAGATAATCATTCTGGCGGGTCAGTCCAACGCCGTAGGCGTGGGGCACGTCGCCTGTTTGCCGAAGCATTTTGACGATAAGACCATAGAAAAATGGAAAAAGGGTTACGACAAAATACAGATAAACTACTTTTCACACGACAAGAAAAGCGACGGCTTCGTAAACACGTCGACCGGCTGCACCGAGGTGTCGAAGGACACGATAGGACCGGAGCTCGGCATAGCGGACGCGCTTGACAAAAAGTACCCGGGAGAAGAATTCTTTATCGTAAAATGCGCGTTCGGCGGAACGTCTTTATACCGTGACTGGCTGCCGCCCGAGTGCGACGGCTACGACGAGGGCGCCTTTGCCGACCAGTACGAGCATATGATAAGAAGCCTTGAAGCCGGTATGCCTATACGCGCGAGCTGGTGCTATAACGAGCTTGTAAAGATACTTAAAGAAAGCGTTATCGAGCTTGAAAAACGCGGCTGTAAGCCGGACGTAAAGGCGTTCTGCTGGATGCAGGGCGAGGCGGATTCATGTCTGCCGGAGCACACGGCGCAGTACACGCGCTTATACGGCCGTATGCTTGACGGACTTTGCAAAGCGTTCCCCGGAATGTTTGATGACTGCGTATACATTGACGCCGGCATAAGCACGGTCTGGCCGCTTTATAAAGAACTGAACGAAGAAAAAAAGAAGTTTGCGGATGAGAAAGAAAACCGCGTGTATCTTGACACGATAGCGGCGGGCCTGACGACGGAGAACGAGCCGTTCGGCGAGCCGGATACGTACCACTACGATTCCGACTGCGTCATAAAGCTCGGTCATATGTACGCGGACGCCGTTATAAAAGGGCTTGAAAAATGAAAAACATTTTCAAAAACATTTTTAAAAAGAAAAACAAAAATATCGTCGTATTGAAAAAGCCGCGCCCTAACATGTGCGGCGGCACGCACGCGACGCAGGATAAAGATGCGCCGAAAACCATAGTGTCGGATAAAATGACGTCCTTTGACGTGACCTCCGCGCTCGGGTACGTAAGGGACAGAGACGATCTGCGTGATCTCGGCTATTTCTCGGCGTTCGCCGCGCCGTGCGGCGACGGATGCTTTCTGTATCTGCAAACTGCGAGCGGCCGCGGACGCGGTTATAATAAAACGTCGGATATCGCCTATGTAAAGGATGATATTTTCCCGTCGCTCGTTAAGCTCGTAAACGAGTGCAATTTGGCCGCGGGCAACGGTTACCACTCCAAAACGTCGGGCCTGCCCGAGAATTTCGGCGGCTCGGCTGATATAAGATATGAAAGCGGCGAGCGTATAAGCTTTTCTAACAACCAGTCGCCCATAATAATGGTGCAGACGGCGATAAAGATAGTCGAGACGTTTGAGGAGGCGATGAAGGGGGAGAGAATACCTCTGCCCGACGTTTCATCGCTTAGTATGATAAAATTTGAGGAGTCGCGCAAAAACGGCGGTTATACTAAAGCGTCGATCACTATAAACGGGGACGGCGCGGCGAAAAAAGTTAAGAGCGCCCGCTACGACGACCCGCAGGTATATGAAAACGAATACGAGGTCCCCGCCGAGACGGTGGAAAAGCTAAAGAAGATCGTTGAAGACTATCTCATGCCAGCCTGGGCAGCTCTTCCTTACAGCGGCTATGACATCAATTCAAACAAAAAGATAACGTTTGTGTTTGACAGCGGTGAAGAGATAACGGTCTTGGGCGACAGACTTTTGCCGGGACAGCTTCACAAGGGATTTTTCGATATAGAGCTTGAGATGACGACAAGTCGTTAGCGAGGTGCGTGATGAACATAATAAAAAAAATGTTTATTAGAAACGTGATAGGTGCGGGTGAAAAGGGCGATAAAGGTATAGGCAGAAAAGCAAAAGACAACAAAAGCGGTCTCTGCGGTTTCTACTACGGCTATGACGGAACGATAGGCAGAAACAATTACAGCTACGATATAAAAAAACAAGACGGCGTGACCGTCTTTGAATACCAATCGCTTGAACATGAGGATCTGGGCGAGATGAAAAAGACCGTCGGCGACGGTCTGTGTGAAAAGCTGAACGAAATATATTTAAAATACCGCGTCGCCGAATGGGACGGATTTTCAAGATACAATACCGAGATATGCGACGGGGCGGGTTTTTCGTTAAGCCTCTATTTCAACGACGGAAAATCGGTCTACGCACACGGATCAAACGCATATCCCGAAAGATACAGAGATTTTATAGATAAGGTCAAATCCCTGCTCGACCCCTTGCGCGATGAGCTTTTGGAAGAGGCGCGCGCAAAAAAAATAGAGGGCGGCATAAACGGAAAATTACAGTCCGTCCTGTTCTGCATACATCAGTACGGCTCATTCGGCTCGGACGAATACAAGTTCATGATTATGAGACAGAGCATAAGAAACGATAATTTTGAGGTCAAAGTCAAGGCGCCGAGCCTCGAATTTTTCCCCGAAAAAGAGGTAAGCGTCTACACCTCCGCGCCGGACGACAAAATACCGTTTGATAAGATGCAGGAAATAATCGAAAAGTATGACCTTGTAAAATGGTACGGTTACGATAAGCACAGCGAGGACAGCGCAAACCGCGAGTGGTTTCAGATCTCCTTCGGCTTTGACGACGGCTTCCACTTAAACGCCATGGGCTCAAAACCGCCCGAGAATTACTGTGAATTCAGAAATGAATTCATCAAATTGATAGCGGAAACGGTGAAAAACGTAAAAATTTAAACGGGAGGGGAAAGGGAAAAGCCCGATAAGGAAGTTTTTCACTGCGCGTAAATGCGGTGAGTAAGAGCGTAATTACTGAAAAGAACAGGCTGGAAATTCTTCAGTCTGTTCTTTATTGTTTGTCAGAGCTAAATTGCCGCGCAAAGCGCGTCAGCTAAATTGT
>CADBSB010000095.1 GCA_902797235.1 uncultured Ruminococcus sp. | reverse complement strand
GCAAAAAGTGCATTTCTATCTTCTTCACGCCGTCGCCCTCGCACGCCTCGCAGCGGCCGCCCTTGACGTTGAACGAAAATCTGCCGGAGTTATAGCCTCTTATCTTCGCCTCTCTCGTCGCGGCAAAAAGATTTCTTATCTCCGTAAAAAGCCCTGTGTACGTCGCGGGATTCGAGCGGGGCGTTCTTCCAATCGGGCTCTGGTCTATAACTATGACCTTGTCGAGATTTTCCGTTCCCGTTATCTCATCGTGCGCGCCGGGTATCGAGTACGCGCCGTTAAGCTCACGCAGCAAGGCGTTAGCTAAAATGCTGTTTACAAGCGACGATTTGCCGGAGCCGGAAACGCCGGTGACGCAGATAAAGCATCCTAGCGGGAAATCGACGTTTATATTCTTTAAATTGTGCTCCTTTGCGCCGATTACGCTTATAAACGTTCCGTTTCCTTTACGCCTTTCCGTCGGCGTCGGTATCGTCAGCTTATGAGACAGATATTTGCCCGTGAGCGAGTTTTCGTTTTTCATTATCTCCTTTGGCGTTCCCGCGGCTACTATCTCGCCGCCGTGTACGCCCGCGCCGGGTCCGACGTCTATTATATAATCGGATTCGAGCATCGTCTCCTCGTCGTGCTCAACGACTATCAGGCTGTTTCCTATATCGCGCAGTTTTTTTAAGGTCGCTATCAGCTTGCCGTTGTCGCGGGAATGAAGTCCTATGCTCGGCTCGTCGAGGATATACAAAACGCCGACAAGTGACGAGCCTATTTGTGTTGCGAGCCTTATCCTCTGCGCCTCGCCGCCGGAGAGCGATCCGGCTTTGCGTGAAAGCGTAAGATATTCAAGCCCGACGGACTTTAAAAAGCCGAGCCTTGCTTTTATTTCTTTTACTATTTCGCGCGCTATCTGCCATTCCGTATCGTCGAGCTGTATATTATCGAAGAAGTCAAGACATTCGGCGACGGAGAGCGAGCATACCTCGTGTATATTCAGCCCGCCTACCGTAACGCTCAGGATCTCGGGCTTCAAGCGCATACCGTGGCACATATCGCACGGTATCTCCTCCGTGAATTGCTCGTAATAATCGGGGTAGCTGTTTCTGCGGCTCTCTATCATCGGGATGACGCCGTGGAAAGGCACGGTCTGTCTGTGCGCGTATTTATCGAAAAATCTGTCTATCGTATATAATTTATCGCCCGTGCCGTACATAAGCGCGTTGTACGCGTCTTTTGAATATTCCTTTACAGGCGTGTCAAGGTCAACGCCATACGGTTTCATAGCCGCCTCGAATAAAGGTCCCGACCACGTTTCGTCGTCAAGCGATTTGAAACCGTTTACGGCGATAGCCCCGTCGCGCAGCGACATTTTTCTGTTGGGGATAATTTTGTCTGGCGAAAGCGTCAGGCTCATACCAAGCCCCGAGCATTTTTCGCACGCGCCGTAAGGGGCGTTGAATGAGAACATACGCGGCTGAAGCTCGCCGAAGCTGATGCCGTGCTCCTCGCACGCGTAATTTTGCGAAAACGTCATAACGCGCTCGTCATCGCCGACAACCCTTATAAGCAGATTGCCCTCAGCCAATTTGAGCGAGCTTTCGACGGAATCGGAAAGACGGGGCCTTATGCCGTCCTTCATTATAAGACGGTCAACGACTATTTCGATATTGTGCTTTATGTTTTTGTCAAGCTCTATGTTATCCGTAATGTCGTACATGTTGCCGTCAACGCGGACGCGCGTGTAGCCGGCTTTATTTCCGTCCTCAAACACCTTTTTGTGCATTCCCTTTTTACCGCGGACGACGGGGGCGCAGACCTCAAACCGCGTGCCCTCCGGCAGCTGTAATATCTTGCCGATTATCGTGTCCGTCGTCTGCATACGTATCTCCTTGCCGCAGACGGGACAGTGCGGTATGCCGATCCTCGCATATATAAGACGCAGATAATCGTATATCTCCGTGACCGTTCCGACGGTCGAGCGCGGGTTTTTGGACGTTGTTTTCTGGTCTATCGAAATAGACGGCGAAAGACCCTCTATAAAATCTATATCCGGCTTGTCCATCTGTCCCAAAAACATACGCGCGTAAGCGGATAATGATTCGACAAAGCGTCTGTGTCCCTCCGCGTACAGCGTATCGAATGCAAGGGATGATTTGCCCGAGCCGGAAACACCGGTAAAGACGACGAGCTTGTCGCGCGGTATCTTTACCTCAATATTCTTTAAATTGTTTACTCTTACGCCTTTGGCGTGTATAAACTTTTCACCCATTTTATAGCTTTATCCTGTTTTCGGTTTTAATTTTTATATAGTCGTCCGTATATTCTTTACCCGGTATGTCCTTATAAATCATAAGCGGTCTTTCGTACGTCATACCGCTCTGCGCGCCCTTTTTGGCGGAAACGAGAACTAGCGACGGCTTGTGGTTTACCGTCGGATATACGGTTATAAGCGTTTTCGGCTCGATCCCCGCGGACGATAACGCGCACAAAAGCTCCGATAATCTCTCGGGCGTGTAGCAGAAATATGCGATGCCGCCGTCCTTCAACACCCTTGACGCGCACGAGGCAAAATCAAATACAGTCGCCGTGCTTTCGTGGCGGCAGAGCCTGTTTTGTTCCGTTTCGTTTTTTCGTCCGTCCTCCGCTTTGAAATACGGGGGATTTGACACTACCGCGTCAAATTTTTTATCCGATTTATAATCAATAACGTCCGAACAGACGACCGTCATTTTATCCGCCAAACCGTTTTTTTCAGCGTTATGCTTTGCTATATCGCATATTCCGGGCTGAAAATCGACGCAGACTGACGATCTTATCTTCTTATCGAGCAGAAGCATCGCGGAAATTATGCCCGATCCGGCGCCGAGCTCGCATACGTCCTGCTTTGCGTTTCTCGACACAAACGCGGATAAAAGGCACGCGTCGGTAGTCAAAAGCAGTCCGCGGCCGTCCTCTGAAATTTCCGCGTTTTCCGCGATCCGCTCGATCTTGATATCGCTCATTTTACCACGTTTACGGGCAGACCGTTCTGATACGCTCTCAGATTTGACGCGACGAGCGAAATAAGGCGCACTCTCGCCTCATATGATGCCCAGGCGATATGCGGCGTAAGCGTCAGATTTTCCGCACCTATCAGCACGTCGTCCTCACGCATCGGCTCGACTGTCAGAACGTCGCACGCCGCGCCGGCTATTATGTGACCGTCAAGCGCCTCGCGCAGAGCCTTCTCGTCCGCCACGGCGCCTCTCGCCGTGTTTATGACGAACGCCGTCTTTTTCATCGTCGCAAGTCTTTCCTTACTTATAAGACCTCTCGTCTTATCCGTAAGCGGACAGTGTACGGTCAGATAATCGGCGATCTCAAACGCCTCGTCGACCGATACGAGCGGGTACGGACAATTCTCCGGCTTTGTTCTCGTTGAAATAAAGATCTTCATACCGAACGCGTCGGCAATTTTTGCTACCTGCTTTCCTATCGCTCCGTAGCCGATGATACATATTTTTTTGCCTTTAAGCTCGTTTATCGGGTACGGGAAGTATGAAAACGCACGCGCTTTTATCCATTCGCCGTTATGCGTGGATTCGTTATATTTATCAAGCGACGTGGTGTGATTTAAAATATAGGCAAACGTCAGCTGCGCCACGGAATCCGTGGAATAATTCGGCGCGTTGCATACCGTAATTCCCTTTTCGGCGGCGTATTTTACGTCTATATTATTATACCCCGTTGCAAACAGACCTATGTATTTGAGCTTGGGACAGCTGTCCATTATTTCCTTATCTATAACCGCCTTGTTGCAGAGTATGACGTCCGCGTCGGCAGATACGCTTATAATTTCTTCTTTTGTAAGTATATCGTAATACTCCGTATTTCCGAGCGCGTCGAGCGCGGCGAAATCTATGTCGCCGACGGTGAGCGTGCATTTATCGAGAACTATTATTTTCGTATTTTTTCTCTCTTCCGCTATCTTATCCAAATCCTTTTGCTTACCTTTCTTCTTTGTATATTTTATAAACGCGTACACCGCGGTTAGTATGAGCGAAAACACCATACACGCGGCTGATATGATAAACAGCTTTTTATCGTATAAAAACTTGCTTTTCTCCGCCAGCATATCCTTGAATATGATCGCCTCGAGCCCGAGCGATACAAGCTGCGTTATCATCGAGACGGACGAGCCCGTCCTTCCGGGAAATACCGCGGCAAACCAGCCCGATATAAGCGCTATCAGCGTAAACAGCATCAAAAAGTACGTTATGATATACGTTTTCCAGTCGGGATAACCTACTTTTTTCGCAATTACCGTTTCGTCCTCCGTCAGCTCCCTTTTATCCGGCAGAAGCTTTGACATTGAATTGATATTCAGATACCAGTAGATACAAACGGAAAGCGTGAGCGCGAGCGCGGCGACGATCGCAATAAGTATTATCAGATGTTTGCGTTTCATATCATATCCCTTTCTCATAATAAATCGGAGAGATATACGTCAAGCAGCTTTTTCATCGCAGGCTCGACGTTTAAAGTTTTGCAAATGGCGTTGTATTCTTCATATTCCGATTTTCTTATATTCTTCGGTACGTACGTCTTTTCTGCGCGGATCATAAGATTTTTCGGCGTTTCGTCCGGGTCTATGAATTCAAGCACAGTTACCCGGTAACCGCCGGCGTGCAACAGCTTGCAGCGGAGCGCGTCCGTAAATATGGACGAAAGCTTTTGCTTTAATAGCGGTTCTTTCAGAACGAAATTCAAACCGTCGCATTTTATCTGCGTTGATAACTCATGCTGACAGCACGGGGACGAAAGTATCACCTTCGCGCCGCGCTTTATCGCCTCAGACAACACCATATCCGTCGCTGTGTCGCACGCGTGCAGCGACAGGACAAGGTCGGGTGACGTGTTTGGCAGACATTTGAAAATATCGCCGCATATGAATTCCATTCCGTCAAAGCCGATAGACTTTGCAATATCGCCGCATTCCTTTATAACGTCCTCTTTTCTGTCAACGCAGACGATCTTTATTTCACGGTCGAGCACGTATCTGAAATAGTAATATACCGCAAACGATAAGTAGCTTTTGCCGCAGCAGAGGTCCCATACGGTAATATCATCCTCGGGCAGCGACGGCGTTATATCCGACACTATCTGCAAAAACCTGTTTATCTGTCTGAATTTGCTCTGACGTTTATCGTGCACCCTGCCGTTTACATCCTGTATCTTCAACGCCGTGAGAAAATCGTACTTTTTATCGGGCGAAAGGATATAATTCTTATCATCCGTCTGTTTTACGTTGTTCTGCTTTGCTTGCAGATACTTTATATGTACCGCGCCCTTTTTTGATCGTAAGACTACGGCGGAAAAGTCGGCACAGGACACGTCCGTCTGTTTATATCCCCCGGAGGATGAAAGTATATGCTCCGCGGCGCCCTCATACGGCAAATACGCGTGATACGCCTTGCCGTCCTTTGTGAACTTCTCCTCAAACACGTACGGCGTATCTTTTTTTGTTTTTACCGTGTACGTCGCTTTTTTAACTGAGCCGTCAAAGCAGCCGGACAAGGTTATTTTTTGTAAAGCACCGATTTTAATCGAATCATCAAGCTTTTGTTTCAGCTTCTGCATTTTTACTCCTAAAATATCGCCCGGCATCTGCTGCCGGACGATACTGATTTATCTTGTCTGCCTGTCAAACGCAGCCGTTTCTTCCGCTTCCTCACGCTCGGATAAAGTGTTCCACGATCTGAAAAGAACGGAGATACACCAGATACCCGCAAGCGCTACGATCGTATATATTATTCTTGCGCCGACGGAATCCTGTCCGCCGAATATCCAGGCAACTATATCAAAGCCGAATACGCCTATGCTGCCCCAGTTCAATGCGCCTATTATCGCAAGCGTCAGAGCCGTTTTATCAATAACTACCATAAAGAATATTCCTTTCCGACGGGTCTATACCCGTACGGTACGGTAGTATGCGCAGTATAAGACTTTTTTATTCGGTTTTTGCCGTATCCGCCGTCGTATCCGTACCATCATCCGGCGTTATGGGAGCGATCGACGGGATATAAGTCTTGACATTGACGGACCCAGCTTCGGCATCGGCGTGGATGAAGTTTGTCAGAAGCGCGTCGTTTGCTATATAGTTGCCCGCCTTGACAAGCTCTTCAAGCGTTATCGTCGACACGGGGGCCTTTAAGACAAAGTTGTATTTTGAAAGATCGCTTTCGCTTTCAATACTGATATTGCCCTTCTTTGCGTCCGCCGTAATTTCCTTCGCGGAGATTATCGCGTCTATATTGCCCTCCACGGTCGAGGTGCTTATCGTCCTCGCCGTTACGTGGCTCAGACGAACCGTCCCCTTGCCGACGTTTGCGGTGAGCGTAGATTCCGTTACAAGATCGGACGCTATGAAATTGCCGTTTTCGATATTGATGATATAATCGGTATTATTGACGTAACCGGCTATATTCACGTTGCCGTTCTTGACCTTTATGTCTATAACTCTCAGATCGAATTTTTCGGAAACGTATATCTTCAAGGACTTGTCGCCCGCGGTCAGTTTTCTGTCGCGCAGGAAATATCTGAAGCCCTTGAAACGGATCTTGCCGTTTTCTATTATATCGGTTATATTGAAAATATTTACCGTGTCTTCAACGACAAGTGCTCTGTTATCGACCTCGCAGATATATCCGGCGGATGAAAAGTTGTTCATCTGGACCTTGCTTACGTCCGCTCCGAAGATTATATCAACGTCGCAGTCGCCGACTTCTATTTGCAGCTTGCTTACCGTGTCGTTTGAAAAATCGTATTCCGCCTCGGACTGTCCGTTGACTATCGTCGTATCATAAAGATCCACGCCCTGACGCTTTGACTGTAACATAGCTATCGAGCAGGTCAGAAGTCCGACGATAACGAGTATGACGGAAATGATAAGGAAAATGATAGATACAGGCCTCATAATTTACCGCACACTCCTTTCACAAAGCTCAAAAGCTTTGTAAGCTGTCTGAATAAGAACTTGTAAAGCACGAACATCTTTTTGAATAAGAACGGAGCGAGCCTTACAATGAAGTTATAAAGCAAAATCGAAACGCCGAGCGTGACGCCTCCGGCGATAATGCCGAGACCGATCTCGAACATACCGGCGATACCCTCGCCTTGAGTTATACAGATAACGCCGTAAATTATCGCCATAAGCGATAACGCCGTACCCGCGGCAGCTATGATCACAAGGGCGACCGAGAACGCCACTATAAGCACTATTATCGCGGCGTATAACGCAAGCAGTATGACCGTAATGGCGATGACAACGGCTATGAGCAGCGGTATGAGTATGATAAGACCGATTATATAAATAGCCTTTGCCCTCGGTGTCATATCCTTAACGTTGACCTTTTTATGCTCGGGCTTGTTCTGCTTATTTGATTTAACTACGGCGTCGGATTTTTTCGCCTGCTTTTTATCGGCGGGACGCTTTGACTTTACGTCGTCGTCATCGTTGAAGAAATCGTTTACCACGACGGACGGCGCGGCCTCTTCGCTGTTTTCGATCTCGTTTACTATCTTGTCCGCGCGTTCTTCCTCCGCCTCTTTATCCTCTTCGGACTCGTCGGAAAACAGTTCTTCGTCTATGCTTATTATTTTAAGCGGTTCTTTTCCGCTTTTCTCAGCGTTTTCTTCGTCCGTCTCCGCGGGAGCCTCCGGCTCATTTTCCGCCTGCTCCGGCTCCGTTTCCGCTGCCGGCTCTGTCGCGGTCTCAGCCTCGTGCCCGGCTTCTTCTTTCGGTTCTTCTTTGATCTCGTCCGTTTTAGCGGCCGTATGTTCTCTGTAACCTTTCATAATTGCCGAAACGATACCGTCCGCGCCGCCGAGATCCTCAAGCCGCGTTTTGAGCTCTTCATCCGAAAGCGACGAAAAAGCGCTCTTCAAATGAGCTACGCTTTTTTCAACGTTTTCAGCATCCATGCCCTGCTGCGATAATTTTTCGGCAATTTCATCAAAATTATACTCCAATGTAACAAAGACCTCCTTTGTTTGCCGTAATTTTATTTAAAACAAATATTGCAAAAACGGAAAATATGTGGTACAATATGTATGGTATGAAAATCCGTCTTTTCCGGTATTATACCACATAAAAATAAAAAAGAATAGTCTTATTATATTATTTTAAAAATAATTTTAATTCTGTTCATAAGAAGCGAACGGAGGACAGCGTTATGCGCATGAGAAGAAAAAAACACGGCAAGGAAAGGCTTGAAAAATGCGGCGATATACTTTTACCCGAGGAAAAAACAAGCTTTAAAGACGTTTTCGGCAACGAAAACCCGGTACGTCTTGAAATAGGCTGCGGCAAAGGCGACTTTATATGCGGCACGGCGGCAAAGGAGCCGGATATAAATTTCGTTGCGATAGAGCGAATTTCAGACGTTTTGATGCTCGCGGCGGAAAAAGCGAAGGCGGCGGATATAAAAAACGTGCGTTTCACCGTTATGAACGCGGCAAATCTTGCCGAGAAATTCGAGCCGCACACAATTGAGCGGATATATCTTAACTTTTCCGATCCGTGGCCGAAAAAGGGCTATGCGAAACGCAGACTTACTTACCGCGCGTTTCTTGATATTTACAAGACCGTACTTACAAAAAACGGAAGTATATACTTAAAAACAGACGATGATTCCCTTTTCGAATTCTCCGTTGAAGAATTAAATGATAACGGATTTGAAATAACCGATATTACTCGCGATCTTCACGGAAGCGGGTACGCAAAGGACAACGTTATGACGGAATACGAAAAGAATTTCGTATCCGAGGGAAAAAAGATAAATATGTTAAGAGCAGTCAGAAAGGATTAAAAAATATGGAAGAATATAAAAATGATCTTCGTGAAATGACTATTTCATTTGCAATATCTGTTTCAGATATATGTGAAAATATTAAAGGCTGTCGACCTTACGTTGAACAGATACTCAGATCATCTTCTTCTATTGGCGCAAACCTATATGAGGGAAAATATGCTCAAAGCCGTGCTGATTTTATAAATAAGCTTGAAATATCTTTAAAAGAATGTTCAGAAACGGAATATTGGCTTGAATTACTGTATCGCAAGGGCAAACTTGATCCTAATCAATTTAAATATCTTAATAATACTCGCGGTACAATACAAAAAAAGCTTATTGCTTCTATAACTACCGCTAAAAAGAATGCAAATCAAAAATAAATCTTGTTTGCGTAAGCAAACATATCGAGCCGTAAGGCATATCGAGCGCGTGAGCGCATATCGAAAATCTGCTTGCAGATTTATATCGACTTGACTTGTCGATATATCGCTTTACAGCGATTCGATATATTGCCCTCACGGGCAATTCTATATATGCTCGCTAAGCTCGCATTCGATATATCGCTTACGCGATAAGAATTAAGGAGGAATTTTATGAAAACTACGTGGAAAGGCTCAACTTTATTAGCTCCCGTTCCCGCGGTCGCGGTGACGTGCGGCGAGGGGGATGAGGCAAATATTATAACGATAGCATGGACGGGGATAATGTGCTCCGATCCGCCAAAGACCTACGTTTCCGTGAGACCGGAGCGTCATTCGCACGCGCTTATCGAAAAAAGCGGCGAGCTTTGTATAAATCTCGTGCCGTCGATGTTAATAAGAAAGATAGACTGGTGCGGTGTGCGCTCGGGGCGCGACGTCGATAAGTTTGCGAAAACGGGTCTGACGAAAGAGCCGTGCACGCAGATAAAATGTCCGCAGATTGCCGAATCTCCGCTGACGCTCGAGTGCAAGGTCACGGACGTACTGCATTTAGGCTCCCACGACGCTTTTATCTGCGATATAGTCGCCGTCAACGCCGACGATTCGATCATCGACGAGAAAGGCAAGCTCCGCCTTGAAAAAGCGGGACTTGTGTCGTACTGCCACGGCGAGTATTTCGCGCAGGGCAAGCGCGTAGGCAAATTCGGCTTCTCACATAACAAACGCGGCAGGAAATAACTCCTGCCGTCGTTTATTATTTTTCCGGAATTTCAACGTAGACCGGATTCCAGCGCTCTTGCCATGACATTCCCACCATTGTTTGTGACGATACTTTTACGTAGCGGTCGTTTAAATTCATTTTCATTTCGATTTTTATATTTGTCGTGTAATATAAAAGATACCCTTCTTCGTCTATTAAAAATTCAAGATACATACTCTTATCGCCGGTCTTAATATCCGTCGCGCCCATCAGAGTGAACGTCGAAATGAGCGTCTCTTCGACCTCTTCTATAGACTTTTTCATTCTGTATTCCGACGGTACCGCTTTGATGGTTATGCTGTCTTGAAAAACAGTCCTTTCCGTTTCAGCAAAATAATCCGCCGACAGCTCATCCCAGAATAAATTTTCACGCGACGTCATTTCGTTATATACCTCAACGCTTTTATCGTTTCTGTCCGTTACCGTGCAATTCTCTTCTGAATCGGGTCTTACGTATATTTTTTCACCGTCCGCCCATACGACCGTATCCGTACGCTGATCCCGTCCATTTGTTGTAACGACGGACATTATCTGCATACAACACTTGAAATCTCCGCTTATACGCCCTACAACGTTTACGGGAATTATCATATCCGTCTCCGTTTTATCGGTTCCGCCCGAGTGCTTCATCGTTATCTGCTGTCTTGTCTCGCCGACAATTCTAATGTCGTTAATTGAATTTGTTTTTTCGTTTGCGGCTTTATATAAAAGATATTCGGGATTGTTTTCATATAACGATATATCCTCCGTCGTCTCCTCTTCTTCCGTCGTTATCTCTTCGCTCGTTTCGTCTTCCGTCGATTCCGGCTCCGTTGTTTCCGCCGCCGTGTCGGTCAACAGCGAAAACGGATTAAATATTAAATTGCAGGAAGAAGCGCCGAGCGTCAGTATAACAACGGTCACAAGAGCAAGCAGTTTGATTATCGTTTTTTTCATTTTAATCTCCTTTATTCCGTCCGAAGCGCAAGTACCGGGTCTTTGCGCGACGCCTTCTTTGCGGGGATAAGGCCGCCTATGAACGTGAGCACCACGCTCAGTATCACAAGGATTATCGCGCCGGGGATAGGCATTATGGCGTTTACGTCGTTTGCGCCGACGAAGTGGTGTATCACGGCGTTTCCGGGTATGAGAAGCAGCGCGCTTATGCACACACCGAGCAGGCCGGCGAAAAGTCCGATGATAAACGTTTCCGCGTTGAATACGTTTGAAATATTGCGCTTTGACGCGCCGATAGCGCGCAGGATACCTATTTCCTTCGTTCTTTCAAGTACGGAAATATAAGTTATTATGCCTATCATAATGGATGAAACGACGAGCGATACGGCGACGAACGCTATGAGAACGTAGGAAACGACGTTGATTATCGTGGTGATCGACGACATTAGAAGACCTACGTAATCGGTATACGTTATCTTGTTCTCCTCCGTAGCGTTCTTATTGTACGCTTCTATACATTCGGCGATTTTATCCTTCGCCTCAAACGTGTCCGCGTATATGTTGACAGACGCGGGCGCGTCCTTTGAGATAACGCCGAAATTCGTCATATTATCGCTGTAAGAGCCGGCGGAAACGTACTTGTCGTATATAGTTATTAGCGTGTCGTCAGCGGGATTCTGCATATAAAGATCAAGCAGACCGGATAATTCCGCCTCGCCGAGAGACGACATGGTCATTCCGGCGTACTGCGAAAGATCGAGACCCGGTATCGACATTATATCGATCTTCTGCATTATCAGAAGCTCGCTGCACAGACGCGCTTTTTCGCTTATGCCGAGGCTCTTTACGTACTTTATCGCGTCCTCTTTTTTCTGTTCATCGTCAGCAGGTTCAAACGAAAGACCGTTCAAAACGTTAACGTTCTTATTCTCGTTCTGCGCCGTAACGATCTCGCTTTCCTCCGTGCGTTTGATGATATAATCCGTCAAGGCTCTTGTATAACCGACGTTCATCGTCAGCGTTATGCCCGTTGTTCCGCTTACGGGACGGACTATGCCGACTATCTTTATTTTTGTTGAATTATTATCCAGTATATCCTTAAACGCTTCCGTATCGCTTGATATTCTTTTGAAGGTATCGCCGTTTTTGACGTACTTATCGGATTCGGTCGCAAGATAGTACTCTTTTTCAAGTATCTGCTCGTAGCTGAATTTGTGCTGAGGCACGTTCACGCTTTCGCCCTTTGTGATCTTGCCGGTTATATCGTTATATTCCGACGCAGGGATAAGGCCGAGGTGGTACAGATCGGTATACGATATTTCGTTGTTCTCGTTCAGCACGAGAACTACCTCGTCGTATGCTTCGGGCCATCTTCCGCTTACCGTTTCATAACTCTTTTTCACCGCGCTGCTCACAAGCCCGTCGGGCGACGGCAAAATCTGCTCGTAAATGCCCGGTATCATGCCGCTTGAAGAAAACTGCGAGTAAAAGCCGGTCATTTCAACGCTTGACGTGTTCGTGTTTATCAAGGCTCCGTCGGAATCGTACGTGTATATACCGAAGCTGAGGTCGTATATATAAACAATTCCGCTGTCGCCTATATATTTATGAATCTCGCTGTCCGGATCGTCAAGATATTTCTTGAAGTCCGAGAGATTGTTCGTCGTTACGCTCGAGGTGAACGCCGAGGCCGCCTGGAGCATACGTCCGTTTGAATAGACCGCGTCACGGTCGTGATCGCCGTCACTTTCGTTTATCGAACTGTCCGACTTAATGACGCTGCTAAGGTCTATCGTCTGCGCGTCAATCGTTATCGGGTACGACGTCATGGTGCTTTTCTGTATATCCGTTATATAAACGTTCACGCCGTTTGACAAGGACATTATAAGCGCTATGCCGATTATACCGATAGAGCCGGCGAACGCGGTAAGTATCGTCCTCGCCTTTTTGGTGAGCAGGTTGTTGAAGCTGAGCGACAGCGACGTGAAGAACGACATGGAGGATTTACCCATGTTTTTATGCTGCGCTTCCTCTTTATCGTCGACCTCGTACGGCATGGTGTCTCCGGTGATCTTTCCGTCGCGCAGCATAACCGTGCGCGTCGCGTACTTTTCCGCAAGCTCAGGGTTGTGCGTTACCATAACGACCAAGTGATCCTTTGCGACCTGCTTCAACAGCTCCATTACCTGCACGCTCGTTTCGGTATCGAGCGCGCCTGTCGGCTCGTCCGCCAGAAGTATTTCGGGATCGTTTACAAGCGCTCTCGCTATCGCGACCCTCTGCATCTGACCGCCGGAGAGCTGATTCGGCTTTTTATGAAGCTGATCTCCCAAGCCCACGTCGACAAGCGCCTGCGTCGCCCTTCTTCTGCGTTCCTTTTTGGATATGCCGGAGATGGTGAGCGCAAGCTCAACGTTAGAGAGGACGCTCTGGTGCGGTATCAGATTATAGCTCTGGAAAACAAAGCCTATCGTGTGGTTTCTGTAAGAATCCCAGTCTCTGTCCTTATATTTTTTTGTCGATATGCCGTTTATTATAAGGTCGCCCGTGTCGTACCTGTCAAGTCCGCCTATAACGTTCAAAAGCGTTGTTTTGCCGGAGCCGGACGGACCGAGAACGGCGACAAACTCGTTGTCACGCAGATTGAGACTGACCCCGTCAAGCGCGCGCTGAACGAGATCGTCCGTTTTATACGTTTTGCTTATGTTCCTTATTTTAAGCATAAAAAACTCCCGAAATATACATTGTATCAATACTATCATACAAATAAAAACTGAAAATTAAATTACAATGTATCTGTGTAAAGTTAAAGTTAATTTTGAATGTATTGACAAACAATGTAAATACGTGTATAATAACACGTATGAAAACTTGTCGGACGGCGTTTATGCCGTTAAATTAAGCGTTATATGTTTTTGAGGTGTTTTATGAAAAAGGCTTTATACCTTATCATTGTCACTGTGATACTTTCGGCTTTTATGATCGTTTCTCCTTTATCTTTCATTTTCGGCGACGTGAACCGCGACAGTTCGCTGAACAACAAGGACGTCGTAAGTCTGTTCCGCATCGTATCGTCAAACGTGTCGGTCGATTCGGAATTATGCGACATAAACTCAGACGGTAAGGTCAACAACAAGGACGTCGTCTCGCTTTTCAGGCGCGTCAGCGGCGCCGTGACGTACGCAAAAAGCTTTACCGTTTCCCGCGTTTTTGACGACGGTATGGTGATTCAAAGAAACGAGCCGGTCAGGATCTGGGGCTGGGCGCCGACTTCCGAGAACGGCAAAACGATAGCCGCCGAATTTTCGGGTCTGTACGGCACCGCGGTCGTCAAGGGCGGCGAATGGATGATAACGCTTGACGAAACGCTTAAAGAAAATACAAACGGGCAGACGCTCCGCGTCTACGGAGACGGCGTTGAATATAAGTATAACGACGTGCTCGTAGGCGACGTTTACTGGGTCGTCGGTCAGTCGAATATCAATTATTCCGTTCAGAACATCAAAAACGAACCGCTTGCGAACGCCAAGGGCAGAAACGTTGATATATCGAACGATTTACTTATACGACTGAACAGAAGTTATTATTATACTGACGCTCCCGGGCTTGTACAGGGAACGAACGACGTGAACAAGGACGCCGTTCAGAAAAGAGGTTGGGAATACCCGTCGGAAGGCGCTCTGCAGTTCTCCGCAGTCGGATATTTTACCGCGTATCAGCTGTATCAGAAGCTCGGCGGCACGGTGCCGATAGGAATGATAGAATTTGACGGCAACGGTTTGGCGCTGCACGCGTTTTTACCGAATGAGGTACGCGACGCGCTTAAAATAAGCACTTACAGCAACGGCGTGTATTCCGCGCCGGGTGTAAATCAGCACAAATCGTCGTTTATGTATAACCATTATATGTACGCTTTTCAGAATTTCCCGATAAGCGGCATAATATGGTATCAGGGAGAATCCGACTGCACCACGGCAAACAACAACTGTTTGTTATACGCCGACAGATTTACGGCGATGATAAAATATTTCCGCGACAAGCACGACCTTACAAATCACGATTATCCAGTATATATCGTGGAATTCCCGCCTATATACATGAATTTTGACTACGCGCAGGTCAGGATGAACATGGGCATGATCCCGACCAAGCTTTCAAACGTTCATATCTGTACCTCAGCCGATCTTTGGAAGGATAAGACTTACGGCAACAATCTGCATCCGTACAATAAGTGGGAGATATCGGAACGTATGTCGGATATAATTCTCGCAAACGCGTACGGTGTCGGTAATATCGAATACGTTGAAGGCCCTGTCGCCGTATCGTGCACTTTTTCCAAGGACGGCAAGACCGCGACCGTAAAATTCAAAAACGTCGGCGACGGATTAAAAGCGTACGGAAACTCGCTCAAAGGCTTCGGCGTCATTACGAAATCGATATGGACTTCTCCGCTCTCGGTAACGATTACCGGCAAGGATACCGTTACGGTAAAATCGAGTTCAAAAATGCTGTGGGTCGGATATAATACGGCGCGCGATATGAGCTTCCCCGAAACAATGACGCTCTGTAATTCAAGCAACGTCCCCTCCGCCGCATGGCAGTTCAGCAATCAGTAGAGGTTTTATATGTTAAACAAAGAGATCGTAAACAAAACTATTGAATTCTTATATAAAAAGTTTGACGAAAGCGAGTATTTGTCGGCAAAGCCGGACAAAAAAGCGTACCGTATCGAGCATAGCTTCAGAGTTGCTAATATCGGACGGCAGATTGTCGGAAAAGAGGGCTTTGACGAGACGGAAATGACCGTCGCGTGCCTTCTGCACGATATTTCGTACTGTGAGACGTTCGGCGAGGACGGCTGGATAAACCATGGCAGACGCGCCGCGGCAATAGCAAGACCGTTTCTGAAAGAGCTCGGATTTACAGAGGACAGAATCGCGGATATGTGCTACGGCATAGCCATACACGTGGACGACTTGGCGGATTTTGACGGAGAGCACACGCCGTTTGCGCTGACCGTCGGCGACGCGGACAATTTAGACCGTTTTGACGCCTACCGCATACACGAAACGCTCTGCGCTGAGGATTTTCTGCACCTTGACCTCGCCGGCAAAACGGAAAACGTAAACAAAAAGCTCGATTTGCTTAAAAAATGGGAAGCGCGTACATTTTCAACCAAAACGGCAAAGCAAATGTGGCGCGAGCGCATAACGTTTTATATTTCGTTTTATCAAAAACTGCAATCGCAGCTTTACAACAGCACGGGAATAAATGGATTATAAAAAATATAACGACCGGGTTTTTGAGTGCATGAGTATGTACCTCAACCTCGCGCCGCATTTCATAAACGAACAGCTTTATAAAAACACGGGCGGAGATGAGCTTGCTTACTCCGCTCTGCTTGCCGCCGCGTGTATGCTCGATACGGTCAACAGCGCGGATGATAAAATACTATACAGAAAGTATTTCATACCCATGGTACACCGCCTCGATCCCGCGGAATTTGAGTGTGACGCGTATTATAAAACGGTAAAGTTCGGTGATACGGAAACGAACGGATGGAGGTTGACGGAGCTTGTATGCGAGCCGTACGAGGCGTTCGTCTGCGGCGATCCGGAAAGGCTGCCGGACGGCAGGATCTTGCCGAAAATCGGCTATTTTGAGCGTGGGTTCAGATACCCCGCCGTGCTTGAAGACGGACGGGAGTGGATGACGCTTATGCCGAACGAGATAATAACTACAAAGCCGCATATAGAAAAAGCTTACGGAAAAGTCCTTACGTTCGGGCTCGGATTGGGATATTTCGCATTTCACGCCTCGCTCAAACCGAACGTATCTGCCGTTACCGTCGTTGAACGTGACGAAAACGTGATAAAGCTTTTTAAAGATAACATACTGCCGCAGTTTCCTTACAAGGACAAAATAAATATCGTCTGTTCCGACGCTTTTGAGTTTGCAAAATCAAATTTCAAAAGCGGAAAATACGATTTCGTGTTTACCGATATTTGGCACGACGCGTCGGACGGGGTCGAATTGTATCTTAAAATGAAAGGATATGAAAAATTAAGTCCGAAAACGGAATACGGTTACTGGATAGAAGATACGCTGAAACTGTATATTTAGGTCTTGACAAATTTGTTTTTTTATAGTATAATACACTACCCGAACGAAAGGAGGTAAGATACCGTGGCTGACAAAAACGGCGGGATAAAGATAATCGCGCAAAATAAAAAAGCGTATCACGACTATTTCGTCCTGGAAAAGTTCGAGTGCGGTATTGAGCTTTTCGGGACGGAGGTAAAAAGCATACGCGGCGGAAACGTCAATTTAAAGGATTCCTACTGTTACGTCAAGGGCGGACAGATATTTGCAACGGGCGTTCACGTAAAGCCGTATGAGCAGGGCAACATCTTCAACCGCGACCCGGACAGGGAAAAACGTCTTCTGATGCACAAAAAGGAGATAATCAAGCTGTCGGGCAAGGTGAATCAGGAGGGGCTTACCCTTATTCCGTTATTCTTATATTTCAAAAAATCTCTCGTAAAGCTGGAGCTCGGGCTTTGCAAGGGCAAAAAACTGTACGACAAGCGCGACGACGACGCGAAAAAACGCGCCGAGCGCGATATCGACAGAGCCGAAAAATCGAACGGCAAATATTCGGGCTGAACTTATACGGGGATGTAATGGTTTCGACGGGGAGCCGGAATCCGGATAAGCGGGCAGAGGTGCGGTACCTCTATAAAAGCCGCAATTTAAATATAAACGCTAAAGATAATAAATTAGCTCTCGCTGCCTGAGTGCGCGAGCGTCCCTTCACGGAGGACCACGGCCGTGATGCGGGCGTGACGCAGTGGTAAATGTGCGCCGCCGGTTTTCTTTTGAAGCGGCCATAAAGAAAAAAGATACCCGAGCCGAAAGCCTGCGCGCCGGCGCTTGATGAGGGGAATTATAAAAGACGCGATACGCCCGTAGAAAGTCTCGAGGATGACTTTTCGGACAGGGGTTCGATTCCCCTCATCTCCATAACAAAACGACGCCTTATGGCGCCGTTTTGTTATGGATACTGTCGCAGACAATTCCACTTTGCGGCAGCGACGAAAAATTTCACGCTTGCCTATGGCAAACATTTCACATTTTGCTTTAGCAAAATATTTCACTTAACCTTTACGCTCACGTCTCCGCAAATAAATCTCTTTTCATTTCCGTATTTATCATTAACGACAAGGCTGAAATCATCGTTTATTTGCTTATAAAAATACTCCTCACCGTCAATCAAAAGCTCTTTTCCTATAAGATAATTCTTTTCTCTGTAATACTCTATAAACGACTTATCCGGCAGCTTTGAATAAATGTTGTCTATCTCATTCAAAAGCAAATCAACGATTTTATCATTATCGGCCTGCTCGTCATACATCCAGCCCGCTATTTCCGGCGCGTTTTCATCGAGCTTATTCGTGTTAAGTCCTATGCCGAGAACTGCCCAACCGTATGATATATTTGATTCCGTAAGTATGCCGCAAATTTTTTTATCGTTAAGATATAAGTCGTTTACCCACTTTATTTTACAGTCAAAACCGAGCTTTTCCGCCGTTTTGCAGACGGCGACGGCGGCGGCGGGAGTTATGAGCGTATAATCTGAAAACCGCGGGCGCAGTATGACAGACATATATATACCGCCGGTCGGCGAGTAAAACGTATGCCCCGCTCTGCCCTTCCCGCCGCTCTGGTGCTCCGCTGTGATAACGGTACCCTCGGGCGCGCCTGACGCGGATTTTTCTTTTGCCGTGTCGTTTGTGGAAACAAGCTCTTTATATTTTTCTATTTTGAAAATCATCAGAATTTAAGGTTAGCAATCCACTGCTGAAGCGCGGAGATTCCGCCCGTGAGCGCCGTTATGAGAGCTATGATGCCGCAGATTATAAGACAGAGTATCAGTACACAGAAATACGATCTTGCGTAATTTCTCTTATTGATATTCTTCGTTCCTCCAAGCGAGAAAACACATATAAAAATAAATCCGACTATCGGTATTGAAAATAATATGGAATATCCGAAATAGCCCCACATCGAAATAGGCTGAAATTCAGCCGGTACGTTATAATTCTTTTTCATTTTTTTCCCTCCGGGTATATTGTAAG
>CADBSB010000094.1 GCA_902797235.1 uncultured Ruminococcus sp. | reverse complement strand
TTAAAACCGATAAAGCAAAAAGTGAAAAGGGTTTGATTGCGGCACTGAGGTTCGCCTCATCCACCGCAAGCGGTCCCCCTTCCCCAACGGGGGAAGGTTAACGGGTCCCCCTTCCCCAACAGGGGAAGGCAGAAAATAAAGAAAAGGCAGAAAAATCGTGAAGAAAAATTATGACAACACGGAAAACATTGAATTTCCGGATCAGAAGATCATTGAGACAATAATTGAAAAGGAAGTGCGCAAGTCGTTCCTTGAATACTCCATGTCGGTCATCGTGGACAGAGCCCTGCCCGACGTGCGCGACGGATTGAAGCCCGTTCACAGGCGTATTCTGTATTCGATGTACGAGAAAAACTACACGTACGACAAGCCGACGGTAAAATCGGCGAAGGTCGTCGGCGACGTGTTAGGCTCATACCACCCGCACGGCGATACGTCGGTATATGACGCGATGGTGCGTCTGGCGCAGCCGTTTTCGCTTCGCTATCCGCTCGTTTTCGGCCAGGGCAACTTCGGCAACGTGGACGGCGACGGCGCGGCGGCTTACCGTTATACCGAGGCGCGTCTCGAGCGTCTGTCGAACGAGATGCTCGCGGACATAGACAAAAACGTAATAGACTTTGTGCCGAACTTCGACAACACCTTAAAGGAGCCGACGGTCCTGCCGTCGCGCTTCCCGAACATTTTAGTCAACGGCTCCGTCGGTATCGCCGTCGGTATGGCGACGAACATACCGCCGCATAATATGACGGAGGTCATAGACGGCACGGTTTATCTGATAGACAACCCCGACGCGTCGGTCGACGATCTTATGCAGTTCGTAAAGGGTCCGGATTTTCCGACGTACGCGACGATACACGGCACCTCGGGCATCAAGCGCGCTTACATGACGGGCAGAGGCAAGATAAGCGTGCGCGCTAAATGCGAGATAATCGAGGACAAGCACAGGATAGAGGTCTACGAGATACCGTACCAGGTAAACAAATCCATGCTCGTGGCGAGCATCGCCGACCTTGTCAAGGCTAAGCGCATAGAGGGCATCACCGCCCTGCGCGACGAATCAGACAGAAAGGGCATGAAGATCGTTATTGAGTACCGCCGCGACGTCAATCCGCAGGTGCTTTTAAACCAGCTTTACAGATTTACGCAGCTGCAGGACACGTGCGCGATAAATATGCTCATGCTAGTGAACGGCGAGCCGAAGACGCTCGGCTTGAAAGAGATCCTGTCTAACTACATCAAATACCAGGAAGAGATAATAAGGCGCAGAACGGAATACGAGCTTGACAGAGCGAAGAAGAGAGCGCATATTTTAGAGGGCTTAAAAATAGCGATCTTAAATATCGACGAGGTCATAAAGATAATCCGCGCGTCAAAGTCGATACCCGACGCGAAGGAACAGCTGATGGCGGCGTTCGGCCTTGACGACGTTCAGGCGCAGGCGATAGTTGAAATGCAGCTCGGACGTCTTTCAAACCTCGAAACGATAAAGATAGAGGAGGAGCTCGACCGTCTTATCAAGCGGATCGAAGAGCTTCAGGGCATTCTGGCGGACGAGGGCAAGGTGCTTGAGATCATCAAGACTGAGCTTATCGAGATCAGAGACAAATTCGGCGACGAAAGAAGAACGGCGATCGAGGAGGACGAGGACGAGATAATAGACGAGGATCTTATCGAGCGCGGCACGTGCGTGATAACGATGACGCACGCGGGCTATTTCAAGCGCAGACCCCTGTCCGAATACAACGCCCAGAGGCGCGGCGGCAAGGGCAACCGCGGCACGGCGACGAAGGAAGAGGATTTCGTCGAGCGCGTCGTAGTGTCGAATACGCACGATCACATAATGTTCTTTACGAATACCGGTAAGGTTTTCGTCAAAAAGGCGTATAATATAACCGAGGCGGGCGCAAACGCCAAGGGCACAAACGTCATAAATATGCTGGAGATCGAAAAGGACGAGAAGATAACCGCGTTCTTCCCCGTATCCGACTTTGAAAAAGAGGGATACCTCTTTATGGTGACGAAAAACGGCACGGTAAAGAAAACGCCCTTGTCCGAGTTTGAATATCAGAGAAAGACGGGAAAACGCGCGCTCAGCTTAGACGAGGGCAACGAGCTGTTGTCCGTACATCTGACGACCGGAAACGATAAGATAATAATAGCCGCTAAAAGCGGCCTCGGCGTCTGCTTTGACGAGCAGAACGTGCGCTCCATGGGACGTACGGCAGCCGGCGTCCGCGGCATGAGACTTGCCGAGGGCGACGAAATATGCGGCTCCGCGGTGGTCGAGGAGGGCAAGATGCTCGCGACGATCACGGAAAACGGTCTCGGCAAGCGCACGCCGTTTGAGGAGTACTCCGTCCACGGCAGAGGCGGCAAGGGCATGAAGTGCCACAACATAAACGACAAGACCGGACGTCTTGCCGGTATCGCCGCCATATCCGAGGACGACGACGTTATGATGATCTCCGACGGCGGCACGATGATACGCTTCCGCGCGGAGGAGATAAGGATCACGGGCAGAGCCGCTTCCGGCGTGCGCGTGATGACGCCCAAACCCGGCGAGCACATAGTCAACTTTGCGTGCGTTGAGCGCGAGGACAAAGGAGAGGACGAACCGGAAACAAAAGAAAATGAAGAAGGTTAGTAAATATATCGTCGTATCGGTCGCGCTGGCAACCCTTATGATCGCGTTCGCCGTGTTTCTGATACTGTACGATATGAGAGTTTTTGAAATATCTTTCATAAAACGCCCGGACGAGACGACCGCGGCGGAAACGACGGCGCCGCCGGAGACCACCGCGCCGGATACCGATACGGAGCCGGTTTCGACCGACACGGACACCGGTACGGACACGACTGACACGGCGGAGGAGACCGAGGTACCGAAAAGCGTTTTCGACGAGCTGCACGAGAGCATAAAGAGCATATCCGCGGGCGAGGTAACGGCGACCGAGAAGACGTACGGCGAAGGACTTGCGCTTTACCGCGTTACGGGGCTGACGCTCCCCGAGATACAGTACCTTGAAGGCGATATGATGACGCGCGAGCGCTTCACCGTAAGAAAGAGCTCCGACGTTTCGGGACTGCGCATTTTCACACCGTATAATGCGACCGAGATGAGATGCTCTGCCGACGTATATATGGGTATGCTCGTTATCTCCGACGGCGCATCGCTTGCGTTCTATAACGGCAAGTGCGAGCAGATATATAAATACGAGGGCGAAGACGAGCTTGTTTTCGCGTATGAGCGAGATGAAGAAGACCGGCCGCTTTTCAAGCTCGGCGAACGGTTTTACTATATAGACGAAGAAGCGCACGAGCTTACGCCGTCCGATTTCGACGCGCGCGACGGCAGGGGACTGCACTATAACTACCCCACCGCGTTCGGCAAATACGAGGGGCAGTTCACATCATTCCGCTCCGGCGACAAGTACGGTATAAGGAACGCCGAGGGTGAGCGCGTAAGAGGCGCGATATACGAAAAGGGCTACAATTACAGCGAGGGTCTCGGCCTTATCGTCTACCAGGGCGAAACGTGCTACATGAACGAAAACGTCAAGGTCGCGATAGAGGGCGAGAAAAAGAACATCCACATAATAGGCAGAACGGACGAAAACGGCATCGGATCGATATATTTCGACGGCGGCTACGTGCTCGCGAGGATAATCGAGTATCATCCGCGCCAGAAAAACGTGGTAGAGCAGGACGCCGAGGTCATTATAGACAAGAAGGGCAATATATTCGAGCTGCCCGTCGGCTGTACCGCCAAGGCTTATTCCGATCAGAGGATAATGGTCGAGAACGGCGGAAAGTACGGCTTTTACGCCGTTAAGGGCGCGTGGATAGCGGATACGGTCTATACGTACGCCACGCCGTACTACGAGGGTCTCGCCGTCGTCGGTCTGTCCGGCGCCAAGGGTGTCATAGATATGGACGGCAATTTCGTGATCCCTTTGTCGTACAGCCACATCTCCGTCTGCTCCGGCGGAATCATCGTCTGTTACTCGCAGACGACGGGGTATGATATTTACGTTAAAACGGAAATTTGATGTGTAGGGGAGGGGTTTCCTCTCCCGAATTAAGAATTAAGAATGATAAGCAGAATAACGGAAGAAGAAATACAAAAACAGCGCGAAATCGCGTCAAAAGTGAAAATGGCAATAAACGCCGCGTCTTCGGAGCGCGGCGAGCCTTATAAATTCTGCGTCGTGACGTACGGCTGTCAGCAGAACGAGGCGGACAGCGAACGGCTTTCGGGTATGCTTAAACAAATGGGCTACGAGAAAACGGACGCGGAGGAAAACGCCGACCTGATCTTAGTCAATACGTGCGCCGTGCGCGAGCACGCGGAAAAGCGCGCTCTGTCCGTAACGGGCGGCTACAAGCATTTAAAAGAAAAAAATCCGGACCTTCTGATCGGCGTCTGCGGCTGCATGGTCTCGCAGGAGCATCGCCTCGACGATATGAAGCACAAATACCCTTACGTCGATTTCGTGTTCGGCACCTCGTACCTCTGGCGTCTGCCGGAGATAGTTTACGGCAGGCTGAACAAGAAAAAGCGGCAGTTTCTGCTTGACACGGGCGACGACGGCAACATAGCCGAGGATATACCGGTTTTACGCGAGTGCAGATACCGCGCGTGGCTGTCCGTCATGTACGGCTGCAACAATTTCTGCACCTACTGCGTCGTGCCGCACGTAAGAGGGCGCGAGCGGAGCAGATATAAAGAGGATATATTAAAGGAAGCGAGAGAGCTGATAGCCGACGGCGTTACAGATATAACGCTTCTCGGTCAGAACGTCAACTCCTACGGCCACGGGCTGTACGACGGTTACAGCTTCCCCGAGCTTTTATCGGATATCAACGCGCTCGACGGCGATTTCACGATAAGATTCATGACGAGCCACCCGAAGGACGCGACGAAAAAGCTGATAGACACGATGGCGGAGTGCGAAAAAGTCGCCCCGCAGCTTCATCTGCCGCTGCAGTCCGGCTCCGACAGGATACTTTCACGCATGAACCGGCATTATACGTATGAAAGCTATAAAAAGCTTGTGGAATACGCGCGTGAAAAGATACCCGGACTGACGCTGACGACCGATATCATGGTCGGCTTCCCCGGCGAGTGTGAGGAGGATCACGAACAGACGCTCAGGGCGCTCGGTGAGATAAAATACGACATGGTATATTCCTTTATATATTCACGGCGCAAAAACACGCCCGCCGCGGATTACGAGGATCAGGTGCCGGAGGATATAAAGGGTGTCCGATTCAGGCGTATGCTTGAAGTTCAGAACGAAATAGGATTGGAAATAAACAAGGGTTACGTCGGCAAGACCGTCCGCGTCCTCTGCGACGGCGAGAGCAAAAACGACGAACAAATGCTGACCGGCAGGACCGACGGCGGAAAAAACGTCTGCTTCAAAGGCGAAGCCGAAGCGGGCGAGTACGTGAAAGTCAAGGTCACGGAAGCAAGACCCTTTGTACTTATGGGAGAGATGATATGACTGTACTTGAAAAAGCCGCCGAGCTCGGCGCGATGATACGTGAAACGGAAGAAAAAAAGAGGCTCGATTCAGCGACCGCCGCGTACGAGGCGGACGAGGATATGAAGGCGATGATCGAAAAATATAACGAGCACGCCAAAAAAGCGCGCGACGATCTGCGCGACGGCAAGATAACGGACGCCGTCTACGCCCTGTGCCAACAGCAGCTTTCCGATATGTCAAACATTATTATGCAGCGCCCCGCGATGGTCGAATACGCCGCCGCGAAGCACGATTTTGACGAATTAATGCAGAAAGTCTATGGCGAGATAACGTATCAGATAACCGGCTCGCGTCCCTGCAGCCACGACTGCGCAAACTGCGGGGCGAAGTGCGGAGAGAAGTAAGAAGCGAGATAACCTTCTCCCTTAGGAGAAGGGGGACCGCTTGCGGTGGATGAGGCGAACAAAGTCTGTACTTATTAAAAGAAAAATGTCTTAC
>CADBSB010000093.1 GCA_902797235.1 uncultured Ruminococcus sp. | reverse complement strand
TTGGGGAAGGTAAAGAAAAGACCGCCAAAGCGGTCTCAACTTACAGACAAAGTCTTTATTCTTTGAATAACTCCTTCCGTCACGACAAAAATTTCGTGACCCTCAAAGAGGGAGCCTTTTGCATGGGGCGGCGCCTCGACGCACCGTTTCAAAAATATCTCACAAATCGTTCGTTTGCGAAGCCGGTGTTCGCCTCATCCACCGCGCGGCGGTCCCCCTTCCCCTATTGGGGAAGGTAATACAATTACGGTAATTCGTACTGTTCCACCGGCGACATACTCTGAACGGCGACGCCGATACGGAGTATGGCGGGGACGGTGTCGTTTTCGTATCGGACGGCCGCGGCGTCATAGCCGTATGCAGCTTCAATATCATTTGCCTCGGACGCCTGTTCGAGTATTATCCACAGCCCGTTATATTCCGCCGTTATGATATTTCTGTCATTTGAATACAGCAGATCCATCTCGCTTCTCGTCACGTTAAATCCGAGAGTTTTAAACGTCGATTCAAACTCGTCAAACGTTGAATTCACCGTGATGCCGCAGACGGACACGTCATTTATGCCGCAAATATCTATGTGGGTGACATAACTCTGCTCGTCATATCTGTCGGGAAAGCCCGATATCTGATATCTGACGTACGGCGGCAAATACCACACCGGATCGCCCGTTTCCTCCCCGTTTTCATACACGGGGCGTTTTTCATATCTGTCGTCGTAGTAGAAATCGGGACGGACTATAACAGATCTGAAGACCTCGTATTTTTCGCGGTCAAACTCCTTCAAAAGACAAAACTGTGTGATCGTTGTGTCCTCGCGCGAATATATCAGTTTTGCAAGCTCTTTTATAAACTCATAGTCGTTCTCGGTGTAATCGCTTCCCTTCTCGGCCCTGTGCTTTTCTATCAGGGCTCTTACCGGGTCTGTGTATACGGGCGTTGTATCCGTATCCGTCACGGTTTCCGTGTCCGTTGCCGTGCCGCTGTCGGATGGCGGGTCGGTTCTCGGACCGGAAAATCTGAGGAGTACGAAAGACAAGACAAAGAACGAGCAAACCAGCGCGGCTGCGCCGATACCGCCGAATATCGCGCGCAGACGGTGACTTTTCTGTTTTTCGGAAGTATTGAGGTACGCGTCGGCTGCCATATCTTCGCTTATATTGCCGATCGCGCGATAAATGATCTCCTTCTTCTTCAAGTCAATATCCCTCCTTTTCAAGATAAGTCTTTAACTTTTCCTTCGTCCTTTTGACGGACATCTTGACGCGGGACAGACCCATTCCGTACCTTTCCGCTATCTCCTTATATTCCATATTGTAGAAATAACGGCAGATGAAAATGCGCCTGTTATCTTTATCGAGCCCGGAAAGCAAGGCGTTTATCGTATCGGACAGATTTTTTTCATCTATTTCCGATTCAACGTCGCCGTCAGCGGCAACGTCCGACAGCTCGTCTATACAGACTGTCACGGCGCTGCGTTTGCGGCGGTTGTTTTTACGGTAAGTTTCAAGCGCATTATAACGCGCCGTTTTAAAGATATAACCGGGCAGGTTGACGGGTTTATCCGGCGGTATATTGTTCCAGATCGTGAAAAGCGTGTCCGACACGACCTCTTCGGCGTCCTGACGGTTGCCGAGGATCCTGTAAGCGATGTCGTTTATACCGGCGCCGTACATATCTTTTATGTACGAGAGCGCCGTTTCGTTACGCTTTTCAAGCAGATCCGTTATTGCTTTGCTATCCATTGGCTTATCTCCATGTTACACCCGTCACAGATAATATGACTGTTTACGCTTGAAAAGTCACGGGAATGTGAAAATCTGAAATTATTTTTTAAAGCTCGGGAGGGCGTACCCTCCCGAACGGTTTTCGTATATTTATTTTTTCTTTTTGACGATGATCACGCCGACGACCGTTATTATCACGCCCGCGGCGACGATGCAGATTATGACTACGGGGTTTACCGTATTTTTGCCGTCGTCCGCCGGTTTATCCGTATCCGTTTCCGGCGCCTTCGCCGTATCGGCGGTCGTTACAGCTTCGGTCGTCGTTTCAGCCGTCGTTACGGCCTCCGTCGTCGTATCCGCTTCCGTCGTTACAGCCTCCGTGGTCTCGGGCTCGGTCGTCTCCGGCTCGGTCGTCTCCGCCGTGGTCTCCTCTATCTCGCCGTTCAGTACGCCGACGATATACGCCGCCTTTTCATCCGCTTCCTCCTCGGTCTTGCTGAACATTATATTGTGCACGTACATAACGTCGCCCTCAGTCGCCGAGGTAAAGAAGTCGAGACGGATGCCGGTCGCCGTGCCTTTCCATTTTGACACGTTTTTCGCGCTGATATTGACGTACTCGTATTTGCCCGTGCGCTTCGTCTGTCCCTGCGCGGACTGTCCGCCCTCGGCGCCGGCGCCGTTCGCCATGAAGAATATCTCGGTCGAATACGAGGCTCTCGCGTTCGTTTCGGGTATCTTATATACGATCGTAGCTATTTTATATTCGTCCGCTGAAATGTTTTCCTTTGCAAACTGATAGTTTATGTTCATAAACGGGTCGTTTGTTTTAAGCTCCGTCGCCGTCATTTTCAGATCGCCGTTTTCCCATTCATAGCTGCACTCGTTTTTCGCGCCCGCTACCGCGTCGGCGTAGGCTTTTGACGGGAAGGTCAGATTTGTCATGTCTATCTCGACCTTTTCGGGAACTTCTATTTCAAATTCGCCCTGCTCCCCGCGCTCCGGTCCGAAAGACAGGATAACGGAGTTGTTCACCGTTCTGTCCTTACCGTCGGACGGGCTGTTCACGGTCTTTAATTCCTTGTAATCGTTTGCGTTCGCAACGGTCATCGTGGTAGAGCCGCCGCCGTCGACGAGGAAAGCGTTATACAAATCGAGGTCTTTTGCGAGCTGTACGAGAGTTGACGAGCTCGCGCCGACGGAATAACCGCTCTGTCTGCCGTCTATCGTTATCATAACGACCTTTTTCTGCGTCGTATAGCCGATTATGGTCGACGGATAGTTCGCGCCTTCTCCGACGCCGTTGCCCGTCAGCCTGCCTTCCACAACGAATTCTATATGACCGCCGACGCAGTTTGTAACGCGCTGCCACGCCTCGGAATTGCCCTCTTTATCCGTGATCTCGCACGTGATGTTGATCTTATCGCCGACCTTGAATTCATTTATGTAACTAACTCTGTTTCCGCGCGCTGTGAGCACCATCTGCTTTTTGTTCAGCACCGCAGGATTTTCGGAGGTGTCCGGTCCGTATATCGCCTTGACCGTGCCCGTGAAATCGGCGCCGTGGCACATTTTGTAATCGTCGTCGAATTCTATAAGTATCTCATACGCGTCGTCGAGCGCGAAATTGTTAATGCCTTTCATCGCTTTGTCGGTATATACGACGAGCGCGTTGTTGGCGGGCAGTCTGTTTATGCCGTCAGCCTTGACCTCTTTGCCCGTGTTTTCATCCTTGATCATGACCTTAGCCTGCGGGTTTCCCATGACGGGAACGTAATCGTCCGTCACGCCGAACGACCAGAACTCGCCCTCGTACGGAGTTTCCTGCGTCATATGCGCGGTCGAATAGATCTCGCCGTCGGACATATTGAAGCCGCGGGAAACGGGAAAGCTCTTTTTCACGACCGCGTCGGAATATCCGCCGTATTTCGTGCCGCTGCCCTCAACTCTCGCGTGCGCGTACGTCACCATCCACAAATCGCCGTTTACGCCCGCTATCGCGGTCTTACCGTTAGACGATTTTGTAAACTGCGTCATGACGCTCTTCGTCGTGGCGAGCTTTACGGCGCAGTCCTGCGGATATACGACGTCAAAATACAAGTCTTTTTGCGCCAGATCAAATTCTATTATATTTATCTTTTGCAGCTTGTACGGAGACGACGAAGGAACCTCCACGTAGCGGTGCAGAACGCCCGGATATATCTCCTCCGTTTTATGTTTCGTCTCACCGGTAAGGTTGTTTATAGCCGTCGCCGCAGCGGTAAGACAAACCGCCAGAAGCAATACGGCCGCGATAACTTTCAATGCTTTCATTTTGAAATCCTCTTTCTTCTATTGCTTTTAGTATTTTATCATATTTACGCCGAATTGTCAATAAACGAAATGAATAAATATAAAAAATCTGCTTTCCACGTAGCAGGAATGTAGTGTGGAACAACGTATAAGGTCAAGCAGGACAGAATGATTTAAACGTTTCTTTTATGTTCCGACTTTGTCGGAACATCGCATTCGGCGCTGAAGGGGGGAGCGCCCGAATGCGCATAGCGCGCGGAAAATAACAGTTGCAAAACAAAAAGAGCTGTTTATCACCTTTTTCAAGGCTTAAACAGCTCTTTTTTTGCTTTACCTTAATTTATATCCGTCTTTTTGAATTTCAGGATACCGATAAGCGACAGTACGACTATCCACGCGGTGTCCGCGAGTATGGATACGACGAGGATGCGCGTGCCGAGCACGCCGTTGAGCACGAGGATCGACTGCATCGTCGGAAGCACCGCGAAAAGCGGCAGTATGAAATCCGGCAGAGTTGACGCGATCGTGCCGAGCAGCGAGAATACCGTATTCGTTATTATTGGCAGTACTATGCAGATAACGAGCGACGCAGGGACGTTTTTCGTTGTGAACGCAAAGAACGTGGCGATCGCCGAATACACGGTGTAAACGAGGATCGTTATCACGATTATCATGATAAGGTCGCCCGCCGGCGTTGTAAATTTACCGAAGAATATCACCGAAAACAGAGCCGCGGAAAGAAGGTGTATGACGGCCGCCGCGACGGTCATGATGACCGACGTAATAAGCATCGACATATACACGCTGAAGCGCGATTTGCCCGCCACGAGCTTGTTCCTTATAACTCCGTTTGCAAACTGGCGCGCGTTATAGAAGCACACCGCGCCGCAGATGATGAGGCCGAAGCCCTCCGCCATCGGCAGTATCATCAAAAATATCCTGTCGGCGTTAACATAACTCGTGATGCCCTCTAAGGACGTGAGCATTTTTTGCAGCTCTTCAATTTCAAGCAGGCTTTCGTTCGTCTGTAAGAATTTAAGAAATTCAAACATCCCGTAGTACAGAAGCGGCATCAGGATACCGCTTAAAATCGCGCCGCCGAGCAGCAGATACAACGCTTTTCCGCGTCTTAAATTAAACAGATCGGCTTTTAATACGTTTGTCATACGCGGCCTCCTTTAAGATGCAGATAATACGTTTCAAGCGTCTCGTTCTCCGTCTCAAACGATTTCACGTCAAGCGACGCGAGCGCTTTTGTGATCAGGTTATAGTCGGCGGGGTCGCGCAGAGTGAACTCGTCGTTGTTCTGCATATATCCCTTTATCGCGCCGTCCGACGCAAGCCTTGTAAAGACTTCCGCGGCGTTGTTCGAGCTTGTTTTTACCTTTATCGTACTGCCGAGGCTTGCGTGCAGCTCGTCCGACGTTATGGTCTGTATTATCGTTCCGTGGTTGATAAAGATATAATACGTTGCAAGCTGGGATAGCTCTGATAAAATATGCGACGATATAAGAAGCGTTATGCCGCGCTCCTTGACGAGTTTTTCAAGGAAAAGGCGCATATCGACTATACCCTGCGGATCGAGCCCGTTCGTCGGTTCGTCGAGTATCAGAAAATCGGGATTGTTCAGCATCGCTATGGCTATACCGAGCCTCTGCCTCATACCGAGAGAGAAATTTCCGACCTTCTTCTTCCCCGTGTCCGCAAGACCGACGGTTTCAAGCACCTGAAGCGCCGTCTTTTCGTCACAGCCGCAGAGCTTTGCCTGAAAGATTATATTGTCCTTTGCCGTCAGATTTCTGAAATAGGCGGGGCTTTCGACTATCGCACCTATTCTGACGTTCGTTCCCTGCAAGTACGTGAATTTACCCGAGGTCGGGTGCGTCAGCCCGGTAAGCATACGTAAAAGCGTCGTTTTACCGGAGCCGTTTTCTCCGACAAAGCCGATTATTTCGCCCTTCGGCAGCTCTATCGTTATATCCTTGTTCGCAACCGTGTGCTTATACTGCTTTGTCAGATTGTTTGTAGATAAAAATACGTTTTCCATAAATTCACCGAATTTATTCTTTATTATTATTCTTTAAAAAGGACTGCCGCATATTGCGACAGCCCTTTTATTACGTATCAGTCAGCCGTCATACCGGAGCGCTCGATACCCTGGATAAGGTATCTCTGGCAGAACAGGTAGATGACTACCAACGGAGCTATTATCATAAGTCCGCACGTATTTCTTATTGCCGCGTTATACATATTCGATCCGGCGTACGTTATATTAAGCGACTCCGGTATCGCTATAACGTTTTTCATAAGAACTATCGACGTCCTTGTGAAGAACAGCGACGTGTAGAACGTATCGGTCCACTGCCATGAGAAGGCAAACAGGAATATCGTGATCATCATAGGAATGGAGAGCGGCAGTATGATCTTCAGGAAGGTCTTGAATATGCCGGATCCGTCTATGTACGCCGATTCCTCAAGCTCGTTCGGGACGCCGCGGTAGAACTGGCGCATCATGAATATATACAGACCGTTCTTGAACGCAAGGCCCGTTGCGGACAGCATTGCAAGCGGAATATACGTATTCGTCAGGTTGATGCTCGTCGTACCGCCGGTCACGTTGAACCACGGGAACCAGCTCGATCCGCCACCGAGAAGCTGGATTATTCCGAGTACGTCGAAGTAACGGAATTTCATGAACAGCGAGAGCTGCAGCGTCTGGTGCGGTATGATCATCGAGAAGATGACAAGTAAGAACAGGATCTTATTGCCTCTGAATTTGAACTTTGCAAGACCGTAGCCGATCATGGCGCAGACGAACGTCTGTAACAGCGCCGCCGATACGGACAACAGAGCCGTGTTGCCGAGCGCCTGCATATACTTATTCTCAAGGAATATGTATTTATACGTGTCAAACGTAAAGTTCTTGGGTATTAGCTTTACCGTCGCGTCGACAAAGTCCTCGGGTCCCATGAAGGACGACGAGATCTTCGTAAAGAACGGGAACAGTATGATATAGGAGATACCTATTAAGATAACGTAGCGGAATATTGCCCAGATGAGCTTTGTCAGGAAGTTCTTGTTTATGAACTTCGCCTTCATCCTCTGCCAGAACGGCGTTCTGTCAAATTCCACTCTTATCTTGTTTTTGGTCTCTCTCTTAACCTTTACCTCGGTTTGTGCGTTATTCATAGACACACCTCCTTAATCCCTTCTCTGATAGAAGACGAACGCAGACATCAGCGCCGCCGCCAACAGAACGAACACGATAACTATGGCAAAGTATATCCATGCCATGGCGACCGAAAGCGTATCCTTGCCCGCTTCTCCGTAAACCTGGTTGATGTAGGACATGACCGAGTTTGTGGAGGACGTGAACGCGTCTATTATCGTATAGATGAAGTTGACGAGTATCATCGGGCTGATCATCGGGAAGGTTATTTTCCAGAAAGTCTCCCAAGCGGAAGCGCCCTCAACGTTGCAGGACTCGTATATAGCCGGTGATATCGACTGCAAGCCCGCTAAGAAGATAAGCATCTGTACGCCGGAGCGGTTGACTATGTTGTAAATGTTATTCAAAATCTGCGAAACGTATTTCGCCATACCGCCGCCGATCTTCATATTTGAGAACAAATATTCAATATCCATAGCGGATACTATTTCGGCGACGCTTGTACTCTTTGCGGCGTTCGTACCTATACCCTCCGTATCGGACATATAGGACATAAGGCTTGTATTGCTTGTGTCTATCTGCGCTATAAGACCGGTGGACAGTATAACGGGAACGAAGAATATCGCGCGGAACGCGGCTCTGCCAACCATTTTCTGGTTGAGCAGAACTGCGATGAACAGCGAGAATATCAGTATTGCGGGAACGTCGAGCACGAGCTGGCGGAGACCCGCGGTAAGTATCTGCACGTAGTTCGGGTCGGAGAACAACGCCTCACGGTAGTTGGCAAGACCCGCCCAGATGAGCTGATACGATTCGCCCGCGTTTATTCTTTCTATCGTCGTAACGCTGTATAAGAAAGATTCGAACACGACAGGAAGATATATAACGATAAAACCGATTATGAACGGAAGCGTGAACAGATAACCGCCGCGCGCCGTCTTTCTTTCAAGAGAGTGCGATCTCTTTTTGCGCTTTTTGGCAGGCGTCTGAACAAGCTTTACCTCAGCTTCTTTATTCATCACTTGACCTCCTGTGTATAATATGTTACAAATCCGAGCGGAGCGATCTCTCCGTCGTAGCCGTCGACTTTAACGGTATAGTTGTTATAGTTCAGAATGAACACTTTACCGCCCTCGTACGTTACGCGAACGATCTTGCCGTTGTTGACGATGTCTTCTTCATTTGCCGTGTCGACGATCGACTTCGGCTCGTCGTCTTCCTTGGGCTCCCCGGTCTCGGCCTCGGTCTCGGTTTCCGTTACGACCTCCGCCGTTGTCTCGTTGCCGGGATCCTCATCCTCCACGGTCACGACCGCGTCGGTCTCATCCCCTTCGGGAGCCGTCGTCACGTCGTCCGCCGTCTTGGCGTCTATCTCTGCCTGAGCCCTGCTTTCCTCGTCAAGTCTTCTCTGCTCGTCTTCCTCACGTTCTTTTATCTCGGCGGCGGTAAGAACGCGCACGCCCTTGATG
>CADBSB010000092.1 GCA_902797235.1 uncultured Ruminococcus sp. | reverse complement strand
GCGGCTGTAGCCTGCATCGCTCTCGCGGGCGTTGTAGTTGCAAAGAAAGTTAAATAATTTATTTGCATAACGCAAAAGACCGCTCCATACGGGGCGGTTTTTTGACCTTCTCCTGTTGGAGGGGGACCGCGCCGGGGTTCCCCACCGCGAACCGGTGAGCGGTGGGGGTTCGCGCCGGGGTTCCCCGCCGCGAACCGGTGAGCGGTGGGGGTTCGCGCCGGGGTTCCCCGCCGCGAACTG
The DNA here is from genome assembly GCA_902797235.1 of uncultured Ruminococcus sp. GTDB lineage: Bacteria > Bacillota > Clostridia > Oscillospirales > CAG-272 > UBA1248. The sequence continues at coordinate 5,137 of CADBSB010000092.1, read as the reverse complement.
TGTGAGCGGTGGGGGTTCGCGGGAAGCGGTGGATGAGGCGAACAACGGCTCCGCAAACATACGAAAAACGGGTCGTCGATAGCGCCGACCCTTACGGAAAAGGAGAAGTCAGATTGCGTAATTAACAATTTTTACTTGATTTTTTTCTTTACGTATATTATAATTATATCAAATCAGGCGGAGGTGTGTTATGAGAGTAGGTATTCAATGGTGTCCCGAGGACAATATAGAAGAAAGAATAAGCGATCTGTACGAAATAAAGCGGCTCGGCTATGACTGCGTTGATTTTCAGTCGTTCTGCCATACGGAAAACGTATTTTTCGGCGAGCCTGCCGAGGTCGACCGTCTGCTTTCCCTTGTTAAAAACGCCGTTTCCGACGCGGGGCTCACCGTCAGTCAGACGCACGGTCCGTGGCGCTGGCCGCCGCAGGACGCGACGCGAGAGGACCGCGACGAGAGATTTGAAAAAATGGCGCGCTCGCTCTACGGCACGGCGGCGCTCGGCTGTACCGATATGGTAATACATCCCATAATGCCGTTCGGCGATTATCAGAATCCGCATCCCGAGGAATTTATGGAAATGAACCTCGAATTTTTCCGCCGCCTGACCGAAGAAGCGAAAAAAGCCGGCGTCGTGATAGATTTTGAAAATATGCCGATGCCCGCGCTGACGCTCGCGACGCCCGGGCAGATACTCGATTTTGTCAAAAAAATAAACTCGCCCAATTTCCGCGTTTGCCTTGATACGGGCCATTGTTCCGTAACAAAGAGCGACCCGGCGGAGGCGGTGAGGATGATCGGTAAGGAGTATCTGCGCGTCCTCCACGTCCACGACAACGACGGCAGAAGCGATTTCCACTGGCTGCCCGAGACCGGCGTCATCGACTGGCGGGAGTTTTCAAAAGCCCTGCACGATATAGATTTTGAAGGCGTCTTCTCGCTCGAAACGGACGTAAAGCCAAGCGGCCTTACACCAAAGGAGTATAAAGCAAAAAGGGAAGAGCTGGCAAGAACTGCAAAAAGACTTGCGGGAAACAATTAAATTAAGACTTCGGAAAATCAGGCGGGAATCTCTCCCGCCTTGTTTAATACTTTGTACTTTTAATTCCGAATTATCCCCGTATCGACAATAACAGCTTCGCAAACTGTATCATAAGCGGCACGGTGCCGACAGACAATAACGTCGTTAAAGACGCGGATTTTGCCGCGAGCTGCGGCGACAGATCGTATTTCTGCGCGTACATCGTGCAGTTTGTGGCGCAGGGAAGCGCGGTCAGCGTTGTGAACAGGTACACCATCTCATTCGACAGGCGGCACAGCACGCAGAGCCCGCAGATAAGCGCGGGCAGAACGAGCAGGCGTATCGCGCTGATATAGTACGCTTTCCAGTCTAAAAACAGCTCTTTCAGCGGTATAGACGCGACGATCGAGCCGACGATTATCATGGAGCCCGGCGCACACATGGAGCTTAACATATCCATCGCCTGCGTTACCGGCGCCGGCAGGCTGAACGGCAGAACGTACAAAATTATGCCGATAAGCACCGGTATCGTGCCGAAATTGACGAGCAGGCTCAGCGGATGTATCTTAATATCGTCGCATCCCTTTGCGAGCAGTATCATCCCGTAAGTCCACAGCATACCGTGGAACGTGATGATGAAGAACGCGCCGTAAAAGCCGCCTATGTCGCCGAACAGGGCTTTGAGCACGGGTATGCCCATAAATCCCGTGTTTGCGAACACGAGCCCGAACGTGCCGATTATGCGGTCGTTTTTTATTTTGAACGGCTTTGTCAAAAGAAATCCGACAGCGGCGCATATGCCGAGTGAAATAAAGCCGAGACCGGTGACGGAAAAGCCTTTTTTCAGATTTTCAAGCGAGAATTCAACGCCGGATAACGAGCTCATTATCATAAACGGCTGCGCCACGCAGATTATGAACGTGGAAAAGCCTTTTGTGAACGTCTCCGTTATCAGCTTGAATTTCGTCGCGACACACGATACGATAACGATGATGAACAGCGTTATGACCGTGTATAAAAGTTCGGTAACGTTTATCATGATTTGAGCTCGTCCGCTTTTGTCTTTATTTTCATCATGTCGGACAGCATATCGTCTTTCTTTTTCGGGTCGCGGAGCAGCGCCGACGGATGATATACGGCGACTAAGATCTTGCCCTTTCTTTCATAGAAAACGCCGTGATCGCGCGTGATCTTGAAATCGGGCGAGATGATGCGGTACGCCGAGATCCTGCCGAGACAGACTATTATTTTCGGGTTAATGATCCTCGTCTGCTCGCGCAGATAGTCAAGGCACGCCGCCTGCTCCTCGGGATTGGGGTCGCGGTTTTTCGGCGGGCGGCATTTTATAGTGTTGGCTATGTAAACGTCCTCACGCTTTAAGCCCACCGCGACGAGATATTTGTCGAAAAGCTGACCGGCGCGGCCGACGAACGGAACGCCCGTCTTGTCCTCGTTTTCGCCCGGCGCCTCGCCGACGAACATTATGTCCGCGTTCGGGTTTCCCACGCCGAAAACGACGTTTGTCCTCGTCTGCCACAGCGGACATTTCTGACATTTATCGCAGATCTCTTTAAGTTCAGATAATTCCATGATTTTTTTGATCCTTGTTTTTTTATTATTCTACCACGTTTTATCGGAATTTGCAATAACATTTATCGCATTTTTTTCGAAAACCGCGTCACAATGCTCAGAAATATAGTAAAAAAACGAGTTTTTTTCGCGGTAGGCGCATACCGCAAGCTCCGAAACGGCGGACAGCCACAGCGGCTCGCCGTCGGCACGGTATTCGAGAATGAGATAATACGTGCGATCTCCGCCGCACCCGCGCATAAGGCGGCTTGAAATAACGCCCTTGTCACAGAGAAAAACGGCCGCGTCGTACAGCGCCCTGCCGTCATCAAAACAGAGGATCGCGGTCTTTACGGGCGGGCGGCGCTTTTTCGCCCTTACCGTCACGGTCAGACCGGGCTCGGACGTCACCTCGCATTCGCTGCGGTCAAGACCGCAGCCGAACTGTACCGCCGCGGCGCCGATTATGACGTCGGTCAAGGCGGATACGTCGCTGATATCCGTCACGCCGAGCTTTGCCATTTCGTCCTTTGATATATATGCGGATACCGCGTTATCAGATATTTTCTCAAGCTTCATATTATATAATAAACAAAAAAGTCAAAATAGGTGATAGAATACTATTGACTGGATAACAAAAATATGTTATAATGATAAAGGAAAAAACAAAATCATACTGTATAAACGGATAGTGAAATGAAATTTTTTAAAAAACTGTGCGCCGTTATACTTGCCGCCTCCGCGCTTGCTTTATGCGGGTGCGTCGATCTTGTGGGCAGATTTTATCCCGAGGATACGACGGATACCGATACGCCGGCTTTCGTTCCCGTCGACGTGGAGGAGGGAAGCATATACTTCAAGGATTTTGACGGCAACGTGATAACATTGACCGAGGCGCCGAAAAGCGTTGCGTCGCTTTCCCCCGTGGCCACGGAGATAATCTGCGGCATAGGCGCGGGAAGGTACATATCTGTAATAAACGCGTCGTCCTCGAAGGTCGACGGCGCGCCGATCTCCGCCGAGGTCGTATCGGACTACAACGCGGAAACGGATAAAATAATAGCGCTTGCGCCGAAGATCGTATTTTATTCGACCGATTCGCTTTCTCTTATAAGTGTTACGCTTTTGCAGAACGCCGGTCTTACGCTCGTGCGCATACCGGAAAAGGGAAACGTGCAGACAGCGGAATCGAATATAAGGTTTATTTCGTCTCTGATGTACCGCGATTCGTTCGGTGAGAAGCTGATAGACGAGATGAGAGCCGAGATAGAGAAGATGAAAACGGCGGCGGATATCGTCGGCGTCAGAAAAAAAGTGTATATCGAAAACTCCGCGTCTTACTCAGCGATCGGCGGCGATACGATAATAAGCGAGCTTTGCTCATACGCCGGAGCTGACAACGTTTTCGCCGACAGACCGACTGTGTTTTTGGCGAGCGCGGCGATGATTGCCGCACCCGATCCCGAGGCGATAATAGTTTTGACCGACAACGTGGAAGACTTCAATATCGACAGCGTGAGGAAAAGAGAGGGGCTTGAAGGCGTTTACGCCGTCAGGACGAAGGCGATATACCCGATAAACAAAACGCAGGCGACAAGACCGACGCAGAATATAATTTACGCTCTGCGCGCGATAGGCGAGGCGCTGAAGGTCACAAAATAAAGGACGGAATGAAAAAATGATAGAAACTAAAATATCACAGTTTGAAAATTACGGAAAGGTGCTTGAAATAACGGACGGCACGGCGGAGGTCAAGGTCACGCTCGATCTCGGTCCGCGCGTGATTTACTGCGGGCTCGTCGGCAAAAAAAACGTGTTTTTCTGCGATCTTGAGCGAAAAACGTGCTGCAAAAAGCCGGAAATGGAGCAGTTTTACGGAGAGGGCCGCTTCTGGTACCTTTACGGCGGCTACCGCCTCTGGATGTCGCCCGAATATCTGCCGCAGACGTATTATCCCGATAACGACGAGATAGAGTACGTCGTAAAAGGCGACACGGTCATTTTCATCCCGCCGATACAGAAGGAAAACGAATTGCAGATGCTATACAGTCTGACGTTTCACGGCGACGGTAAGATAACCGTAAACAACAGGATGATAAACTTCTCCAAAAAGAAAAAAGAGGGCGCGGCATGGACGCTCTGCGTGATGAGCAAAAATTCCTATACGTTCGGCGTTCAGTCCGATATTGACACCGGACTTTTGCCGAACAGATCGGTCGTATTCTGGCCGTACGCGAAGATGAGCGACAAGAGGATCAGAGTGAATGACAGACTTATAGCCGTAAAGCAGGATCCCGACGGCGACGGCGCGCTTAAAATAGGCTGGAACAACGAGCGCGGCGTGATAGTAACGATAACGGAAGACGGCACTCAGTTCACGCAGAAATTCAAGACGGATCACAAAAACGGTAAATACCCGGACGGCGGATGCAGCAGCGAGATCTATTCCTGCCCGGACTTCACCGAGGCGGAGGCTTTGTCGCCTTTGCAGACCATTCTGCCCGGTCACTGCCTTGATTTTGCGGTTGAATGGGAACTTAAGAGCGT
>CADBSB010000091.1 GCA_902797235.1 uncultured Ruminococcus sp. | reverse complement strand
GCGAGTACCTTTGTCAAGCCCTTTTTACAAAAAAATACGAGTGGTCATAACTCGAATCCGTTATGACCACTCTAAATGGTTGCGGGGGAAGGATTCGAACCTACGGCCTCCGGGTTATGAGCCCGACGAGCTTCCAGCTGCTCCACCCCGCGATATAATGGTGCCGGAAACCGGGCTCGAACCGGTACGGGATTTGGGTCCCACGGGATTTTAAGTCCCGGGCGTCTGCCAATTTCGCCACTCCGGCGCACCTTTTTTCCTGACTTCGCTATTATACCACTTATATTTTCTTTTGTCAAGCCCTTTTTTAAAGATTTTTATTCTTTTGCACCCCGTTTTTCTACTATTGCCGACACGCCGGACGTCGCTTTGACCACGCTTGTGCCGTCGCTCCACTCTCCCATATCGAGCGCCGCGTCCGAATGCCAGCCGTCGCAGTCCTTTCCGTAGAACGTCCATTCTGCAAGCGCCGCCGCCCATTTATGCGCGCCGTACCGTTTTAAATTGTCCTTCGTGCTGCCGTTATCCTTCATCCAGTTGTGATCGGCTATGACCTTTTCGTCTCCGTTTTCGTCGCTGTAAAGCACGTAAAACGCCTTTTTCGCGCCGTCGTGCTCCGTAAGCGAATTATAAAATTTTAAACTTGTGTCAAAGCACGCGTCGTTATCGTCGTAACCTACCGCCATCAGGACGTTTACGTCTGCGCCGATCGACGAGAGGTCGCGCTTCGGAATGAAACCGGAGTTTCCGTCGCTTGCGTCGAGCGCGAGGACGAATCCTATCTTCATCCGCTTCTCCGCACAGAAATTCAGCGCGGTCACGGCGCCGACGGAGTGACCGACGAGCCCGAGCATATATTCGCCGTCCTTTTTCGCGGGCTTGACGTCAAGCGTGTTTTCCGCGTATTTTATACCGTCCTTGATTTGAATTTCAAGGTAAGTCGTAAAATTGTTCGGGTCAAGGAACATATTTTCATAATTCGGCGCGAGGACTATATACCCGCACGAAGCGAGATAGTAAAGCGTATCCTCGTACTCGTCGCTCGTGTTGTAGATGTAATATCCGTGCAGATACGCTATAACGGGCGCCTCGCCCGTTTTGTCTGACGGATAATATATCACGCTCGCACCCCTGCCCGTCGTGTACGTCCGTTTCGTCACACCGTACTCGCCCGATTGCGGAAATTCCGACGCGTAAAGCTCGGCGTTGCCATTTAACTCGGGTTTTATATCGAGAGCGATAAACGTAAGAGCGGAGAAGAGAGGAACGACGGCGAAAACAGCGACCATAACGAACACTACGACCTTTTTACTGCGGATCACAAACCTTAAAAGCTCCGAAACGGACAGCCAAATGAGCAAAAGCGCGCCGCTTCTGTACGCGTCGATATTGTCGAACAAGCCAGCGATAACGGAGATGACCGTCAGAAAATACAGAACGGAATAAGAGGCTCTGTACGCGTACACCGCTTTTTCGAAAAAAGCGTACGCCAAAAGGACGCCGCAGAAAACCGTGCCGAGTATTGCAAAAACCTTGAAATACCGGTTGTCCGCGACGACGGCGTTCAGCAGCGCACAGTAAAGCGACGCAAAAACCGATATGCACTTGAATATCCTTTTCGCCTTTTCCATAAACCGCCCGTCCCGATTAAGTATATCCATTTTACAACGATATGATGAAAATGTCAATAGACAACGCTAAAAAGAAAACGACAAAACGCATGAAAAAAACAGACTATCCGCCGGAGATAGATGTTTTTTTGCATATCAAAGAAAATCTCAAAAAAGTCAATTACGATTTGTCAAATCATACTTGACTTTTTATAAAATGTGTGATATAATACTGTCAGTTAAGATAGGAGGCAACTTTATGTTTATAGGAAGAGAACGGGAACTTGAATCGTTGAACGCCTTATACAACTCCGGCAAATTTGAGTTTGTCGTACTTTACGGGCGCCGTCGCGTCGGAAAAACAGAATTGATAAAACGCTTTATTGAAGGCAAGAACGCCGTTTATTTCACCGGAGTTGAGAGCAACGCAAGGCAGAATCTTGAAAATCTGAGCGGCAGTATCATCGAGTATTTCAGCGGGTTTAGTAAAGAAGCGGGGATTTCTTTTTCTTCGTTTCAGGAAGCATTGGAAACCGCCTTCCGCCTTGCCGAAAAAGACCGTCTCATTCTTGCCGTTGACGAGTATCCTTACGTGGCGCGCGCATACAAGAGCTTTGCTTCCACTCTGCAGATGATAATAGACAGATATAAGGATCGCTCTAAATTGATGCTGATACTCTGCGGTTCTTCCATGTCCTATATGGAAGACCACGTGCTTGCTTATAAAGCCCCGCTTTACGGCAGAAAAACCGCGCAGATCAAGCTTCTGCCTTTCAGCTTTGAAGAGACATGCCGGTATCTCAAAAATTATTCTCCTTTGGAAAAAGCTCTTGCATACGGAATAATGGGGGGAACGCCGCAGTATCTTATGCAAATGGACGATAAGCGCAGCATTGAGGAAAATATCAAAAACACGTATCTGAATCCGATTTCCTCAATATATGAGGAACCGACGAATCTTCTGAAACAGGAGGTCAGGGAGCCCGCGATATATTCAGCCGTAATAACCGCCATCGCCTCGGGCGCTTCACGTATGTCGGAAATATCCGGAAAAATCGGTGAAGATACGAATAAATGCTCAACGTATATCAAGAGCTTGCTGACGCTGGGCATCGTGCGGAAAGAAATACCGTACGGTGAAAAATCGTCGAAAAAAACCATATATTCGATCGACGATAATATGTTTCGTTTCTGGTACCGCTTCGTACCGGAGAACACCTCGCTGATCGCACGCGGTGCCGCAGATATAGTATATAAACGCATCGAACCTCAGCTTTCCGATTATATGGGAAAGGTTTTTGAGGAGATATGTAAACAATATCTGTGGAAGCAGCTTCTTGACGGCAGATCACCCGTTGAATTCAATTCTTTAGGCCGCTGGTGGGGAAACGATCCCGTGCGTAAATGTCAGGCGGAAATCGATATTATGGGCAGAGAGGATAAAGATACCGCTTTATTTGCCGAGTGCAAATGGACAAACGAGAAAACAGATCTATCCGTGCTTGAAACGCTTATGGGACGCGGTGAGTTGTTTTCATATAAAAAAAAGTATTATTTTCTGTTTTCTAAATCCGGTTTTACAAAAGGCTGCGCGGAAAAAGCAAAAGAGCTTGGAAACGTATCGCTTGTTACCTACGGGGATATAGTGAAAAAATCAATAAACGTGATTAAATGAATTCGGTATACGCGATAAAGACCTCTGCCGGAAGGGCAAAAAAGCCTTCCCGGCAGGAGAAGGCTTTGATATACGTTTTTTCAGTCCGTGAATTCCTGTGTCCAGTAATATCCGTCCGACACGAAGCCGACGCCTATTTTGCCGTAATTCGGATTCAGTATATTCGCCCTGTGGCCGGGTGAGTTCATCCACGCGGTCACGACCTCGGACGGGGTACGCTGTCCCATTGCGATGTTCTCTCCCGCGCTTTTATACTTTATACCGAAATCCTTCATCATCTGAAACGGTGTGCCGTACGTCGGGCTCGTGTGCGAAAAATACCTTTTGTCGCTCATATCCTGCGATTTGAGGCGTGCGATATAAGACAGTTTTTTGTCCGCCGCAAGCGGCCTCAGCCCGTTTTTTTCTCTTTGTTCGTTCACAAGCGTCACCACCGCCTGCTCGTACGCGGACAGCTCCGCCGTTTCCTCTGCCGGTATTTCAAGCAGATCGCCCGGGTAGATAAGATCGGGATCTTTGATATGCGGGTTTGCGTCTATCACCGACTGCAAGGTCACGCCGTACGCGCGCGACAGCTTCCACATCGTGTCGCCCTTTACGACCGTGTGCCGTACAGCCGAGGCGGAAAACGCCATGGCGGATAAAAGCAAGACGGTTATTATTATATTTCTGAATTTTTTCATTATAACCTCCGTATGGAATAAATATTCCGCCGTAATTTTGTGCAGTCGCAGAAAATATTATTCGTGCCTCCGGCTGTCAAAATTTTTTTTGCAAATTACAAAAAAGCACTTGATTTTTTGATTTTGATGATGTATAATAAGGTCAAAACACGATTTGACTAATTGTGATTTGATGATTGGAGGCGGCGTATGTTTATTGCACGGGAAAAAGAACTGCAATTTTTGAACGACTGCTATGAAAAACCGAAAGCTCAGCTTGTCGTCCTGTACGGCAGACGGCGTATAGGCAAGACCGAAACGCTTCACGAATTCTGTAAAAACAAACCTCACGTATTTTTTTCATGTACGCAATCGACCGATAAAAAACAGCTTGAGCGTTTTTCCGACGCGCTTTTAAAGGAGAATATTCCGGCAAAACAGTACGTTACCGGTTTTTCCGATTGGGAAAAAGCGTTTGAGACTATCGCCGATCTGCCATACGGCGAGCATAAAAAGCTTGTTATCATCGACGAATTCCCGTATATGTGCGAATCTGACAAGAGCATCCCGTCAATCCTTCAGAACCTTTGGGATTCAAAGCTGAAGGATGAAAACGTTATGATCGTATTATGCGGCAGCTCCATGAGCTTTATTGAAAAAGAGATACTGTCAAAAAAGAATCCTTTATACGGGCGCTCGACCGGGATATATAAAATGGAGGAAATGGGCTTTTACGACGCCGTTAAGTTTTTCCCCGGTTATTCCGATAAAGACAAGGTTATAACGTATTCGATCTTAGGCGGCATACCGCATTATTTGAGCCAGTGGGATCCGAAAATGTCCGTTAAGGACAACATCAAAAAGAATATACTGACAAAGGGCTCCGTCCTTTACAGCGAGGTGGATTTTCTTTTGCACGAGGAGCTTCGCGAAACCTCCATATACAGCGCCGTGATCGACGCGATCGCTCTCGGCAGTACGCGGCTTAACGAAATAAGTCAGAAATCTCTTATTGACGATAAATCGAAAACGAGCGTTTACTTAAAAAATCTGAGCAATCTGGGCATCGTTTCGCGCGAGCTTTCCGCTGACGCGAAAACAAAGGAAAAAGGAAATCAGGGCAGGGGAACGTACGTCTTATCCGACAACTTTTTCCGCTTCTGGTACACGTACGGCTTTGCGAATTTTTCGCAGCTTGAAGACGGAGACGTTGACGGCGTTTACGAATACAGTATCGAGCCCACGTTGAACGACTTTGCGTCATACGCTTTTGAGGACGTTTGCCGGCAGTTTGTCCGCCGTATGCAAATAGAGAAAAAGCTCCCGTTCAGGTTTTCCAAAATAGGGCGCTGGTGGGGAAAAACGACTGTGCGCGATCCTTCCGCGCCGGACGGCCTGCGCACCGCTGAGACGGAAATAGATATACTTGCCGTAAGCGGTGACGCGAAAAAATATCTTTTGGGCGAATGCAAATTCAAAAAAACACCGTTTTCGTACTCCGAATACCTTGATTTAAAGGCAAAGTTCGCTTTACAAAAGGAGTTTGCGGAGCTGTATTACGCGCTGTTTTCATCATCGGGCTTTGACGATAAAATAAAAGCGGATCAGGACAGGGATAAAATCGCTTTGTACGATCTTCATCAGATAGTATCGCCCGACCGGTAAGAAAGGAAAAACGTTATGAATATACAGATCTTCGGACGCGGAAAATGCTTTGACAGCAAAAAGGCGGAAAGATTTTTCAAAGAAAGACGGATAAAGTATCAGTATATAGACCTTGACAGGTACGGCATGAGCCGCGGAGAGCTGAAAAGCGTTGTTTCAGCGATCGGGCTTGAAAAGCTGATAAACGAAAAGCATAAGGACGCGGAGATAGTCAAAGCCTACGCGTACGACGATGACAAGCTCGACGCGCTGTTCGATACGCCCGCGCTCATAAAAACGCCGGTCGTCAGAAACGGCAGAGCCGCCACACTCGGCTGCTGCCCCGACGTATGGGGAGAATGGATCAAAAACGATAAATAAAATACAAATTATAAAAAAATAACAGCCGGAATAAATAATAACGTATCGTTATTGATTTGTTCAATACTTTTAATGTATAATAAAATTATAATATTTGTCATATCGAGGGAACCATGGAAAAAACGACAAATAAAAAACAGAACGGCAAGGTCTATAAAGGTCTGCCGGAAAACGTTACGGTATATACTCATCTCGCCCACGCGCTTGCAAGGGACTACACGGATTTGTATTACGTAAATATGGATACCGATGAATTCATAGAATTTCACACCGACGTTGAAAGCGGCGTTTTGAGCGAAGCGCGGCGCGGCGACGACTTTTTCGAGGGCTGCAAACGCGACGTCAAGCTGTTCGTACACAAGGACGATCAGGAAACGTTCGTTTGTGCCATGAACCGTGATTTTCTCAAAAAAACGATTGCGGTAAACGGCATTTACGAGTTTACGTACCGCAGAATAAAAGGCGGCGATCCTTTCTACGTTCTGATGACGGTCACGCGCATGGACGAAAGCTTTATCGTCATCGCCGTCGAGGATATAGACGAGAAGGTAAGACACCGCCGCGAGGAAGAGAAGATCAAGGAAGAACGTATAATTTACGCGCGTCTTCACGCACTTACCGGCAACTTTATCGTCGTCTACGTCGTCGATCCGGAGACGGGAAAGTACCGCGAATTCAGCTCTACCGACAACTACGAAAAGAGCCTTGCGCAGGAAAAAACCGGTGATGATTTCTTCACCAAGGTGCGCGATGTTTCACATCAGTATAACTATCCCGGCGATTTGAACCGTTTCCTTTCCGCGTTCACGAAAGAAAACGTGATGTCAAAGGTCAATAAGAACGGCATCTTTACCCTCGGTTACCGTATCATGATAAACGGAAAGCCCGTCCACGTACAGATGAAAGCGGCGATGGTTACCGAAAAAGAAGGACCTCGCCTTGTCGTCGGCCTTAACGATATAGACAACCAGGTGCGCCAGGAGGAGGAATACGAAAAACGTATCGCCGACGCGCAGACCTTAGCAAATATAGACGCCATGACCGGCGTCAAAAACAGGCACGCGTTTTTAGAGGCTGAAACGGTCATCGACCGTAAGATCGCGGAGCGCCGTCAGCCGCCGTTTGCGATAGTGTTTTTGGACGTCAACGATCTGAAAAAGATAAACGATACCAAGGGCCACCAGGCGGGCGACCGGTATCTGCGCGACGCGTGCTCGATCATCTGTGACGTTTTCAGCCACAGCCCCGTTTTCCGTATCGGCGGCGACGAGTTCGCCGTTATATCGCAGGGAAGCGATTATGAGCGTATGAACGAGCTTATAGGTAAGATAAGCGACCACAACGCGGAAGCCGCAAAGGACGGCGGCGTGATCGTCGCCTGCGGTATGGCGAGGTACGAAAACGACGAATGCGTAGCCTCGGTTTTCAAGCGCGCCGACGATAATATGTATCAAAATAAAATGAAGCTGAAAGCCGAAAAAACGTCTTAAAAAAACTCCCATTGATCAGCCTCCCTCTTTGAGGTGTCACGACATTTTGTCGTGACGGAAGGAGTTATTTACAGAATAAACACTTTGTCTGCAAATTGACCGCCGTAATATACGGCGGCTCTTTTTTTTACAAAATACTTGATTTTAATACATTTATATGATATAATATAAAATCAGCGGAGTTCGGGCTCTAAATCCTTCGCTTAATAAAATAAAACCAAAGAGGAATTTAAATGAATACCAAAATAAAAAAATCGTTTGAGGACACAAAGCTGCTTTTCCGCAGTATACCGTCCGTCGTTACAGCCTTGTTTACAATTTCCGTCGTGGCAATGAATCTGCTTGCGAACAAAACCGTCTATCAATCGCAGTACCTCGCGCTTGACGGAGGGATACTCGTATCATGGCTGTCATTTTTGTGCATGGACATAGTTACAAAGGCTTTCGGACCGAAGGCGGCGACAAAGCTCGCGGTCTTTGCGATGTTAACGAATCTGCTCGTATGCTTCATATATTTCATAGTCAGCATAATCCCGACGACGGAGGACTATTCGGAATTCAACCGCATAATCGGCGGTACGTGGTTCATACTGTTAAGCAGTACCGTCGCGTTTCTCGTATCGGCCGTCATAAACAACTTTCTTAACCGTGCGGTCGGCTCGCTTTTCAAAAAAAATCCGGACGGAAAGCTCGCCTACGTCTGCCGCTGCTACGTTTCAACCTTTATCGGCCAGTTCTTTGACAATTTCGTGTTCGCAACGCTCACGTTCATGCTCTTCGCGCCCATATTCTGGGACGGCTTTTCGTGGACCCTGCTCCAATGCTTTACGTGCTCGCTGCTCGGAGCGCTGCTTGAGCTTGTTATGGAGGCGCTTTTCTCGCCGCTCGGTTACGCGGTGCTGAAAAGGTGGAAGGCGGACGGCGTGGGAGAAGAATACAGAAGGAGAAACGGGATATGAAGATAATAGTAACGGGCACCTCGCGCGGCATCGGCAAGCGCGCGGCGGAAAGATATATAGCAGAAGGTCACTTCGTCTATGGCATAGATAAAAACGACGGCGTGATAGAGAGCGAAAACTATAAGCATTTCAAAGCCGATATAAGATATAAGGACAGGCTGCCCGATATAACGGACGCGGAGGTGCTTTTCAACAACGCCGGCCTGCAGAACAGTGAGGACGATATAGAAAACAATCTGAAAGGCACGATAAACGTGACGGAAAAGTACATAAGATCAAACGCAAAACTGAAATCCGTCCTTTTCAACGCCTCCTCGTCCGCTGTGACGGGTCAGGAATTCCCCGTATATTCCGCGTCAAAAGCGGGGCTTATAGGATATATGAAAAACACGGCGATACGCCTGGCGCCCCGCGGCGTGACCGTTAACGCCATAAGCCTGGGCGGCGTTTATACGCCGTTGAACGACGTGGTGGTGAACGACAAAGAGTGCTTTCAGAAAATAATGGACGTAACGCCGTTGAAGAAATGGATGACCGCGGACGAGGTCGCCGACTGGGTGCTGTTCCTTACCTTAAAAAACCGCTCCATGTCAGGGCAGAATTTACTTATAGATAACGGCGAATACGATCTGAATTACCGTTTCGTCTGGAAAGACTGAAACGGAAAAAATGCACTTTTATTATATCATTTAATATAAAAAAAGTAAATTAAAGGATGAAAAAAAGTATGAAAAAAACGGTCTGTCTTATCATATCCGCTTTGTTTATTCTTTCGGCGCTCGCGGCGTGCACGGGCGAAAACGTCGTTGAAACCACGGCGCCCATAGGTACCGAAACGTCAACGGATGTCATAACGGAAACTGACGCGCCCGAAACGGTGCCCGCGCCCGAGCAGCAGTACAACGGCACAACGAGGATCGAGCTGCCGGACTACGATTACGAGGAGAAGATAACCACAAAGGTGACGAAGGTCGAATTCAAGGACGCGTCCACCTCGAACAACGGTTTCAGCCTCTATCTTTCGGCAAAATCGAACAAGAGCAAGATCACGTTCCCGAAGGACGCAGTCGCCGGCATATATCCGACCTACCCGGCGTCCGATACGGAAAAAACGGTCTACACGTTCGATCTCAAATGCGGCGAGCGTGAGAACGATTATACGTGGTTCACCTGCTATTTCGGTCTGCGCCTTGAAAAAGCGCCGCAGGACCCGACAGTCCATTCCGGCGTGTGGATAGCCATGAGAAGCTGTCAGATAGGTCTTCGCACGCACGACTGGCCCGAGACGACGTATATGAAGACGGATTTCGATTTTTCGAAGGGAGAAACGGTCACCGTCGAGGACGACCCCGTTACGAATACAATAACGGTCTACGGCGGCGCCGATAAAAAGGAAATAGCGATAATAAAGATAGACGGCAAGAACGTACAGATGTACGCGCCCGGCGCGGAAAGGCCGTCCGTCAAGGATACGCTGAACATAGAGGTAATGAAGGGCGGCTACGCTCATCTCTGGAACCACAATTCCAAATCCGACGTCACGGCGGATCACTTTACCGCAACGCTTCTCGCGGCGGTCGTTGAGCCGCAGGAGAACGACGGCATAAAGCAGAACACAAGGGATATATTCTCGGATACCTGGGTCGCGTATGACGACGTCGGCAGAGCCGTCGTATCATCCGACACGGCGCCGAACGGCAAAAAGGTCGGTATATTCTACTTTTTGTGGCACGAACAGTCAAATCACGGAAGACCCTTGTACGACCATACTGCGGCGTATGAAAAGGGCGGTATGGATCAGCTGTGGAAAACGCTCGCCTCCGGCGATCTCGGTTACGTCCACTACTGGGGCGAGCCGTATTTCGGCTATTACTGCTCAAACGACGAGTGGGTCATACGCAAGCACGGCGCGATGCTGTCGGAAGCCGGCGTTGATTTCGTGTACTTCGACGCGACGAACGGCCCGTTATACAAGCAGAATTACGAGGCCGTGATGCGCGTCTGGACGAAAATGAGAAAAGAGGGCTTAAAAACGCCCGACGTCTGCTTCATCTTAAAGGATTCAAACGCAAACGAGCTCGGAACGATCTGGAACGATCTTTACAGCGTGGGATTGTACGAGGATCTGTGGTTCAGATGGCTCGGCAAGCCCGTTATAATGTTCACGGGCAGCGAATACAAGCTTTCAAGCGAACAGAAGGATTTCTTCACCGTCCGCATATCGTGGGCGACGGAATCGGGCAGCTGGTATAAGGATCTGCGCGGAAACGACTGCTGGGCGTGGGCTTCCATGTACAGACAAAAACCCGGCTACCGCGTGACGGACGACGGCAGAGTTATAGAACAGATGGCGGTAATGTGCGGCTTCTGGGCAAACGGTTCATACGGCACGAACGCCGGCAGAAGCTACACGAAGGAGACGGGAGAGCCGAAAAATCTGTCCGAGGGCGACTGGAACATGGGCTTCGGACTTTACCCGCAGACGAGCGGTCTGGGCCTCGCTTATGAGGAATGCTTCAATTACGCCGTATCGAGAGACCCCGAGCTTATAATGATAACCGGCTGGAACGAATGGTGGGGCGGCCGCTGGGAAGAGGTAGGTCACGAAATGGCGGCGGAGTATATAAGCACGGCGAGCAAGAGCGACCCGAAGCATAATATATACGTCGATAACTTCAACCCCGAATACTCCCGCGACATAGAACCGATGAAGGGCGGCTTCAACGACAACTATTATTATCAGACCGTTATAAACGTAAGAAAATACAAGGGCTCGCGCAGCGTCGAATCTGCTTTCGGGCAGAAGAGTATAGACCTTGACGGCGATAACGTGGAGTGGTTCACCGTGGGTCCTGAATACCGCGACGTTTACGGCGATACGGCACAGAGGAACTTTGTTTCCCACGTCGGAAAACTGACGTATGAAAACTACACCGGCAGAAACGATATACTGACCGCAAAGGTCTCCGCCGATAACGATTATCTGTACTTCTACGTAGAGTGCAGAGAAGATATAACCGCACGCGAAGGCGACAACTGGATGAACCTGTTCATCAAGTCCGATGATAACGACGAAAACGGCTGGTACGGCTTCGACTATATAATAAACAGAGCCGATAAGGACGGCAAAGCGACGGTCGAGAAATTCAAAAACGGCTGGAGCTTTGAGGAGGTCGGTTCTGCCGAATACAAGGTCAAAGGCAATACGATGCAGATAAAGGTCAAAGCCTCTCTCATAGGCTATAACGGCAAGAGCTTTGATTTCAAATGGGCGGACAACTCCGTATCGGACGGCGATATAATGAAGTTTCTGGATTACGGCGACGCCGCGCCGGACGCCCGCTTCTGTTACAGATATACGACGGAATCGGCGAAGAACGCTGTGCCCGCGTGTCTGACGGAGGATATGGCGGTCTTCAAGGCAAACGGATATAACGCTTATATAGGCGGCAAAGCCGTCAGACTTGACGCAAGCACGACCACAACGCTTTTGGCAAGCGGACACGATTTCTACTTACCCGTTCACATACTTGAATATATGGGTATTGACTGTACGGGCGAGGAGGAGTACGAGCATTACGGCGTAAAATACGTTAAGGCGAATTCACCGGTGGAAAAGAGCGGTAAGGCCGTAACGGTAACGACGGACGGACTGCTCGTGATAGCGAACGAAAAGATAACCGATACAAACGTGCTCGATACGTTATACAGATCGCTTTATTAAGGAGGGCGTATGAAATTTCCGAACGAGACCGTAAATCCGAACCCCATGGTCTGCCAGACGTCGTGCGGCTATTTCGATGACATTCGCAAGATCAACGGATTTGTCGATTTAAGACCGTTTGAGGATGACAAAACAGTTTTAAAAAACCCGCATAAGGGCTGGTACTGGCATTTTATAGACAACGGATACAGACACGGCGCCTACCGCGACAGAGTCAAAAAAGGCGAGTATATGGAAGAATTCCCCGGTATGAACCACCTGTACCTGCGCTTCGACTGGTCGGACGCCGAGGTCGCGGAGGACGTGTACGACTTCAGGTTTTTAGACGATATAATGGACGAGTGGTCACAGCACGGATATAAATTCGCGCTCAACGTCTGCTGCTACGAGTGCGCGCTCGATATGCAGTTTGCAACGCCGAAATACCTGTTTGAAAAGGGAATGCGCTGCTACACTATCCCCGACCGCTCGATACAGCCCGATTATTCCGACCCGTACTTCCTTGAAAGGCTTGAAAAGTTCTTATCAAAGGTCGGAGAAAAATACAATAACGACGACAGGATAGAATACGTCATAGTCGGCACCTACGGCACGTGGGGAGAGGGGCACACCGTCGAGGGCGACGGAACGATATATCCGCTTGAAACGGTGCTCAAACACATATCGCTCAACCTCAAATATTTCCCCGACAAGTACGTCATGATAAACGACGACCACGTCGTCAGCCGTATCGAAAAGGGCGACTGCCAGGCGGTGCTCGATTACGCGTATGAGAGGGGTCTCGGCGTCCAGGACGATTCGATCTGCTGCGACTATTATTCGGTCGTAAACGGCTACGACACCATGCGCGCTGACTGGGCTTTCAAAAAGCTGTATAAAAACGCGCCCACGTCGATAGAATTCGCGCATTACAGCTACATCCACCCGACGTACGACCATTTTTACAGAAACGGTTTAACGATAGTGGAGTGTTTGAAAAACTCACACGCCACGTTCGCGGGCTTCCACGGATACCCGGAGCTGTTTCTGCAGTCCGACAAATATTTAGCCGAATACTGCGCAAACCGCCTCGGCTACTGGTATTTCGTCCCGTCCGCCGTCGTGCCGGAGCTCACCGCCTCCGCGCATAATATTGTCTCCGTCACATTTGAAAACAGAGGCTGGGCAAAGGCCTACCACCCGCACAGACTGAAATTCAGAATATCGGGAGAGGGCTTTGAGAAGATAATAGATACGGATAAGTATATAGACCATATAGATTCAAACGAGATCGAAAACATATCCGTAAACCTCGACCTGCGCGACGTTCCCGCGGGCGAGTACGATATATCCCTCGCCGTCTTCTGTGACGACACGCCCGTAAAACTCGCGCTTAAAGAAGATATAAAGCGCGGCGACTTCTACACAATATCAAAACGAACGGTAAAAGCGATATAAAATCACAAAAACCGACCCGCCTCCGCATAAAACGGAGGCGGGTCTTTTTTATTCCGTATCAGCCGAAATTTTATAAAATTTCTGCCTGCCGCTTGACATTTTGCGATTATGTGGTATAATATATAAAAACATTTTGCGATTATAACGGATTTTGCCGAAAAAAATATTGCGACGGGAGGAATTTATGTTTAAAAGAAAAATTTACGATAAGCTTGTCGAATGGAAAAATGAATCGCAGGGCAAAACCGCGTTGATGATAGAGGGAGCGAGGCGTATCGGTAAATCCACAGTTGCGGAGGAGTTTGCGAAAAACGAATATGAAAGCTATATTTTGATTGATTTTTCCGCCGCTCCCAAAGCCGTAAAGGATCTGTTTGACGATATGTCCGATCTTAATTATTTCTTTCTTCAACTGCAGCTTTTGTACCGCGTCGATCTTGTTAAGCGTAACTCGCTCATAATATTCGACGAGGTGCAGCTTTATCCGAAGGCAAGACAGGCGATAAAACAGCTTGTCAAAGACAACAGGTACGATTATCTTGAAACCGGCTCGCTCATATCCATTAAGAAAAACGTCAAGGATATACTGATCCCGAGCGAGGAACAAAAGCTCGGTATGTATCCCATGGACTATGAGGAATTTCTGTGGGCTGTCGGCGATAATACCACTATCCCGCTGATCCGTCAGTGCTTTGAATCAAAGAAGCCCGTAGGAGAGCAGCTCAACCGCCGCCTCATGCGTGATTTCAGGCTTTATATGCTCGTCGGCGGTATGCCTCAGGCGGTAAACGAATATATAGAAACAAACAATTTTAAAAAAGTCGATCTTGTAAAGCGCACGATACTTTCGCTTTATGAAGAGGATTTCAGAAAGTTTGACCCGTCCGGCAGAGCGTCGGTTCTGTTCGACGCGATCCCGGCTCAGCTTGCGAAAAGCGCGTCGAGATACCAGACGATAAGCGTTCTGAAACAAAATAAATCTGACAGACTGCCGGAAATAATATCAGAGATGGAAAATTCAAAAACGGTCCTGATCTCATACCACGCGGACGATCCGAACGTAGGTCTTTCCGCAACGGAGGATCTTTCCGCGTTCAAGATGTTTTTATGCGATACCGGACTTTTTGTAACGCTTATGTTCAAGGACCGCGATTTTACGGAGAACATCATATACGAAAAATTGTTGAACGACAAGCTCGGAACAAACCTCGGATATCTGTATGAAAACGCCGTAGCGCAAACGCTTGCCGCAAACGGAAACAAGCTGTTTTACTACACGTTTTTCAACGAAGTGTCAAGGCACAATTATGAAATCGATTTTATTCTTGCAAGAAAGAATAAAATATGCCCCGTTGAGGTCAAATCATCGGGATATAAAACGCACGTTTCAATGGATAAGTTTTTTGAAAAGTACTCACACCGTATATTGGAAAAGTATCTTATTTACACAAAGGATCTTTCAAAGGATGAGGGTACGCTTTGCGTACCGGTGTATATGACGCAGTTTCTTTAAAAACGTATGTTTCCGATAGTTTTGATAGTTATAGTTTAAAATAGTCGTTTATTGTTTAAAACGGAGCGTTTTTTTTGGGAAAACGCTCCGTTTGTAAATGAAATGTGAAATATATGTCGAGCGAAAGTTTGTAAATATTTGCGAAAATGTGTTGACAAACACGGACTTTTGGTATATGATGGCAAAAAAACAGTTTGAGGGGTCGGATCATGGACGTTTCTTATCCGGGCGGCGGCTCATCAGTCGTATCGGGGCTATTCGGAAAATACAAAAGCATACGCGAAACAAAGGTGCGGATCGGCGGCAGTATCGATATCCGGTATTATCTTTTGAGAGGCTTTGACCGCGGAACCGGGGGCGATACTTACAGCATATTCGTTTCAAAATTCAAGGACGGCGACACGCTCGACTGTGAGTTCGCGCCGGATATAAGCGCCGATCAGTCCGAGGCGCGGCGCATATACTCAATACTTTGCAGAAACACCGTGACGCCCTGCGCGCTTTTTGAGGTACTGGAGGACTTATTGTAAAATAACTATTGATTTTTCCTTTGTTTTATGTTAGAATAGAAAAAAACGTACAAAGGAGCTTTGGCTATGTCAACAAAAACCATAGGCGGACTGAAGCTGAATTTAAAACGCACGTTTCTTATCGGCTTCGCGTTCTTCGGTATTTTACTTTTATGGCAGGTCTACGATTCGTGGTGCCCGACCTTCTTAACGGATATTTTCGCGCGTCAGATGTACGATCTGTCGTCCGCACAGCTTAAAGCGGGCGCGCCCGATAAGATATTGAACGTTCAATGGATAGTCGGCATCATAATGGCGTGCGACAATCTGGCGGCGCTCATACTTCTGCCGATATTCGGAAATCTTTCCGATAAAACGAAAACGCCGATAGGCAAGCGTATGCCGTTCATACTCATCGGCACTATGGTCTCCGCCATCGCGTTCCCGTTCATACCGCTTTTCTTCCATTACAACAACATCGTCGGCATGGTCGCCATAATGGTCATCGTTCTTATATTCATGATGATGTACCGCAACCCCGCCGTTTCGCTTATGCCGGATATAACGCCCAAGCCCCTGCGCGCAAAGGCGAACGGTATAATAAACATAATGGGCTATTTCGGCGGCGCGTTCGCAACGGTGCTCGGCATATTCCTGCCGCTTTCAAACTACATAAACGTTGAAGACGAGGCGAGAAAGGTCTGGATAATAGAGATCCCGTTCATCATAGCCTCCGTTCTTATGATAATATCCGCGTTCGTTTTATTTGCTACTATAAAGGAGAACAAATTAGCCGAACAGCTGAAAGACGAGCTTGCGCGCGGTGAGGAAATGGCGGCGATAGAGAACCCCGTTGACGACGACGCGCCAATGTCAAAGGCGAACAAGAGGATGCTTTTAGCAATACTCGGCGCGGAATTTTTATGGTTCATGGCCGACAACGCGATAGGCACCTATATAGGAAACTACGTTATATACTATATAAACTCCGCGTCGAGCAACACGATGATACTTACTATCATCGGCGGCGTTGCAAGCGTTATCGGTTTTGCGACGGCGGGTATGATAGCCGACAAGATAGGGCGTAAGTGGACTATCTCCTGCGGCCTCGGCTTTACGGTACTCGGACTTGTGCTCATGTGCTTCGCCGCGCCGACGGGCAAGGTAGTGGGAGCAAACGGTGAATATTCGTTCCCGTTCATCCTCTATATCGTCGGTATCATAAGAGGCTACGGCATGGCGCTCGTGCATAACTGCTCGTTCCCGATGGTCGTAGAGCTCTGTTCGTTCAAAAAGATCGGAAAATTCACGGGCTACTACTACGCGGCGAGTATGTCGGCGCAGACGATCACGCCCGTACTTCTCGGACTTGTGTTTAAGGTCTCGCTCGCATGGCGTGCGCTGCCTATATACGCGTCCGTCATGCTCGTTCTGAGCTTTATGGTATTCACCGCGCTTGTCAAGAACATCAAAGCCAAAAAGGTGGAAAACGCGCACGGACTTGAAGCGATAGACGGAGACTGATATGCCTGTCTTGATAATTTTAGCGGTAGTTATAATAACCTTACCCGTTTATCTCGTTTTCCCCGGTCACGCGAAAAAGAAGAAAAAAGACGTCTTTTACGGCAAAAACATCGCTCACCGCGGACTGTATGAAAAGGATCAGTCGATACCGGAAAACTCTGTTCACGCTTTCAGGCGCGCCGTTGAGCGCGGTTACGGTATCGAGCTTGACGTACAGCTTTCAAAGGACGGTCACGTCGTCGTTTTCCATGACGACGATCTAAAACGCGCCTGCGGTCGCGAGTGCCGCGTCGACAGTCTTGATTTAACTATGCTTCAAAGCCTTAAACTGTTCGGAAGTGACGAAAAGATCCCGCTTTTCACAGACGTTTTATCGGCCGTTGACGGCGCGGTCCCCATGGTCGTAGAGCTTAAAACAAGCAAAAGAAAAAAAGAACTCTGCGAAAAAACGCTTAAAATCCTTTTGCAATACAAAGGCGATTACTGTATCGAAAGCTTCGATCCGTTCATCGTCTCGTGGTTCAGATTCCACGCCTCTGATATCATGCGCGGCCAGCTGACGCAGTCCCCGAAGGACTTTAAAGGCGCCGCACCCGCGCCCGCCGCGTTTATATTGGGTAACGTCCTGTTCAACTTCCTCGCCCGACCGCATTTCATAGCGCACAGGATAGGCAAAAAATCGCCGCTCGTCAAACTCTGTGAAGCCCTCGGCGCGATGAAATTCGCCTGGACCGCGCACGATAAATCAGCCGAGCCCGATTTTGACGCCGTGATCTTCGAGCACTGTTTACCTGATATAACGTACAAGAAATAATAATAACAAAAAGAACTGCCGCGGCAGTTCTTTTTGTATAGGCTCCCTCTTTGAGGGAGCTGTCAACGAAGTTGACTGAGGGAGTTATAACTCTTTTTTAGTATAAGCTCTCGTCAGAGCTTTGTTATTGTATTTATCGCGGATGATGAGGCGGAAGTGGTCAAAGTCGCCGCTTATATCAAAGTCCGCGGAGGTTATGTCGTCCTCAAGGCTTGCGACCCTGTCCTGGCGGCGCGTTTCAAATCGGATGCCGATATACGCACACGGTGTGCATTCCACGTGCACGCGATCGTTTTTGACGTACAGAGCCTTTATCTCCGGTCCCGTCGTTGCGTAGCAGTCGCCGCGCTTCATCGCGTCAAATATCGCCTCATACGTAAGCTCGGGCGCGAATATCGTCGTCCAGCCTTTGAAGGAATCGCAGTAAGGGCTGTCAGGATCGTCCGTCATGCCGTTGTGGTTGTCGTCCGTCGCGGTCGTTACGGGGTAAACGTGACCGTCGCGGCAGATCACCTCGTATTCGTAATCGCCCCAGCCGTCGTCCATTTCTACCTGACAGCCGGTGTTGAACACCTCAAAGCTCCAAAGCCCCTTTAAGCCCACGAAATCCGGCGCGTTCTGGAACGACCAGCGCGGATGGTTGTACTGGCACAAAAAGCCGTTTTCGTTTCCGATCTTTATTATCTTGTTAATCCCCTCAACGCTGTAAACGCGCTCGATCGGCGGAAACTCGTTTTTATCCTTGTCCTCCGAAAAGAAATTCAAGTGATAGCAGCGTCCGTGTCCGTCGTTTACGTCTATTTCCGTCGCGGTCACGGGGATAAATCCGTCCTCACGCAGCTCGGGATGCGGGATAAGCACGTTATGGTCGGAGAACGCGACGATCGAATATCCGCGCGATTTATACATCTCTTTCAGCTTATATACGTCAAACCGCCCGTCCGACAACGTACTGTGACAGTGCAGATTCGCCTTGTAAGGTTTACAGTTTAATGGCAAAAGATACTTTTTCATTTCTTTCTCCTCTTGATGATTATTGCGATGACCGTCGCCGCGCATACTACCGCCGCCGCGCCGATTATAACCGGTATCACGGGAAATTTGTTTTCTTTTGTCGGAAGACCGCAGTCTGTCGTTTCCGCCTCGGTCTCGGTCGGCGCCTCTGTTACCTCTTCCGTTTCCGTTATTTTTTCGGTCTCGGTTTCCGTTTCGGTTTCGGTCTCTGTTTCCGTTTCCGTCGCCGTCGTCTGCTCGTCTTTTTTCGTTAAGGCTTTTATTATCCCGTCCGGGTCGGAGCTGTCTGAGAACACGGCGTAGCCGAGCGAGCCCCAGTCTCCGCTTATGCCGTCGCCGCCGTCGTCCATTTCGATCCGCAGAATACTGCCGCCGTCAACGTCTACCGTTATCATCTCTGGCGGCTTGTTCGGCCTGATCACGTCCGTTTTAAGCATCACCTTGCCGTCGACTTTGAAGGTGAAGCGCACAGACGCCATCGAAACGTCGTAAAGCTCGCTTTCCGCGGTGCCGAGATACGCCAGAAAAGTTTTGAAGCCCTTGTTTTCGATATTGACTTCAAGATACGCGAGCTTACCCATATTCGCGTGGAAGCATACGCCCTTTTCAAAATACGATTCGTATAGCCATATCTCCTCGCCCGCCACGTTTTCGTCGCGCGTCGGAGTTCCGTTGTTCGCGCCCGAATAAATCGAGGCGCTTTTCCATTCCATATCCGATAAATATATAAGCTTCATATTATCTCCCGTGCTCGCGGCAAGGCAGGGAAGCGTTAAAACAAGCGCAAGCGCCGCGGCAATCATAATATTTCTTATTTTCATAGTCATTGACCTTTTATGAATATCAGAGCGGACGATTCGGGCTTGTCAAGCTTTACGGTAAGACCGTTTTCGTAGAGATCTTTTCCGCTTACCGTCAAATCTATCAGCCCGTTGCAGTCCTTTACGGTGTAGTTAAGTTCGGTATTTACGCGGAGCTTCAGCGTCACCGTATCGGTTTTGCACTTTTCGGCTCTGAACGCGAGTACAGCGCCCTCGTTCGTGGTTTTATCGTAGTATTCCCACGCGCGCCACACGCTGTTTTTTTTGCTGTAATCGGTCAGCGGATAAAAGTCGGCGTAAAACAGCTCGGACAGCTTTTCCCATTCCGCGACCTTTTCGCGCACAAGCTCCCACGGGGTGTGCTTGCTTATCGACGGCACGTTCATGTTTATCCACGGCGCCATGCAGGAGCGGAGCCTGTATTCCGTTATCTCCTCGGTAGAGTTGACCTGTAGCTTGAAGTACGGTATCCACGCGGATAACGAGAGAAGCACGGCTTGTCTTTCGTCGTATCTGCCGCTCTGTCCGTCCCAGTAGTCGCTTATGTGGAGCGGCACGGCGCGGCGCAGCGTTTCAAGATCGTTTCTGCCGCCGCCCGACGCGCAGGAATCTATCGTCATATCGGGGTATCTTTCAAGCAGCGCGTCCCACAGCGCGAGATAGCCCTGAACGTACTTGTTTTCCGTTATGCCCGATCTGCCTTTTCCGTCGCATTCCTTCCAGACCGGCGCGGGGTCCACGTTGAAGTCCTGGCGGTACATATCTATTTTGCCCTCGTCAAGCACCGTGCAGATCCTGCCGAGCAGCCACGCGCGAAGCTCCGGGTTGCCCAGATCCACAAGCTGACCTTCAAGCCAGCTGCCCGCCGCCGCGGTGCCTAAAAACCATTCTTCCTTAAAATCGGTATTTGCGGATAGGAACTTGTCCTTGTTGCACCTTACGACCTCCGGCTCAAACCACAATAGCGTCTTTCCGCCGTTTTCGTGCATCAGATCGGACACCTCGGCGAACTTGTCCGGGAAAAGCGTCGTGTTCATCTGCCACGTGCCCGTTTCCGGCCAGCCGCAGGTGTTTCCGTCCGCGTTTACGTACCAGCCGGCGTCGAGCCAGAAATAATCGAGGTTCACGCCGTGATTTACATACGAGTTTATCGTGCGCTTCAGCGCGTGCGTGGACATACCCTGGACGACCGAGCCCCAGCCGACGACGGGCTGAATGACCTCGCCCTTCGTGTCCTTCTTCATATTGCAGCCGATGAACCATCTGCGCCACAGATTCATGTTTTCCGCCTCGTCGCGGCCGTCGTAGCGCAAAAACGTGACGAGCGGCGTGCGTATCGTCTCATTTGGCAAAAGCGTCGCCGCTATTTTGTTTTGCCCCGCGGTATAATGCGTTTCCGTGCCGCTCTTGCCGTCAAAATTCGCGCGCCAGCAGCCCGGCCAGCCGACAGCGAGGAAAACGCCGCCGTCGCCGTATTCAAGGTTGAAATACGGAAATTCGCCGTGCGTGGGTCTTCCGGACGTGGACTGCTTTTTGACGGTCTTTTTAGTTAAGTCAACGGAATACGGCGCGTACATATCGCCCAGATCTCCGTTTATGCCTTTGAGCGCGGGCGATCCGCCCTCGAATTTAACGTCGACCGCCGATATATCGCTTATCGTTTTTGTCGTGTTTTCGCTTTTGTTCGTTATGTAAACGGTCCACTCCCATGCGTCAAAAGCATAGTACGATTTTGCCCTGACTTCAAAAACGGCGCCGCTTGATGTGTGTAAAAATGAAACGGTGCGGTTTTCGCCGTCGCTAACCTCGGCTCTTTCGTCGGACACCATTTCAAATCCGTCGCCGAAGCCCGTTATTTTTTCACCGTTGTATTTGAAAGAGAACGGAAAATCCGCGGGGTTATCAAAATAAATATCAAGCTGTTTCATTGCTTTTTCTCCGTATTCGTTGTATTTCGGTACATCCGTGATCTCCGCGTCCGTCTCAGTCTCCGCATCCGTCGTTATTATAACGGTTTCCGCGTTGTCCGTAGTGTCGGGCGGGGTCGTTTTATCACAGCCGAAAAGAAGTAAAAATGATAAGATCAAAATAAAAGAAATCGCTTTTTTCATAGTCTTTCTCCCGTAAAAACAAAAGCTCCGATAAAAAACGGAGCGGTTTTGTTATTTGGACGCTAAAAAGTCGTTGAGTTTCTTTACAAGCTCGTCTGCGTCGGTTCCGTGTACCATGCACGCGTCCTCTATGGATTCGCCTCTTGAAGCGGGGCAGCCGAGGCAGTGCATCCCTATCTCAAAGAAGAACTGCGCGGTCTCACGGTCATAGTCAAGTACGTCGCCTATAATGGTTTCTTTCGTTATTTCCATTACTATTTCCGTCCTTTCTTTTTCATTGTCCTAATTATACTCCATAATAAGCGATTTGTCAATACCCTTGACGGCTGTAAGGGCAATATCTTTTCCGTTTGTTTCTATATTTATATCCGTACCGCCGCCTTTGAGCAAAAGCTCCGCCAAAGGCGCCTCAACGTATTCGGAAACGGCGCGGAGCGCCTCTCTTGCGCCGTATGAAATATCGCATTTGTCGGCAAGCGCTTTGCAAACGGCGTCGTCATAAAAAACGCGCGCGCCGCAAAGCCTGCCGATACCGTCGAGCCTGCGCTTTATTATAAGTGACAGCGCCGCCCGGTCGAGCGTATCGAATTTGATAAAGCTGTCTATCCTGTTGCACAGCTCCGGCGTGAATATGCCGTTTTTGCGCGTCGGCTTATCCGTTTTGCCGAAGCCCGAGACTGTCACGCCCGTCTTCATATCGTTCGCGGTGAAGATTATCACCGTGCCGGAAAAGTCAACGCGCCTGCCGCGGCTGTCCGTCAGCTCGCCCTCGTCGAGTATCTGCAAAAATAAACCGTAAACATCGCGGTGCGCCTTATCCGCCTCGTCAAAGCAGATCACGCAGTCCGGCCGCCGTCTCACGCATTCGGTCAATAGCCCTCCGTCGCCGTAGCCGATATACCCGGGCGGCGAGCCGATGAGCTTTGACACCGTATGCCTTTCCGTGTATTCCGACATATCGAAGCGTATGAGCGAGTTTTTTCCGTACCCTAAATATTCGGACAAAGCCCTGCACGTCTCGGTTTTGCCGACGCCAGTGCCGCCGTAGAACAGAAACGACGCGCGCGGCTTTTTGGTCTCCGAAAGCCCGAGCGACGAGCGGATAAGGGTTTTGCAAATACCGCTTATCGCCGCATTTTGCCCGATTATCCGCTTGTTAAGTCTGCTTTCAAGCCCCGTAAGCGCCTCCGTTTGCGATTTTTTGTCGTACCCGGTTTTCTTATATAAAACGCGCGTTATTTCGTCTTCACCTACGGTCTTGCCCTCCGCTCGGAAGGAGACGTCCGCCGCCGCCTCGTCAAGCAGGTCTATCGCCTTGTCGGGCAGGTATCTGTTTTTGATGAGGTGCCGAGAAAGATCTATCGCCGCCTTTATCGCTCCGTCCGTTATCTTGACGCCGTGGTGCGCTTCAAGCGAGGGCCTTATCCCGCAGAGCATCGTATAAGCGAGTTTTTCGTCGGGCTCGGAAATAATCACGGGCTGAAAACGGCGGCAGAGCGCCGCGTCCGATTCTATATATTTTTCGTATTCGGAAAAAGTCGTCGCGCCTATCACCGTTATGTCGCCCGAGCCGAGCGGCTGCTTCATCATGTTGGACGCGTCTATCGCCCCCTCCGCCGCGCCCGCGCCCATTACCGTGTGCAGCTCGTCTATGAAAAGTATCACGTCGCCGCGCTCCGCCGCCTCGCTTATTATGCCGCGGAAGCGTTCTTCAAAATCTCCCCGGTATTTCGCCCCGGCGACGACGGACGCCATATCCACGGAAACGACGGTCTTGTTTTTCAGTATATCCGGTACGTTCCCCTCCGCTATCATCGCCGCAACGCCCGCCGCGACGGTCGTTTTTCCCACTCCCGCTTCGCCTAAAAGGCACGGATTATTTTTGGTCTTTCTGCACAAGATCCTTATTACGCTCTCGCATTCCGCGTCCCTGCCGCAGCATACCGGGCGGCTTTTGCCGTACTTTTCGCACAGATCAACGCCGTACTGCTTTAAATAAACGGCCTCCTTTGTCCGCTTTCTGCCTTTTTGCAAACTCCGCGCGCCTATCACGGCCGTCACGTCGGAGAATATCTCGGAAAGCTTTACGTTATGCTCGGTTATGAGCCGCGCCGCCACGCATTCGTCCTCCGATACCATAGAAAGAAGTATATGCTCCGTCCCTATCTCGCCGCTGCCGTGGCGGTAAGCCTGCTCCGACGCGGATTCGAGTATATGCTCCATGCGCACGGTAAAATCAACGCTGCCGATGCGGGAGCGGCGGTCCGTCATTTCCGGCATCATTGCGGCCACGCTGTACGCCGTAATGCCGCGCGCCGTAAGCAGTTTGTTCGCTATACAGCCGCTCGTTTTCAGCATGGATAAAAGCACGTGCTCGGACCCGGTGAAATTGCAGGCGGACGATAAGGATATTTCCTTTGCCTTGTCAAGTACGGTCTCGCAAAGAGCCGTGTAACGCCTCATAAAATGACCTCTTTTTTTGTGTGATTATAAGCAATTATCTGCCGTTATATTCACAAAGCGAACAAAACATATTGTAGTCGGAGCAAATGCAGTTCCACGTGAATATATCTACCTCCCCCGTTTTTTGCAGTCCGTGTATGTTTTGTAAGATCTTAATCTCCTCCGCGTCCTTTTGCGAGTATTCGCCCGAAATATTATCCGCCGCCGTAAAGCCGTATTCGCCCGATAAACACCTTAGTATTATCTGTATAAACGCGGGCACGTCGCCTTTGTCGCCTATCTTTACCGTATAGCCGTAGCCCGGGAATACGCAAAGCGGCGCGGGCGACGAATATTCCGCTATAATACGCTCGTATTCGTCCTTTACCGCCTGCCACGTTTTCATATCCGCGTCGCCCGTCGCTTTAAGTCCGCGCGTGCGCTGGTACGCCGTCACCGCCGCTTTGGTCTTTTTGCCGTAAATGCCGTCCGGCACTATACGCGGAACGGAGGCGTCCTTTAACGATATGCTGTATAAATAATTCTGGAACTGCCTTATATAATCGCGGCTCTGTTCGTCTCTCATGCTCCCGCCTCCGTGTTGTAAATATCGCCGCCGTACTGACCGCTCGTAAATCTGTCGCCGTCGGCTATAAGCTCGTATTCGGACGCTATCGTGTCCCACGTTATCGGCCCCGTTATGCCCGTCACCGTTATACCGAATATGCGCTGTATCTCGGACACCGCTGCCTCGGTCGCGGCGTCGTACGTGCCCGTTATCTCGGGCGGCGTTATCGTGTCGTAAACGCCCGACAGCACGTTTATATACGACTGCAATATCGAAACGTCGCCGCCCGTCGAGCCTACGGCGAGCAGCTGTCCGCCGTACTGCGCGGCGGTAGTCACGTCCGTTTCGCGTATCACGTCCGCGACGCCTAAATATATGTCGTACACCGCGAAAAGCGTTTGTCTGTCGACCGAGCCGGTCTGTTCAAGCCCGAAAAGGTTCTGCACCGCGGCGACCGCCTCGGCGGTCTTCGGCCCGTATATGCCGTCCACCTCGATCGACGGCACCTCGGCGTAGTATATCGACACCGCCTGCAAATAATATTGCAGCACGCTTACGTATATCCCGGTCTCGCCCTCGTATATCGCGGTCGGCAGCTGTAAGGACACCTCGTCAAGCGAAACGCCCTCGCTCTCAACCTCGTTCAGCCGCTTCACGCCGGAATATATGAATTGTATCCTGTACCAAGTGCTTCTGTCCACCACACCCGTAACCGGCATACCGAAAATACGCTGGAATTCTTTTACCGCCGCCTTCGTCTCGTCGGTGAAGACGATCGAAACCTCAGAAACCTTCGGTATCGCGGGGTAATTTTTGCCTATCCGGTTAAGTCGCAGCTCAACGAAACGCACCGTATCGTCTGCGATCCCGAGGCGCAGCGGCATCGGCGGCTCGGCGAGGAGCAGATCGCCTACCGGCGCGTTTTCGACGATCTCGATATTGTCGCCGTAGTAGTATTTCAGTATCCCGTAAGCCGTATAGCCCTGCTCGGCGAGGCTTACGGAGCCCCATTGTGAAAGCCCCCTGCACGTCGACGTCGTGCCGTTACAGTACGCGGCGAAAAGCGGCTCAACGCTGCCCGCGCGTTTGATATACGAATTGAATATCTCATCCACCACGTCGTTTATTACGTCAAAAACGGCGTGGCCTCTTATATAGGACTGATCCTCCGCGGTGTTGTTCGTTATGTCAAAATCGTGGTTTCGCACCCTGTAATACTGCGTGTAAACTCTGTTTAAGGCAAACGAGATCATCGCGTAGATATTCGCTCTGATTGACGCGTCGGGCCACGTCGGATATATCTCACAGCTCGCGCAGTTTTTTATATAATCCGGAAAATCCACTGTCACGTTGTCGGCGTTTTTGTCGGATGAGCCGCCTAAATGTACGGTTATCTTTTCGGGTATCACGGGCAAAAGCTCATTCATTTCCGCCCTCCTTCGATATATCGCCGCAGCCGCCCGGGTACGGCTTACAGTCCGGCGTAAATTCATCCGTGCCGTTCACGCCCGACTGTGTATAGGGCGACAGTATCATCTGCTGTCTTGATATGATCCCCGGGAAGACAGGCACGTCAAGGCTCGACAACGGATAAAATCCGTCCGATCTTACCGTCACGTTGTATAGCGAAAACCCGCGCTTTCCGCTGTCGGGGGAGAGGGAATTTTCAACGTCCGGCGCCCCAAGCTCCGATAACGGCGTCTGCCCGCTTTCGTCCGTTATGTACCTGTAGATCACCGTGTCGCCCTTATCCGTAAGCTCGGATATCATCACCTCCGCGCCCTCAAGCGGGTAGGAGCCCGTCGCCGTGACTGCGGATACAAGTATAAAACCGCTTTGTTCTGCCATATTGTCTCCTTTCGTTTATTATGTATTTTATGTAAAAGACAAAAAAAGATTGCATTTTATATTGAAATTTATACCACGTTTTTTTGTTTTGCTTTGCAGCATACTATATAAAAAGGAGAACAGCAAAATGAAAAAAATAATTAAAACGTTATCGGTAATACTGTCCGCCGCGTCGCTTACGTCGCTTTGCGCCTCGGCGGAGTATAACGATTTTTATATAATGAGAAAAAAAGACCATAACAGGCCCTGCCTCGATACGTGCTTATCGTATATAGACGATTACGACGCGTATTATCTGGGTAAGGACGAAAAAGTGATATACCTCACCTTTGACGCGGGGTATGAGAACGGAAACGTGGAAAAGATCGTCGACACGCTCGATAAACACGGCGCGAAGGGCGCGTTTTTCGTGCTTGAAAATATCATAAGGCGCAACCCGGAGCTTATCGTAAAAATGGCGGAGCACGGCCACACGGTCTGCAATCACTCCGCGCATCATAAAAATATGACGAATATGAGCCTTGACGAATGCGGTATGGAGCTGACCGCGCTTGAAAACGAGTACAGAGAGCTGACGGGAAAGCAAATGCCGAAATTCTTCCGCCCGCCGGAGGGGAAGGTAAGCAAAAATCTGCTATGTAATATGGAAAAGCTCGGTTATAAAACGGTCTTCTGGAGCTTCGCCTACGCGGACTGGAACAACGATAAACAGCCGTCAGAGGAGTACGCCGTAAAGCTCATTCTTGACAATACCCATAACGGAGAAATAATCCTTTTGCACCCCACCTCAAAAACAAACGCCGACATACTTGATCAACTTCTTTCGGAATGGGAGAGAATGGGCTACCGCTTCGGTACGCTTGACGAGCTATGATAAAAGCGGTTTCGATCATACTTTTGTTCTCGCTCCTTTTGCCGTTTTCAGCCTCCGCAAACAACAAAAAATACGTCGCCCTCACGTTTGACGACGGACCGCACCCTAAATACACGGCGGAGATTTTAAAAATACTTTACGAAAACGACGTGAAAGCCACCTTTTTCGTCGTCGGGGAGAACGCGGAAAGATACCCGGAGCTGCTTCGCGCGGAGTACGATTTAGGTCATGAGATAGGAAATCACACGTATTCTCACATAAAAATCACCGAGAAAAACCGTGAAAAGATAAGTGCGGAAATAAAGGAAGCGGACGGTATAATATATGATATTACAGGCGTAACTCCCACCCTTTTCCGCCCGCCCGAGGGCAGGCACGGAAAGCAGATCGACGCGCTGATAAGCGGTATGAACAAAACGGAAGTGTTCTGGGATATAGACACACGGGACTGGGCGCATACCGATAAGAAAAAAATAATAGAGAATATAAAAACAAATATAAAAAATGGCTCGATAATCTTATTCCACGATTATATAACGCCGCCGTCGCCCACGCCTGACGTTTTGAGGGAAATAATACCGTATTTGAAAGCACAAGGTTACGAATTTGTCACGGTCAGCGAGTTATACCATATAAACCCGACATATCATCTTTTTTCATCGGATAAAATGATGAGAGAGAACAAATCATAATCGGGCAGGTGAATATGCTCGCCTGCAACGGATATAATAAATTCGGGAGAGCTGTGATATGAAAGGGAAAACAAAAAAACTGCTGTGTACCGTATTTGCCGCGGTCTGCCTGCTGCTCGGAGCGGCGGGCGCGGCTGATATGGCGGCGGGCGGGAATATATCGGTGATCGAGGGCGAGACGCCGGTCGCTCCCGCTTTTACAAGCTACGGTTACGGCGACGGTAATACGGCGACGGTAAGCGTTTTCGGCATACCGGTAAAAAACGTGTCCGTCTCCGTTTTAAAAAAGACGGACGTGATAGCGGGCGGTCAGAGCTTCGGCGTAAAGCTCAAAACAAAGGGCGTTATAATATCCGGCCTCGGCACCGTGGAGACGGATTACGGCGACGTATGTCCGGGGCGTGACGCGGGACTGTGCGAGGAGGACGTTATACTTGAAGCGGACGGTGAAAAGATAACGTCGGCAAAGCAGTTTACGGATATAATAAAAAACGGCGCCGGAAAGGCGCTCGATATAAGATATAAACGCGGATCGGTCGAGTACGAAACGACGCTTTACCCGGCGTGCGACAGAGCGGGAGAATACAAGGCCGGTATGTGGGTAAGAGACAGCGCCGCCGGTATAGGTACGATAACTTATATAATACCGGATTCAAACGGTTTCGGCGGTCTCGGCCACGGTATCTGCGACGCGGAAACGGGGCAGTTATTGCCGTTTGAGAGCGGAGAAGTGTACGACGCGAAGATCACGGGCGTAAAGCGCGGCAAAAACGGAGAGCCCGGGGAGCTGCGCGGTTATTTTGAAAAAGATCCGTGCGGAATCCTCACCGGCAATTCGGAAGCGGGCGTGTTCGGCAGGCTCGATAAAGCTTTTGCGGGCAGACTTTTGCAGATCGCGTATAAGGACAAGGTTAAAGAGGGCGACGTTACGATACTCTGCACGGTCGACGACTGCGGCGTCGGCGAGTATAACGCAAAGATAACGAAAATACTGTCATACGACGGCAAAACAAAGAACTTTATAATAAAGGTAACGGACCCGGAGCTTATCCGCAAGACCGGCGGAATAGTCCAGGGCATGAGCGGCAGCCCGATCCTGCAGGACGGCAAGCTCATAGGCGCCGTCACCCACGTCTTAGTCAACGACCCCACGAAAGGGTACGGGATATTTATCGAAAATATGCTTGAAAATAATTGAAAACACGGGAGGCAAAATAACAGCCTCCCGTTAATAGTTCAGAATTCCGAATTGTTTAACCGTTCAAAATCTCATAGTAGTAAATCGGCAAGGCACTCCAGCCGTGGCAGAGGCTTCCGGCGTAGCCGAAATCGTAATCGCCGTTTATCGTCTCCCAGAACGACGTCGCGCCGGATCTTAACATATACAGATAATCGCGGTCAAGCTCGTTCAATATCACGTCTTTATACTTTTTGCCGTCGACCTTCAAAAGCGCGTCAAAGCGGAACGAATTCATTGAAAGCGTGTTCGGTATGACCGCCGCGCCGTCGACCTCACCGCCGTTCTTTTCAAGTATCTGTAAGATCACGGTCTTGTCAACGTCCTCCGCCGCGCCGCAGAGCAGGCAAAGGGCGTTCGTTAAAACGCTGTATTTATCAAAATCTCTGTTGTCGAATGAATTGAAAAGCTTTGTTTTTTCGTTATAGAAATTCTTTTTGATCGCCTGATTTATCTTATACGCCGTCTCCGCGTATTTCATCCCGTCCGCGTCCTTGCCTATATACGCGCAGATAGCCGCAAGGTTTTGCAACGCGAGCGATAGATCTGCGTTCAGCGGCGCCTCGTACGCGGTCTTAGATTCCTTTCCGCCGCCCGTCATGGTGTCGGACCATTCGTAGAAGTTCCATATTGCGCCGACAGAGCTATCCTCAAAATTGCGGCAGAGACCGTTATCGCCGATCCTGTCAACAAACGTTTTCATCAACCTCTGTAAAACCGGATATACCTCTTTCGCAAGGCTCTTGTCGCGGCTGTAATCTATATATTCGCGCATCTGTATAAAGTACATTAGCGAAAACGACGGTATCGGATAATCCGCGCCCGCGGGGTAGCAAAGCGATAAAATCCCGTCCTCGCGCATACCGAGCGATATTAACTTCAAGCACGCGCGCGGAAATTCGTACTCTTTGAACGCGTAATAGCCGCAAAGCATCTGATTGCGTGAATCCATAGTGTAAAGCGACTGTTCGCGCCACGGGCAGTCCTCGTAATGCTCGTGCATACACTGTAAAAGCGTGTTTTCGCACACCTCGTAAATAGTGTTTCTCAAAAGGTTTGAAAGCTCCGGTTTTTTGATGTTCACCGGGTATTCGGTGGGTCTCAGACCCGCGTAATCGATATGCGCCTTGTTCGTGTGTATGAAAAACTGCAAATATCTGCACCCGAAGCGGCGGAAGGTGTTCAAAAACACGTTTCTTCCGGCTTTCAGCTTGAAATCCGCGGTAAAATCGCGTATGGACGTACGGCACCGCCCGTCAACAAGGTGCTCGCCGTAGCCGACCTCCATATCGGCATCCTCCGGTACGGTTATGTCAAAATCGAGGAAGCCCGCCGTCTCCGCGCCGAGGTCAACGATGAAAAATATATCCTTTTTCGCCTCAAATTCAAACGGGAAGGACGTGGTGCCTTTTCCGATCTCGTGCGGAAAATAAAACGAAAGCGCGGCGTGCTGCATATCCGTCTGCGTGTTCACACGCTCCTCGGGGTATTCAAACGTGCCCTGCATCGTCATTTTCGCCGCTTTGCGCTCGCGCATGATCAGCTTTTTTATCGGGCGGGGCGTAAAATCGTATGATATGCCGTCAACTGTCACGCTCGGCTCAAATCCGTCCCTTTCACCGTCCGGCTCAAACCAGTCAGTCGCGCCTTTAAAGTCGTAATGGTAGGAAAAACCGAGCTGTCCGCTTATCGCGTGGCACATACCGCTTATATAATCCTTCGCGCGTCTGCTGTACGTCTCCCCGTCGCTTTTCGCGGCGATCTTACCGTCGGATTCTATTTCGTAAATCAGCCCGGCGTTTCCCGGCTTGTACGTAAAAAACGG
Source organism: uncultured Ruminococcus sp. (assembly GCA_902797235.1). Lineage (GTDB taxonomy): Bacteria > Bacillota > Clostridia > Oscillospirales > CAG-272 > UBA1248. The sequence goes on along the minus strand of CADBSB010000091.1, from coordinate 4,536 downwards.
CGCTCCGAAATACCAGACGACCGCGGCAAACGTGTTTTTGCCGGGCTTAATGAATTCGCTTATATCAACGGTATCAAAAACCTTAAAATCGGGATAATCAGCGTACTGACCGAAAGCGGCGAGCTTGCCGTTTATATATACGGTATAATTTGAATCGGCGGCGATCTTCAAGGTAGCTTTTTCGCCCGATTCAAACTCCTTTATGAAATTTACGTACAGATCCGGGCTTTGTCCGTTTTTGCACCAGATCCAGTTTGCTTGTCTGAACATAAAATACGACCTTTCTTTGTAAAAAAATTTATTTTTTGAGTTTTTCCTATTTACAAATCGATGAAAATGTATTATAATAGTAACGATATTGATTCAGAGGGGTGTCTTTATGAAAATCGGATTTGACAATGAAAAATACGTTGAGATGCAGTCTCAGAGGATCCTTGAGCGCATCAACAGATTTGACAACAAGCTTTATCTTGAATTCGGCGGAAAGCTGTTTGACGACTATCACGCGTCAAGAGTTCTGCCTGGATTCGCACCCGACTCGAAGATCAGACTTTTGAAAAAGCTGAAGGATCAGCTTGAAATAATCGTTATCATCAACGCCGCGGACATAGAGCGCAAAAAGATACGCGCCGATTACGGCATAACGTACGATACGGACGTGCTCCGTCTTATAGACGCATTGCGTTCGCTTGACATTTACGTTTCCGCCGTCGTAATAACGCAGTACGTAGGCCAGCCGTCGGCTGAGATCTTCAAGAAAAAGCTTGAGATCAGAGGAGAGCGCGTCTTCATCCACCGCGTAATAAAAGGCTACCCCAACGATATAGACACCATAACGAGCGACAACGGGTACGGCGCAAACGATTTTGTTCCCACAACGCGCCCGCTCGTCGTAGTCACCGCGCCGGGCCCCGGCTCGGGCAAGCTGGCGACGTGCTTATCTCAGATATATCACGAAAGAAAGCGCGGAGTAAACGCCGGTTACGCTAAATTCGAGACGTTCCCGATCTGGAATTTGCCCTTAAAGCACCCGATAAACATAGCGTACGAGGCGGCGACAGCCGATCTGTCCGACGTCAATATGATCGACCCGTACCACCTTGAAGCGTACGGGATAACGACCGTAAACTATAACAGAGACGTTGAGGCGTTCCCCGTGGTCCGCAAGATACTGTCAAGGATCTCCGGCACGACCGACGATATATACAAATCGCCTACCGATATGGGCGTCAACATGGCGGGCTTCTGCATCTGTGACGATGACGTGTGCCGCGAAGCGTCAAAGCAGGAGGTCATAAGAAGGTATTTCAAAGCCGCCTGCGACTATAAAAACGGCCTTTGTGACCAGAGCGTCGTTTTCCGCTGCGAGGCTTTGATGGAGGAGCTTAACGCCAACAAGACGGACAGAGACGTCGTGCAGTACGCGCTTGATAAAGCGGAGAAGACCGGCGGTCTGCATTGTGTAGCGATAAAGCTGAGCGACGGCCACGTAGTAACGGGCAAATCCTCGCCCATGATCTCCGCCGCCTCCGCCGCGATGATTAACGCGATCAAATATCTGTCGGGCATCGCCGACGATATACATCTTATCTCGCCCGTAGTACTTGAGCCGATAACGACGATGAAGCGCTCGATAGGCTCAAAGGCGAGCAAGCTGAATTTACACGAGGCGCTGATAGCGCTGAGCATCTGCGCCGCGACAAACCCGTCCGTCGCGTACGCTCTGCAAAAGCTCCCCGAGCTCAACCATTGCGAGGCACATTCGACCAAAATGCTCACCCCGAGCGAGGAGGAATACGTAAAGCGTCTGCATATAAACCTCACGTGCGAGCCGGAGTTTATATCGAAAGATTTATATATCAACTAAAAATTGAAACGTAGGGCGGGGGCTTGCTCCCGCCGTTTTTTTATTACAGTGTTTAGTTATATGTTCCGCCGTACGGAACGTTATATTCGGCTTACGGGAACCCCCGCGTGACCGTGTCACGCGGGGAACCCCTGCCGCCGACGATTCGGTGCGCCGCGGAACGCGGCGCGCTTGGGGCTCCCGCTCCCCCCTTATCCGCCCCCAAACCCCCGCCATCCCCCCGAACTTTCGGGGCATTTTTTGCCTTCCCCTGTTGGGGAAGGTGGCACGGCTTTGCCGTGACGGATGAGGCGAACACCGGCTCCGCAAACTGACGGTTGAGCCGCCATAATTCTTAATTCTGAATTTTCTTTATCTTCCTCTTCCACGTTCCCGTTTTGTAGAAGATATACGACATGGCGCATGGGAGGACCCAGCCGATCGAGATCGCCCACCATATGCCGTCCTGACCTATGAGCGTGCCCAAAACGTGAGAGAGCAAAACGCGTAAGAAAAGGGAAGTGAACGTACCGGCGGTGAATTCCGCCATCGCGCCCGCGCCGCGCAGGACCGCGTCGGACGTTATTTTCAGCGTCATGAGAATGTAAAACGGCGTGACGATGTAAATGAAATTGCGGCCCGCCTCTATCGCGCCCTGTATGTTTTCCGGGTGCGACGTGTCGAGAAACAGAGATATAACGGGCTTCGGGAATATCATGAATACGATCATCGCAAGCAGCGCCACCGCTTCGCCTATGAGCAGACCGCTCCTGAAACCGCCTTTTACGCGCTCCGTCTTTCTCGCGCCTAAATTCTGCGCCGTGTAGGAGGAGACCGCGTTTCCGATCGTCATGCAGCAGTTGATGACGAACGTGTTCAGCTTTATGCACGACGAGTAAGCCGCCACAAAATCGTTTTCAAACGTGTTGACCTTCGCCATGATAAGTATGTTTCCTACGGAAACGAAGGACTGCTGTAAAATGCTCGGCACGGCGAGCTTCGCCGTCTCCTTGAACAGCGCGAAAGAGAAGAGCTTGCCTTTAATCGCGGGCTCGAATTTCTTTATGAGCCGTATCAAAAGCGCCGTCAGCGCCGCGACCGAGGCAAAGCCCTGGCAGATAAACGTCGCCCACGCGACGCCCGCCACGCCCATATTGAAAACGATAACGAAAAGTATATCGAGTATTATATTCGATACGGATGAGATCGCAAGGAAAATGAACGGTGTGGTAGAGTCGCCGAGAGCGGAGAACGCTCCCGTGCATACGTTGTATAAAAACAGGAACACAAGCCCTAAAATGTAGATGTTAAGATATTCAAGCGCCGGCGCTTTTATCGCCGCGTCCGTGTTCATCGCGTCAAGCAAAGGAGATGAAACTATAAGGCCGATAACGGTGAAGACCGCCGCTATCGCCGTCATTGAGATCAGAGCGGTATATACCGCCGTTTTTGTTTTTGCATAATCCTTTGCACCGAAATGGTGCGAGATAACGACGGATATACCGATATTCGATCCGGTTGCAAACGCCATGAACAAAAACGTCACCATGCCGGAAACGCCGACAGCCGCGAGCGCGTCGATGCTGACGAATTTGCCCGCTATGATGAAGTCGGCTAACGTATATAACTGCTGGAATATGACTGACGCAAGCATCGGCATCGTAAAGCCGAATATAAGCCTGCCCGGTTTTCCCGTCGTTAAATCTGTTATCATCGGTCGTTAAAGGGCTGTCGCTAAAAGACAGCCCGTTTTATCCTTTAAATTATTGTGTGTCGGTCGATGCCGCGTCCGTTTTGGATAACGAAAGCTCGGGAACGTCTATTAAAGTGTCGTTTTTGGAGTAGGTGAAAATACCGTCGCCGGCGCCGAGGCGCTTGACCGCCGCCGCGTTCGACTGACGCGCGGTGTTTATAATTTCGGTAAGCTTCGGTATTACAATATCGGAATTTATATTTATATAGAACTCCGCCTTTTCATCCTTGTAAATGCTCGCGTACTTCTTACCCGTCGCGGCTATATAAGACATAGTGAGGCTGTCGCCTATAAGAATATCGGCGTCCTTCGCGACCTTTTCAACGTCTTCTTTCACTATGTTATCAACAGGACCGGAGGAGGTAAGGGAAGTGATGACCTCCGCACCGCCGTAAGCCTCCGCGCCGGCTTTAAGACCGAGTATGAAAGCGGACGACGCCGCGTTGTCCGCGCCCGCGTAGCCTATCTTCTTATATCCGTTTTCCGCGGCGTAATAACCGAATAAATAACCGTACTGCTCCTCATCGATAACGACTGCGGTCGTCTTCGCGTTAAGCGACACGGCAGTCGCGGCACGGGAGCCGGGAACGGTGAGGATGACGAACGTGATCTCGCCGAAGGTCTTCGTTGTGTCTTTAATTTCAAGGTAAGCGTTCGTATATTCGTCGTCGGCGATAACAATTATCTCCGCGCCGCCCGCCGCCGCAAGCTCAAGCTGCTTTTTCGCGGCAGCCGTGAAAGCCGCGGAATACGACACCGTGTCTGTTCCTTTCGCTTCCGCGGTGGTGTAGTATTTTATTGCCGCGACCGTGTCGGAGGTCGTGCTGTCGTACGTGCTCTTTCTGTACTCGTTCAAAGCCTTCCACGCGCAGCCGCTCAGAGTATCGGTGCTGAGCGCGAATTCTGCTCTCTTATACGTCTCGGAGCCGTCCGCGTC
>CADBSB010000090.1 GCA_902797235.1 uncultured Ruminococcus sp. | reverse complement strand
TTTAGCTCGCGGAGCGAATTTAGCTATGCGAAGCATAATTTAGCTCGCGAAGCGAATTTAGCTGCGGTGTACTTCCTTACGAAGTATACCGCAAGCAGCTCTTTTTGACTGTTAACCTTTTACCGCTCCGGCGGTGACGCCCTCCACGTAATACTTCTGCAAGAACATGAACAGCGTGACGATCGGTATCGCCACTATCACGCAGCCCGCGGCGAACTGTGTGAACAGGTTCGTATCGGGGTGTGTTCCGAAAAGCATCGAGTAAAGTCCGACGGACACCGTCCAGTACTTCGCGTTATCCGCGCCTATGATGACCTTTGCGAATATGAAGTCCATCCAGGGGCCCGTGAAGCTCATCAGCGCCTGATATATGATTATCGGCTTTGCGAGCGGCAAAATTATCTTCCAGAACACCTTGAAGTTCGTGCAGCCGTCAAGCTTGGCGCTCTCCACAAGCGCGTTCGGTATGACGTCGAAGAAGCCTTTTGCTATCTGGAAGCCTAAGCCCGCGCCCGCACTGTATGCGAGGACGAGGCCGACGAGCGACAGCTCCGGGTGCGACGGGTTGCCCGACAGACCTATGGATTTCAGTAAGAAGTATATCGCTATCATGCTCATAAATCCGGGGAAAAGCCCTAAGATCATCGTTATGTTCATAAAAGCTTTTCTTAACTTGAATTTGAGCTTTGCGATACAGTAGGCGACGGAGAGCACTAAGAACGTCGAGATTATGCAGTCTATCACAGAGATTATGAGCGTGTTTACTATCCAGCGTAAGAACGCGTGATCCACGCCGTAATATTTCTCCGTGAACAGCATTCTGAAGTTTTCAAAGCCGAAGGCTTTCGGGAAGAAATCACTCGTTACACGTCCGATGAACGTACCGTCCTGGTACTCGCAGCGAAACGCGGATAAGAATATCCATACGAGGGGAATGAGCCAGATGATCGCCATGACGACCAGTATGGTATACGTGACCGCGAGGCTGATACGGCGGTTTTTGCTCTGACTTTTATATTTTTTCTTTGTAATATCAGTGCTCATTGGAAAGTATCCTCCTCATTGTACGCCTTGCTTCGCCTGTACGTTACAAGCGTTATCGTTGCGGTGATAAGGAACGTGAATATACCTATGACCGCGCCGGTGTTATACATACCCTGGTCTATCGTGACCTTATACAGCCACGTTACGAGCAGGTCCGTACCGCCGGCCTGATAGCCGGGATACGTGGGTCCTCCTCCCGTCAGAAGGTAGATCGAGTTGAAGGAGTTTATGTTTCCGACGAAGCTTGAAATCAGATACGGCGTCGTGATGAATATTACGTACGGCAAAGTTATCTTGAAGAACATCTTTACCGTGGACGTTCCGTCGACCCTCGCCGCCTCATACAGATCGGACGGTATGTTCATCAGTATACCCGACGTCATAAGCATCGTATAAGGTATACCGACCCACATATTTATTATAATTACCATCACCTTTGCAAGTATCTCGCTGTCGGTCGCTTTAAGCCCTAAAAATCCTATCGGCTCCTGTATCCACCCGATACTTTGCAAAAGCGAGTTGATAGGTCCGTACTCGCCGAGCAGGTTTCTTACCGCAAGAAGCGATATGAACTGCGGCACGGCGATCGTCAGGATGAACAGCGTACGGAAGACCTTCTTGCCCTTCAAGCCCTTTTTGTTTATGAGCAGGGCTAAGATTATACCGCCGAAATAGCAGGTAAGCGTTGCGAACACCGCCCAGATGAGCGTCCAGCCGAGGACCGGCAGAAATCTGTTCTTTATCTCAAAGCCGAGAGAGCCCTCTCCCGTGAAAACGGAGGAGAAGTTCTGCAAGCCGTTCCAGTTGAACAGGTTTGTGCCTAAGTTGTTCATATCCTGCTGGTTGTACGTGGTGAACGCGAGCGCGATCATGAATATTGTCGGCAGCACCGTGAAAGCCGTCGCCGCTATGCACGTCGGCGTGAGCATCAGGATGTGGAATTTTCCGTCTAAGAGTTCTTTGCAGTCCTCCTTGAACGTCGTCGGCTTTTTGCCGACCTTTTTATCGTTGTCCGCTTTGTAGGAGGACGCGATATTGAGATTCCAGACGATGAAGTATATGAATATGAGCGCGATAGTGACGAATCCGAACAGTATCATCAGCTTACAGTCGGAGCCTACCGCCATTTCTCCGGTGGCGGGGTCGAACACGCCGCCCTCGGAGACGTTTTTAAGCGACAGGTTTACAAGCGCTTTCCACCCGTACGGGGTGTTGTTTATCGACGGGCAGAAGATCATAACGGCGAGTATGCCGAGCTGTATCACAAGGAATATGATCCCTTTGACAATCTGTCCGTGGTAAAAGCTGCCTGCTCCGAATATAAAGTGTGAAAGCTTGGTACCTACCGATCCGTCCGTAAATCTTTTTCCGAATTCGGAAATGCCGTCTCCGATTTTTCGAAAGAAACCGGAACGTTTTTTATTACGGCTTTGTTTTACATCAGCAGCCATGTTTTCCTCCAAATAAATCCTTTGGTTGTGTAAATTACGTTAAAGGATCAGTCGTGGCTCGGCAGAGCGGACGGGAATTCCTTCGGCACGGTGCCGTGCATCCACAGATATTCAACAAGATACAGGGCCTTTCTTACGCCGGCTAAGGATTCCGTTTCGGAAAGTATGGTGTCACCCGTCGTCGGGTACGCGGTCTTGTCTATTATGGCGCGGAATACCGACGGAGCGTTTTTGGAATAGAAGTAGGAGTTGAGCGTACCTGTGATGAACGGCTGCGGGATGCCCCATTCCGCCATGCTTACCTGCATAGCCGCGAGGTTGTACTGGCTCTCGGTAACCTTGCCGTCCTTGTAGCACTGCTCTATGTAAGCGGAAGCGCCCACGTACGCGGGAACGTTCAGACAGGCGAGGTAGGAGCGATTCTGAGCTTCCTTGCTCGACATGAATTTTATGAGCTCCTGCTCTTTGGCGTATTTTTCCTTTGAGGAGTTTGCGTTTATCATGAAGCATTTGCAGTCCGCGAACGTGCCGCCTCTGTAAACGTCGCCGGCGGATACGCCGGATAATCCCTCGACCGATTTTTCGGTCAGCGTGAACGTCGGGATAAGCGCGATGCCGAGGTTGGTCTCTCCGAGAGCGGCCTTTGCCGTGTTGTAGTGCCACGCGCCGCCTATTACGGCGAGAACGCCGTTGTTTGATTTATCAAGGTCGGCGTCCCAACCGTCGGGAGAAGCCCATTTGAAGCCGTTTTCATCGGCGGCGTAATCCTGCAGCCATCTCATGATCGCAACGGTATCGTCGCCCTGGCAGTTGGATACGCCCTTTGATCCGCCGGATACGGAATCCGCGCCCTCGTAGATCTTTACGGTCGTGCTGTGATCGGAAACCTTTGTCGCAAGCAAAGCGAAGGACATATTGTATCCGTCGTCGCCCGTTACGGTTATCGCCTTTGTTCCGGCGGCTTTGGCGGCCTCTCTCAATCCCTCGAACGTCTTTGCCTGTTCCTCCGTTACGAGCGCCTTGTTGTAGTAGAGGAAAAGCGCCTGTGAGATATACGGTACGCCGTACAGGTATTTTGTTCCGTTCAAGGTCGAATAAATGACGTTTCGGAATGATTCGGGGTTGTCCGCAAGGACCTGATCTATAAGCGACTGGTCGCCGATCGGCTTTGCGCACTGCGTTGATGCGAGCTTGCCTATATTGTCGTGCGCCGCCGTGTAAATGTCAGCCGCGGCTTTCGGGTCGGTCGCTATCGTACCGGCTATCGTACCGGTGTCCATGCCCTTGACCTCGACGGTGTAGCCGAAATCGGGATGATCCGCTATGTATTCATTGCAGAGGGTCTGATAGAATTCAACGGATTCCTCGCCGACCCATACGCGGATGACCTTTTCTTCCTTTGAGCCGCAGCCCGCGAATATCACGGCGGTCAGCGTCAGCACAAGTAATAATGCGATTAACTTTTTCATGGTTTTCCTCCAATTATTTATCTATTCCGTTATATGATAATTTTTCTATGATCATAACGCCGGTCAATGCGTCCAAGATCGTTTTGTTCTTTTTATTGACAATGATCTCTATAAATCTCAGAACGGGCACGAGAATGAACGTGAATATACCCGTAAAGAGATAGAAGAAAGCGCTGTCTATCAAGAATATGAACACGAATCTCAATAATATCGACAGTCTGGTCGCCTTTGTCTGCCTTTTTTCGCTGAACGGCATTATGCCGGTCATAAGCTTGCCGGGAGTTCCTCTCAGCGGTGAGATGAGCGGGACTATCAGAAGCACCGCCGCCTCCGCGACGAAGCCAGCAAGCAGCTTCAACAGATACGAGTGAAGATTTGCGGCGAACTGTTCATCGAGAAAGTACCTGTCGCCCCTCAGCTTCTCGGTTATCGCCTCCGCGTCGTTATCATATTCCGCCACGACCTCGTCCTGCACTTTTTTGTAGTTGTTATAATGAGTGTTGTAAGTGCTTGCAAGAGGGGATGAGAATATCAGAGCGGAGAAGAGCATAAAGAGCAGAAATACGACAACCGTGTCGAAACCGTCGGATATTATCCGTTTCAGTAAGTACGGTTTTGAATTCGGTTCAAGATCGAGCAGTACGTCGGTTCCGGGATTTTTCATCAGCAGAGCTTCATGTCTATCCTTGTGGAATATACCGATACGTCGGCTCCGTCGAACGCGATCTTTGCCTTCTGTTTTTCAAAGCCGCGGTCGACCTTTATCAAAAACGACTGATTGTCCTCCGTCTTTACGTTTGCGTAGCAGACAGAGCCGTAATCGAGCTTTTCGTTCACCGTGACGTCAAGTCCCGCCTCACCGTCTGATACTATGCGTATCTTATCTCTGTCAACGACGTATCTGTAAGTATAGTCGTAGCAGTGATCTTTGTCTATCGAGTTTATCTTATATCCGTTTTCCTTAGCGGCCTCGACAGAGTAATTTCCGATATTGTAGAAGAAGTGAAGCACTCTTTCACCGTTTTCGCGCGTTTCCTTCTTTGTGAAGCGGCCCTCGAGCGATACCTCGTCGCTTATCGGGGCGGCCTTGTCGGCGCCGTCGGCTCTTACGGTTATCTTGTCGTACAGGATGGAGAAGCCGTAATCGTCGCCCTCCTTCACGTCGTCCGAGACGAGCGCGAACAGATAGTTTTCGCCGTTTTGTAAGTATGCCAGGTTTTTACCGTCCGTCTTTTCTGTCTTTGCAACTCTTAAACGGAACGCGTCGCCCTTTACTATCGCCTGCGGCGGGACTATCAGATCGAATTTGCCGTTGCCCGCGGCTTTTTCAAGCGCCTGCGGCAAAGG
>CADBSB010000089.1 GCA_902797235.1 uncultured Ruminococcus sp. | reverse complement strand
TTAGAATAGAATTCCAAAGTGTAATCATAAGTAAAAATCACAAGATTTGTCTGGTACTTGCCGCCCGGAAGCGCCGAGATCAGCTTATATTTTTCAAGCAAAGCGACCTCGTCTTCTAAATATACCGACGAAACGCCGAGCTCAAGTGACAATTCGCGTATAGTCATAGGCGTATAATACGCGCTGTGGAGGATATTGCCCGGCAGCTTGCGATTGAACAGATTTCTGTATTCGCGGTTGAATTGACCCGAAAAAATCGTAACAAATTCAAATTTTGCCGGATTGTAGCTTTTTTCACCGTAGGTTCTTTCCATACCGATACCTTCTTTCAATAACTGCCTTGTTTTGAAAAGGTGATATTTTACCATTTCAAGGCTCAGATTTTGTTCTGCTGCAATTTCTTTGCAGCTTTTGTTTTGGAAATAGTAGGCAAGGCAAATTTCGCGGTTAGTTTTGGAGAGCAGGGACAGCTCGCGCCGCAAACGCGAAAGCTCATTGTTTTTGCTCTCGAGCTCCGCGAGCTCCTCCTCGGGCGACGGCAAGGTGACCGCCGCGTCGTCATCGAGCAGCGGCAAAAGCGATTTACGACGTTCTTTTTGTTTTATGAATTTGCGAAACGTATTTTCCGCGACATTCCACAAAAATCCCCAGAAAGCCTCGTCATCTCTGATCCTGTCAGCCGATCTCAACACCTCGTATACTATCTGCTGTGTCAGATCGTCCACGTCGTCCTTGTCGTAAAGGCGCGCGAACGCGTAACCGTAGATATTGTTCAGGTTATCCGATATCAGTTGTGAGGCGCGTTTGTTTTCCATACCTTTTCATTTCCTTTTTGAAAGCTTTCATATATATAGTATCGGCATACTGTATTCGGTTAACTGCAAATCCGAATTTCTTACATTTTTTCTTTATTCATTAAATCGCAAGCGGCAGGAGCAAATCCCGCCGCTTTTTTGTATGACGGGCACGCCGTCAGTCTGTGGTGAAAGTCCACGAGGGGCGTAGTTGCCGACGAACCCCAGAGCGACTCCCAAGGTTTGTGAGAAGAAGGGATAGCAAAATCGTAGCCCTACGAACAGAAATCTGATACCAAGGCACATACGGCGGATAAGTGGGCAATTAGTCATGAAGTCCAAAAGGCAACCGTAACCCGTGTGGCTATATTAATAAATTATATTTTGATTCTATGCTTTTTTAGTTCTGTGCAAATGTGTTAACCAAGCCTTGAAGAAAAGACCAGCAGCAATTGGCAAAAAAGTCTCCATACACAACCGCGAGTTCTGTACGCATAGAGATAAACGCATCTTCATTTAGATTTCTCAATCTGCGCCATACGCGCGTCCACTCGTTTTGAATTTTTGTTTTAGTAAATCCTTCAAATCCCAATGATTCACACAAAAGATTTGCGGTATCAAGGAAATTCGGCTCATTGACATAACCGAGACTGTGCATATATCTTTCGTAATCAACCTGAATTATCGGCATTAATTTTTCACGGACTTTTTTGTCCGTGTGTGCCAGTCCGCATTGTATTAGAAATTCCTCTGTTTTATTATGATAATCAAAACAAAAGCTTTCTCCGAAATCCAATGTATAACGTTTGCCGTTTGATTCGGTATATTCGCACTTATCGCCGTTTGCTATCAAACTGTTTAGAATAACGCATTTTATAATACCTTCTTTTGACGTTGGTTTATGCAAATCCGGCAGGTACTGAATACCTATCGCATGCGGAAATCTTTCTGACGGGTAAAACAGATGCGCGGTAGGCGTGCAGTCAAGCCGGAGTTTTTCGGCGAGCGTTATCGCCATCAGCTCAACGGCGGCATCAAACGGATCTTGATGCTTTACTGCGTATTTTTCCCGCCCATTATCAGCTAAAAGTATCTCTCCGCTGATTCCGACCTTGCCGTCGGTTCGATGTTGGTTCAATACAGTAAATGTGAAGTCTTTTTCACTAAGTAACATTATATATAACATCCTTTCGCTTATGTGTTACCGCTCTAAACTTTATATCGATTATTATTTTAACAGAGAAACGGTGTTTTGTCAAGTACAGAGATATTTTTTGACGATAAACTCGATAAAATAAGCATATTTATATTCATATTTTTGAAAAAAGTTATCTCATAACTATTGACAAACGGGGAAGTTTGTGGTATTATGAGATAAGAAAATTTGAGCCGAAAAGGAGGCGATTGTTATGAAAATCTGTATAGTACGGATGTCGTATATATCGCCTTTTTGTATTTAAAGGCTTGGTTTGAAAATGAGCACATCCGTGTAGGGTGTGCTTTTTTTGATGTATTCGCACCCGACGGGTGCGTTTTTTCATTAAAGGGGGTGTTGCCATAAAGAGACTGAAACTGCTTTTAAACAGCATGATGACTGACACGAAGACCTACAAGGAAATGTACGAGGGGAGGATAACTTTTATTGATCCGTCATACGGCGGCGCCGGAATTGCAGACGAAGTGCCGGTTTATTACAGAGGCGACGTCGGTTTTGAGATCACGCATACGAACAAGCTTGCACAGGACAAGCCGACGGTATTGATAATGATACCGTATGATGAAATACTTAATGAAACAGGAGAGAATTGCTATTTGAAAAGACTCAGATACTATTTGAACAATATGCCAAACGACACAAAGACTTATAAGGAAATGTACGATGGCGAGCGGCTTCTGATCTACACCGCCGCAAACGGTTACCCGACCGAGCCGCCTCCCGACAGAGAATACGTTCCTGTCTTTTGGCACGAAGATTGCTCGTTCGAGTTGACCGAAACGAACAGGCTCGCAAAGGATAAACCCACCGTCACGTGGCGGATCCCGACCGAGCGGCTCCGTATCGAAACGTACACGAACGCCGCGGCGGACTTTTGCCTGCGCGAATTCGGACGGTACATCGACGATCTGAACGCGGAGCTGTATAACCGTTTCCGACCCGACAACGAAAACGGCAAATACTATATCCACAAACCCGGCGGGGAAGTGCTTTGCAGGAACACGTCGTATTTCGCCGTGTGCGATCAGCGCGACTACGAATACGGCTCGGGAACGACCGTTTACCTTTTGCCGCCCGACAAGATGCCGAAGCCGAAAACGTGTCTGTGTATCAGGATGCAGGTCCAGCTTCCGTACCGCAAGATAAAAAAGGCGATACAGATGCTTTGCCGCGACCTTCCCGGCGCCGTCGATAAATTCATATCTGAATTCGACGTAGTCCGTTTTTCCGCCGCTATGGAGCTTGCCGAAAAGCAGGCGGCGATACGCGAAAACCTGAAAAACAGCAACTACTGCGCGTTTGTCGCAAACGGCAGTATCCTTCCGCGCTCGAAAGGAACCGACAAGCCGCTTGAGGGCGCCGTACCGTTCAAATCGAAGCCGGAGGACGAGATCGAGATCTGCGGCGTGCGCGGAATGGGCATAAAGAGGGGCGTCACGGTCATCACCGGCGGCGGATATTCAGGCAAATCGACGCTTCTTGACGCCATATCCGCGGGCATCTACGACCACGTGCATGGCGACGGGCGCGAGCTGTGCATAACGGACGGCACCGCCGTCGGCATTTCCGCCGAGGACGGGCGCAGCGTGTCGCACGTCAATATTTCGCCGTTCATCAAGTGGCTGCCCGGCGGCGATACACACGATTTTTCGACCGAGCGCGCGTCCGGCTCCACGTCGCAGGCGGCGAATATCGCCGAAGCCGTCGAATTTGGCGCGAAGCTGCTTCTGATCGACGAGGACAGGTCCGCGACGAACTTTATGATACGCGATAACGTCATGAAAAAGCTGATCGAGAAGGAGCCGATAACGCCGTTTACCGACAGGGTGCGCGAGCTTTACAACGCGCTCGGCGTGTCTACCGTGCTCGTCATAGGCGGAAGCGGCGAATATCTGTCCGTTGCCGACCGTGTCTATATGATGGAGGATTTTCTGATACGCGACGTGACCGGAAAATCAAAATCACTCTGTCCGTCAGCCGCGTCAGTCCCGCCCGAAAAAGCCGACTGGGAGCAGAGAAGAGAGCTGTACTCCGACGGATTTACGTCGTACCCCGAGGGCTGCGGCACGGAGCGGCTCGAGGTGTCGGATATGGGCTTCATAATCATCGGTGATGAGATGATCGACGTGCGCGGGCTTCACAACATCGTATCGAAGCGCCAGCTCGACGCGCTAGGGTATATGCTCCGTATGCTTGAAATAACGAACGCGGACAGAAAGATCGATATAGTGAAAAAGATCGACGAGCTGTACGGGAAAATCGAAAAGGATGGGCTTGACAGCGTTTTCTCATCGTTTTTCACGACGACCGAGCGCTTTCTTGATCTGCCGCGAAAGCAGGAATTAAAAGCTGTAATCAACCGTATGAGAAAAATAAGATTTGAAAAAAATCACTTGTAAATCGCGGTCATTTGTGATATACTTGATCCGATAAAAGAAAATTTTTGTTATAACGTAAGATTTTTTGAAATTCCGGGTATATAATAGCGAATCGGTTCAAAAAAGGAGACAGTCTATGGAAGACGGCGCATTGATAAAACTGCTTTGCTCCGATAAAAATAAGGGTATGGAGCAGGTTTTGAAAAAATACACGGGCTTTGTTTTTGCGATAGTCAGAAGCAGGCTTTGCGAAGTATGCGATTCGTCCGAAATAGAGGACTGTGTGAGCGACGTGTTCATTCGTTTTTCAGAGAGCTTTGATAAGTACGACCCGCAAAAGTCCTCGCTTAAAACGTATCTCGGTGTTATGGCGAAAAACCTCGCCTCAAACGCGGCACGGGATAAGATGTCGGCCCTGCCGCTTGACGACGACGGGATGATAGAGATACCCGATACGTACAGCGTTGAGGACGAGGCGGCGGAAAAGGAACTTGTGAATACGGTAGTCGGGCAGATAAAGCTGCTCGGCCCGCCCGATTCGGATATCATTTTCCGCAAGTATTACATATGTCAAAGCAGTAAACAGATAGCGAAGGAGCTTAAAATGAGCGTATCGAACGTCGACGTCCGCGCGCACAGAGC
>CADBSB010000088.1 GCA_902797235.1 uncultured Ruminococcus sp. | reverse complement strand
CCGCGCCGGCGCCGCCAACATCGTTCCTAACTCCACCGGCGCCGCCAAGGCTATCGGTCTTGTTATCCCCGAACTCAACGGCAAGCTTATCGGCTCCGCTCAGAGAGTTCCGGTAGTTACCGGCTCCACCACGATCCTCGTAGCTGTCGTTAAGGGCAAGGACGTCACCAAAGAGGCTATCAACGCCGCTATGAAGGCTCAGTCCTCCGAATCCTTCGGTTACACCACCGAGAAGCTCGTTTCGAGCGACGTTATCGGTATGACCTACGGTTCTCTGTTCGACGCCAACCAGACGATGGTGACGAAGATAGACGACGACACGTATCAGGTACAGGTCGTTTCGTGGTACGACAACGAAAACTCCTACACCAGCCAGATGGTCAGAACGATCAAATACTTCGCAGAGCTCAAATAATTCAAAACGATACAAAAATGACGCGCCCCGTGCGCGTCATTTTTATGTTATTCCGTTCGGAAAACTGCACGCTTAAGCGAAAATCCGATAAAGCGCTGACAGCTTTTATCTTATGAAACGTCATTTCAAAAGCATACTCATAAATCGTTTCGTAAACGTACGCTCTGAGACGGCGGTGACTACCTCGGCGTTGTAGTTGTCTATCTTAGGCATGGATTCATACGTTCTGCCCTGCTGATAGAATATGACCTGACCGTACGTCTCGTTGTTTTCCGTGCAGACGTGGCAGTGACATTTTGAGGTAGACTGCACGTAATCGTCCCAGACGGCGGCGGCGAGGGCTACCGCGTCGGGAAGGTCGACCATGTGGACGCCGCGCGTGTCAAAGTTGAACTGCAGCAGCACCTTTGTCGCCTGCTCCAGGAATTTTCCCGCCTCGTTGCCCTTTGACAGCGCCAGAAGCTCCGCCTCGTCAAGACCAATTTCGCCCGCACACATATCAAAGCCTATGACCGTCGTCGGCACGCCGAGGTCGAGCATTACGCCGTACGCCTCCGCGTCGATGAACACGTTGAATTCCGCGACGGGCGTCGCGTTTCCGGAGCCGAAGCCGGGCGTGCCCATAGTCCATATATGCTTGACGCGCTTCATCACTTCCCTGTCCTCCATAATCGCGAGCGCGATATTCGTGGCGGGGCCGAGGACGACGAGCTCGACTTCGTCGGGATTCTTTGCAACGGTTTCAAGTATGAATTCCACCGCTCTTTTATCCTCCTGCTTTCTCGTCGGATGGATTATTCCGCGGTCGCCCATGCCGTCCTTGCCGTGGACGGAGATCGTTTCTTTTCTTTCCTTTATAAGCGGTCTTGCCGCGCCGACGTAAACGGGGGCGCCGCATCCGCACGCTTCAAGCGTCATCAGGGCGTTATCCGCCGCCTGCCTTACGCCGACGTTTCCGGCGACCACGGTGACGCCTAAAAGGTCTATTTCGGGTGTGAACGCCGCGATCATCAAAGCGGCTGCGTCGTCCGACGCGGTATCGGTATCAACTATAAACTTCCTCATTTTTCACTCTCCTTAAATCACTACGAGCCTGTTTTCAAGCTTCTGTTCTATTCTCTGATGTGAAGACAGATACTCGTCGAGTATCTCTCTGCACGACGTTGCGATTATCCTTGCGTTGTGTATTTTGGTAAGCTCTTCCAGCGGTACGCCGAAGCCTATTTCGGTATTGAGATAATGGAATCTCTGCAGCGCTATCGTATATTCCTTCGCATCCTCCACGGGGTTTCCGTTGAAGCTGAACGTTATGAATTCATGCTGTTCTCTTGAATATATGACCTGAACGCCGACCGAGAACTGATAGAATTCGCAGTGTGCGCCCTCCCACACCTCGTCGCGGAGCATATACTTTATCATTTTTTTGAGCTGTGCGCCCGTTACCGTCAGCATATATACCTCGTCGTCGTACGGGAACGCCTCACAGAGGTCGGAATACATGAGGATCGGGCCCAATTCCTCGCAGCGTATGCTGCCCGAGCCTAACAGCATTATATCGACGTTAAGGCTCTTTTTCAGCACGTCCGCAAACAGATCGCCTAATTCCGTTTCACGGATCCTTGACGGATGCGTGAGTTTTTTATTGAATCTCGTCACTACTCTGCCGTACTTCTGGTCGGTTTTCGACTTGTACTGCATCAAAAGCCCCTCAAGCTCCTCGTCACGCGGACAGTGCTCCGAATCTATCGGTATGCACTCCCATTTGTAGCTTGCGACACTGTTCGTATCCGTATCTATCATAAGGTCAAATCTGCCTATCTGGTCCGTGCCCGTGCCCGCCTGCACTATGAGCGTATTATTGACGTACGCCGGTTTATCTATAAGCGTGTGCGAATGTCCGCCGATTATAACGTCAACGCCCCACGCCGGATCGAGCTTTGACGCGAGGATCTTATCCTCCTCAAAGCCGATATGCGTCAAAAGCACCGTGAAATCTATATCCGTGGCGTTATAGGTGTTGCATATCTTGCCGACCTCCGCCGCGGCTTCCTCGATATTTACGAACGATCCGATTATACCGTCGTTCTTCGTCTGCGCAAGCACCTCTTCCGTCAGAATACCGATGAACAGTATCTTCATACCGTCCACCTCAAGTATCGTGTGCGGCTTGAAGAGACGCGCGTGATTCGTCTTGATATAAAGGTTTGCGTTTATTATCGGGAATTTGGCGCATTTTTCAAGGAACAAAAGATGCGACAGACCGTAATCCGTTTCGTGGTTGCCTATCGTCACAACGTCGGGCGAAAGCATATTCATTATTTCAATAGTCGAAATGCCCTGATATTCGGAGTCTATAACGGAGCCGCGGAACATATCGCCGGCTATGCAGTAGAGCGTGTTCGGCTCCTCCTCACGCACCTTGTTTATGTAACCGGAAAGGAGCGAGACGCCGCCTATCAGCTTTTCGCTGCCTTCCTCCGACAAAAAATCGCCGTGCATATCGTTTGAATGAAGCAAAACGAGCTTTTTATAGTTTGCCATATCATACCTCCTTGTTTTTTTACATTATATAATAATATTATTAAATTTTCAACATCACAAGTGACTACCCCAAAGCTATATCGAGGATCATCATGACGGTAAAGCCTATAAGGATGCCTATCTGAGCCGGTCTTTTGCCCGCCTCAAAAGCCTCCGGCACTATCTCCGCGCATACCACGGCGATCATAGCGCCCGCGGAAAATGAAAGCGCGAGCGGCAATAAAGACTTTGCGGCTACGGCGAAAAGCGCGCCGAGAACGCCGGCGACGGGCTCCACAAGACCCGACGCCTGCCCCGCGAAAAAGCTTTTAGCCTTGCTTTTTCCGGACAGATACAAGGGCATTGAAACGCACAGGCCCTCGGGGAAATTCTGCAAGCCTATGCCGAGCGCGAGCATTATCGCCCCGGTCGCCGACGCGCCGAGCGGTATAGAGCCGAACGCAACGCCGACGGCAAGCCCCTCCGGTATATTGTGCATCGTCACCGCCGCGGCAAAAAGCGCGGTGCGCTTGAATTTACTGTCGGCGGAATTGAACATCTTTGCCTTTGACATCAACAGATCGGCAAGCATTACGAACGCCCCGCCGCATAAAAATCCCAAAGCGTTTATAAGCCAGGCGTTATAGCCGAGGGCAAGTGACAATTCGACCGACGGCTGTAAAAGCGACCAGAAGCAGGCGGCTATCATAACGCCCGCCGCGAAGCCGAGCATGAGGTCGATCAGCGTTCTGTTTACTTTCTTTATAAAAAATACGATCGCGGCGCCGAGAGCCGTCACGGCGTACGTAAAAAGCGTCGCCAAAAGCCCCTGTAAAACGGGGTGCAGACGCATGAAAAAGTCCATATTATCCTTCACTCCAATTTTTTGAACTACGATAATATGATATGAAAAAAGAATAAATGATGATAAGAAAACCGTAGGGGTCGGCGCCCACGACGACCCGCCCAAATGCGTTTTTCATGACCCGAAAACGCGGGAGGGGAAACCCCTCCCCTACAAAATAACGCTTTATTCCATATTCACCGTCGCCGCCTTAATGTGCTAACATTCGACGTAAATACACAAATATCTTTCGCGTGTGCTTAATTTTGCCCCGTTTCTACGGAATTTTTCAAAATATATTTAGCACTCTTTATGTGTTAGTGCCAGTTTTTACAATTTTGAAATAAATTTATGTTGCGTACTTAACAATTGCGGTGTATCATATAGTCAAACAAAAGGGAAAGAAATTTCCCAAACAAAAAGGAGGAATTAATTATGTACGGAATTACAACATACAAGAAAAACGGTTACGATCCTTTCAAGGAGTTCAGGACCATGCAGAAAGCGTTATTCAATGACGAGAACAACGTCGGCATCAAGACCGATATAAGAGACACGGGCGACGCGTACGTTATAGACGCGGAGCTTCCGGGCTACAAGAAAGAGGAAATAAACGTCGACGTAAAGGACGATATCCTTACGATCTCCGCCGAGAAGCATACCGAAAACAACGAGGAGGAAAAGAACGGCTATATCAGACGTGAGCGCTATTACGGCTCCGTGTCGAGAAGCTTCAACATCTCCGAGGTCGAGGCGACGGCAATAACCGCAAAGCATGAAAACGGCGTTCTCACACTCACTCTTCCGAAGAAGAAAGAGGAGATCCCGCAGAGCCGCAAGATCGAAATCAACTGACGCATAAACAAAAAACCGCTCCGCGATCGCGGGGCGATTTTTTTATGCGGTTTTTAGTCTTCTTTGCCTAAACTCTTTTTACCCAAATACTCAGATTTATCAAATCCGAGTATCATAAGGAACACGAACGGCAAAATTATCAGTCCCGCGGCAAATCCGCCGCTTTTACCGAACGATTTTGCAAGTCTTAAGCACATATTAACGTATAAGACAACGGAATAGACGTTCATTATAGCCGTCGGTATGCCGAAGAACAAAAACGAGAAGAAGGATGAAAACGTAAGTATTATAAGCGTTATCAGCCCGTATTTCACTTCCCAGCAAATATCGAAAAGCTTTACGGTCGACAAGTACGGCACAAAGCCCATCCAGCCGGGCAGACCGGCTTTTTTAAGTATCTTTGACTGCGCAACAGAAAACACCACGTACGCCGCAACCGCTGCGGCAAATACGATAAGAAATATGATTATGCCTTTAAGATCGCCTTCATTTCTCATTTTATTTCTCTCCTCTCTTTAAAACCATGCGAATTTCCGTTATCGGTGAGGCGAGGATCTTCGTATCGCTTTTCCCGTCGGATCTAAAACCGCATTTTTCATAAAACCGGATAGCCCTTTTGTTGCCTTGCAGTACCCATACGGCGACGCGGTCTTGCGGCAAAAGATCAAGCGCTGCGTCCATGAGCGCGCGTCCGACGCCTTTGCCGTAATATTCGGCTAAAACGTATATTGCAAATACCTCACCCGCGTCTTTTATATCGTCGTTTCTGCAGTCGCCGTAACCGACAAATCCTACGACGCGCTCGCCGTCCTTTGCGACGAGCAGATTGTCGGGCCACTTATAAGCTATTTCAACGCATTTTTCGACCGACATCTTATCAAGACAGCTTTGATCTACAAGCCCGGTATACGCCTGTTGCCACGCTTTATAGTGGACGTAGCCCTTGCCTCTTATCTCGTCGTCCGTCTCCATTTTCTTTATCGTTATCATAGTATTTTTCTTATTTTATGTTTATCCAAATGCCCGTATCGTGCATTTCGGAATCCGGTATTGATTTGTAAAACCTCTGCGCCTCGTCGTTACTTGCGGTCAGCGCTATTATCGTATCTATTCCTTTTTCTTTCAATTTGTTTTTAAGCTCCGACAAAAGAGCCTGCGCGACGCCCTTGTGACGGCTGCTTTTTACCACGCATATCCAGTCAAGGTACGCCTTAACGCTGCCGTCAAAGCGCGACGGCAAGATACAGGCGTCTATCCTGCCGACGATCTTTTCGTTATCGTACGCCAAAAGTGAAACTGTGTCGTTGAATCTGCCGTCGTGAAAGCTTGCTTTTACGCTTTTTATATATTCGTCGTCTATCTCCCAGCCCCAGACGTCCTCCTCATCACGCAGTCTTTTTTCAAAATCCAGAACGTCCGGTATTTCTTTTTCTGTGTATTTTATTATTTTCATACTCTCGCCTATTCTATATTATTTAAGCCCTCGTACAAATCGTTGAAAGACTTTGTTTTATCACAGCGGCCGAAAGATAAGGTCTTATCCTCTCCGAATTCAAAAAGAAAGCATTTCGTCAGCTCTTCGACAGTCTGTTCAAGCGTTGTGAAAAACTGGCGGTACGCAAATTCGTATCCGGGCGTGCCTTCTTCAAAATTGCTTGCGATAAGCGATTCCGTCACCTGGTCGAGCGGATACATTTTTATATGCATCAGCTCGTGCACTATTACCTCTTCAAGATTTTCCTGCTTCGGATTACCAACGTTTAACAACAGTATCGCTTTTCTGTCGTCGCAATCTATCTTAAAGTCGCCCGTTTTTCTCCATTCCGGATCATCCGTAAGCTCCAGCTTAACGTCCCACGCGGGCGTTATACGGAGTTTATCGCAGTATTTTTCAAACAGTTCCGTTATTTTTTCTTTCTCCATATTTATTTCACCATCCAGAATATCAGATTTTCGGACTGTACAAATCCGAGCTTCTTTTGAAGTTTCAAAGATGCAAAATTATCCTTCTGTCTTAAACGAGCAGGACTTTGTCTGTATCTACTATTATATCGGCGGTTTTCCGCCTTATTACGCGGTCTATGCCCAGATTGTCTATACCGGAAATATCCATATAATAACGTCCTTTTACGGCTTTTTACTGCATATCATCAGGGATGCCTTTTACAGCATCCCTGATTTTTTTACGTCATTCTTTATCTTTATTGTCGGGGAGTTTGACCTCTACCTGCGAGCCCGCGAGCTTGCCGCCGAGCATTCCGAGAAGAAGCGTCTTCAGATCTATACCCATGCCCTCGGTTATGCCGTTTGTGATCTGCGTCGTGGAGTTGACTATATCGCCAACCAGCTTTGCGCTGTTTCCTTCGCCGTACATCGTGATCTTGTCGACCTTGGAAAGCGGCTCCGCAACGTTCCTTGCGATCTCCGGCAAAGCGTTCATGACCATTTCAATGACCGCGGCTTCGCCGTACTTTTTCATAGCCTCGGCTTTCTTGTCGATACCCTCGGCTTCCGCAAGCGCTTTCGCCTGGATAGCCGCCGCCTCGGCTTCACCGACCTGGCGGATACCCTCGGCTCTCTTCTCAGCCTCAAAGAGCATCGCTTCCGCCGCTACCTTCTTCGCTTCGGCTTCTCTCTGCACCTCTATGAGCTTCGCCTCCGCTTCGAGCTGGCGCTGTACTTTAAGCGCCGCGGCTCTCTGCTCCTGCGCGTACTTTTCGGCTTCCGCTCTCTTTTCAGCCTGATATTTGTCAGCGTCGGCTTTCTTTCTGACCTCCGCGTCAAGCTGTCTCTGCTTTACCTCCGCTTCCTTTTCGGCACGGAGGATCTCTTTTTCCTGTGCGGCGATCGCAACGTCCGCCTCAGCCTGCTTTCTTATCTTTTCCTGGATCTGGATCTGGATTTTACCCGCGGCCTCCGCGTCCGCCTTCGCTTTGTCTGCCTGAGCTTTCAGTTCCGCCTGACGGAGCGCCAGAGCGGTGTTCGCTTCAGCGGTGAGCTTCTCCGCTTCCGCGCGCTTCTCTGCCGTTTCTCTTTCGGCGTTGGCTTTTGCGACCTCGATATCGCGCATTGCAACGGCTCTCGCCTCTTCCGCGTCGCGCTTTACTTCCATTTCTCTCTGAACGCCTATCGCCTCGACAACGCCGTGACGGCTGCCGCAGTTGTCGACCGCGTCCTGGATGTCCTGAATGTTGAACGTTACGACCTCAAGTCCCATTTTGGCAAGGTCGGG
>CADBSB010000087.1 GCA_902797235.1 uncultured Ruminococcus sp. | reverse complement strand
CCGGGGGACGGTCAAGAGCCGCGGAAGACCGAGCGCCGTCGAGGCGCGAGACCGAATCCTGTCATTCCGATAAAAAATAAAAATGCTCATCCGGGCATTTTTATTTTTTTTGTGTTCTTTTTTTGGGAGCACAAATGCTATATCGTTTTTTTGTCAATACTTGACAAACCTATCATTTCCGTGGTATAATACCGATAACACTTAACACAGAAAGGACTTTTTTTATGAAACGACTGACGATTATTCTTCTTCTCTGCCTTTCGGTCTTTTTGCTGTTCGGCTGTGTCGGCACGTCCGATACGACTGAAAACACCACCGGAGATGTGACAAGCGCTCTGACCGGTGAGCTTACGGAGGCTGATACGGAAGAGACCACAACAGCGACAACAGATGAGATCAAATCCGACGACTACTTTGAAAACAGCCGCATTGAGATAGTTGAGGCGGATAACTCCAAGGTCGCTGATCTGACGCTTATCGACGACGGCTGCGACATTTATCAGCTCCCCGGCAACGGCAACGGCGGCTGGCGGTACGGACCTTCATATATCTACCGCGACGACGGACACGTTGACGCATACTTTGCATCGGGCGGCGACAGCGGCGAGTGGGACCGCATCACTTACAGAAGCTCCGAGGACGACGGAAAAACGTGGTCAGCTGAAAAGATAGTCGTCTATCCGACGCCCGACAGCCTTGACCACTACTCCTGCTGCGACCCCGGCGCTATATATTTTAACGGATACTACTATATAGGCTACACCTCAACGCTGAACGACGGCGGATACTGCAACAATATCTTTGTCGCCCGTTCTGAAAATCCCGACGGTCCCTTTGAAAAATGGAACGGCTCGGGCTGGGGCGGCGCGCCTTCTCCCATGATATACTTCGAGCAGTCCTACGGGTACTGGGGCATCGGCGAGCCCTCTTTCGTGGAGCTGAACGGTACTCTGTATATATACTACACCTACTCAACTCCCATGAAGGCATATCTTATGCTTGCCACCGCGGACGCGAAAAACGGGAACTGGCCCGGCACGCTTCAGTATCACGGCGCGATCATGGTGAAGTCTACCGATTCGCTTGATATCAAGTACGTTGAGGATTGGGGCAAATTCATAGGCGTTGCCAAAGCCGACGGCGGCTATATAACCGTATACGAATCCGCGGACGGCAAAAGCTTTAAGCTTGCGGACGCCGTACGCGAACACGTCTGCGTATCTCCCTTCGGGCTCGGGCTTTCCTCCCGTCCGAACGGTCATATAAAACTGAGCGAGGACAAAGACCGTCTGCGCCTCTTATACGCCTACGGCGATTCGGGCTGGGCGGCGTGGAATACCAGGATCCATACGATAACTCTTGAGCACTCCGACAAAAACGATATAGAAGCGGAGCTTGCAAAATCCGGCTCGGGCATAGGAATAACACGCGAGACGGAGCGCTACGGCTGGCAGGAATGGACGATGATCCGCACCGAAAAGGACCTCTACGTAATGGCGGTGGGAGATAAGGAGAACGTGAGATTATTCCTCCGCGACCGGTACGTCAACGGCAAGGACATCTCCCTGCGTACGAGCGGTGTCACAGTGACCGGTTACAACGACAGCGTTGTGAGCTTTGAGGACGGCCGCATGATCGCAAAAGGGGCGGGCGAGACCGACGTTACCGTCTGTTACAACGATTTAAAGCACGTTTTCCGCGTTACCGTCACGGAAACAAAGGATGAGAAAAACGCGATTTTAAAGAAAACCACCGTGACCGCGGCGGTAGATTCCTTTACCATCTATTTAGGTGAGCGGAGCGTCTACCGTCCACAGATCCGCGTGCGTATCACAAAGGGCGACGGATCCGCAAACGAGATATACGTAAACGACGGCGATAATAAGATCACGTACACGGGCTACGACGAAAATATCATAACCGTAAGTGAAAAGGGTGTGATAACCGCCCGCGCCGCCGGAAGCACGACGGTGACGGTCAAATACGCCGCAAAAACCGTGAAGGTCGACGTAAAGGTATCAAACGACCCGGCGGACGCCTTCTTCAAGCTTGGCGACGCGGAGGATCTGACGTACGTATCACTTGATTTATCAAAGGATATGGACCGCTCCGTCCTCTCACATTTCAACAGCTGTGAAATGACGTCGACCGAGGACGGGATCCGCGTCACGGTAAATTCCAAAAGCACAAACCCGAACCAGACGGACCCGAGCTTCAAGGTCGTTTACCAGGGCGCGCTCGATCCCGTTATGACCGAGAATTATAACGCGGTGGAGATAGTCTACCGCGTGTTGCCCGAAAACTCGCCTCACGCGACGGCTCTTGAAATTTTCATCGGCGCCGGCTCGGTAATGGACGCGCAGGGAGGTTATTCCACCTCCGCAAATCTTGTTTGTGACGGCGAATATCACACGCTCCGGATCCCCGTATCTCAGCTGAGTTACTGGAAAGGACAGCTGAACGTCATCCGCTTCGATTTCTTCAAATCCGCGCTTGAAGGAGACAGCATGGATATACGTTCAATATCCCTCGTCAACTGAAACCGTTGATCCCGCCGTATCAAATCCGTCAAAAATAAGAAAAACGGGCAAAGACCTTCAAAACAGAGGTCTTTGCCTGTTTTTCTTGACTGTTATTTCATCCGAAACTACAGTTTTGTTTACTGGCGGTTGTTTCTCATTTCGGCGAAGCACTCGCTGCAGTAAACCGGACGTCCCTCTGTAGGCTGGAAACGGATCTTTGCTTCTTTGCCGCATTTTGAGCATATGGCGGTATAGATCTCTCTCGCTTCACCCGCTGCGGCCTTTCTCTTGTCGCGGCAAGCCTTGCATCTCTGGGGCTGGTTCTGGAATCCCTTTTCCGCATAGAACTCCTGATCGCGCGCCGTGAAAACGAACTGTTGACCGCAGTCCTTGCAGGTTAATGTGATGTCCTCGTACATTGATTGATGTTCCTTTCTCTTTGGTGTATAAATCTTGCTTTTTTAAAGCTTAATTTCATTTAAACAGGTTTTTGAGCTTGTTACGGACTCTCTGCAGCGTGTTGTATACGGATTTGACGTTTTTGTCAAGCGCCTTTGATATGTTCACCGGGGTCTCCCCCTCGGCGTAAAGAATAAAGACGCGGTATTCATAATCCGTGAGCTTTGCCCTGATACGTTTTTTCAGTGCGTCGCAGTTTTCTTCGGATATGATAAGATTAAGGGGCTGCTGGCTTTCATCCGCGGCAGGCTCGTCATCAAAACAATCATCAATGCAGTCGGATATAAGCTGTGACAGCGATCGCATTACGCTCTTTTTTACGTATGATTTAAGTCTGTTTTTGGTACAGATCTTTGCGTAAAGCCCGAACGACACGCCCGTTTCCTCTTTATACGACAAAGCCGCGAAATAAAGAGCTATGGACGCCTCCTGTTTCAGATCGTCGCTTATATCAAGCGTGGGGCAGGAACGCGAAAATTCCGACACGAGGGAGCTTATCATCGGCGTATACGCGTCAAGCAGGCGGGTGAACGCTTCATTGTCGCCGTATTTAGTTCTCAATACATCTTCCCTTGTGGTATCCAAAAAAGCGCTCCTTTCGGTAATGTGCACAAAAAACGCGCGCTTACCGGTACTTAACTTTTATTATAATCACGTTTTTAAATTTGTCAATAGTTTTTAAAAATATTTTTTCAAAAAACTTGAAATTTTCTTATGATTTTCAAAAAAATAACTAATTTAATACTAAACGCTTGAAAAATCCCGCCGGATATGGTATAATACGATCAAACAAAGGCAGGAGGTGCGGCTATGGCGGCGGTACCGTTAAGTGAAGCGGGCGATATAAAGCTTTATATTCTGTGCATTATGCAGAACGTGGGCTATCCGCTTGAATATTCGGATATTAACGACCTTGTTTTATACGGGGGCGTTGTCTCAAATATGGATTTTATAGAAGCGTTCGATACGCTTGAGCGCGACGGGCTCGTCGCGCAGAACGCGGACGGGGCGTATTACGTCACAGACGACGGGAAGTTTTTGGGCGAAACGCTCAAAAGCGATCTTTTGGGCTACATAAGCGACCGCGGGCTGAACGCGGCCCTGCGGTCGATCGATTTCAGAAAAGCGAAGGTGGCAAAGCAGGCTAAGGTGACAAAGCTGAAAAACGGCAGGGCTAAGCTCGATATGTCACTTTCCAAGAACAAAGAGGAGTTTATGAAGATAAGCCTCGTTTTCGACACGGAATACCAGGCGAAAAAGGCCGCCGGCGCGTTTTCCGACGATCCCGAGGTGGTTTACGCCAGACTTATTTCCCTGCTCGGCGGTGAATGATATGTACCTGTCGAAAAACTCGCTTGTCAGGATCATTATAATATCGTCCGCTTTTCTTCTGATCGGCGGGGGATTTTTCGTCGTCGCGTACCTTATAGCGCAGGGCGGACTGAGCCCGAAGCCGACGGTGATAATCGGTATCGTGTTCACGGCGGTCGCGTTTGTCAGCCTGCCGTTCGGTATGTACGCGGACGGCGTTTCAAAGCCGTTTTCCGAGGGGTCGAGGCTTGTCCGCCGTGACTTGCAGCCGGAGGCTTTCATATCGTACTACAAGGATCTGACAGACCCGGAAAAAGCCGCGGTGATACGCCACAGATTCGATATTACAGAGCTGCTTTTACTCTCGTACAAGCTGCTTGAAGACAGGGCGGGAGTGCTCAACACGCTCGATCTTATGAAAACGGCGCTGCCGAAAAAATACAAAAGCTTTACGGCGCTTTATTTTGCGGAGCAATCGTATGAAAGCGGCGATATACAGACCGCCGACGCCCTCGTCGCCGAGGCGGAAAGGCGTAACGACGGCGCGGAGCTGAAAGCCCTTGCCGACGATCTGAAAAAGAGCGCGCGCGCCAAGGCGTTATACGATTTTGACACGGAGGAAAAGTATTATAACGGACTGTTATCCGCCGGGGGCATTTTCAAAGCGGACAACGCCTCGGCGCTTATAGCGCATTACCGTTTATACGAGATATTAAAGGAGACCGGACGCGAGCGCGCCGCCCTTGAACACCTTGAATACTGCGCCGGAAACGGCGGAAAGACAGCGATCGCACGGCGGGCGAAAAAGAAGCTCGCGTAAACGCCCTCAGTCGACAAAGCCGACAGCTCCCTCAAATAGGGAGCCTTAAACGCGCGAAACACTCATGATTATTCCCCCTTTATCGTCTTCACCATCTGCTCCGCTAATATTTTGGCGGAGCGTTTTGCTTCATCCATGTAATTGCCGTCTGAGCCGACCTCTATCAGTATCGAAAGCGGCGTATAAAACTGGTTGAAGGCGCCCTGCTTTATGTTTATGGGGCGCATCAGCCCCGGGTACTTTTCGTCGAGGGCGTACTGGAGCTTGACGGCGAGCGTTAAATTGTCGCGCCAGTTTTTGTTTTCCGGTACAAGTCTGTCGGAGCCGACGACGAACATGAGCTGCGAGACGATCTGTCCGTTTGCCGCCGTTACCATGCGCGCCTTCGAGCCGTCGGACAGCTCTATCGCGTCCCTGTGAATATCGAACATATATTTTATAGTCGGATATTTTTTGATATAATCCTTTATTATCTTCGCGGCGTTTGAATAGGCGTAGGTATATGATTCCTTATCTATCGGAATTTCACAGTGCAGCGTTTTGATGCCGGCTCCGTTGAATATCTCTTCAAAAATATCGCCGATGCAAACGACGTTCTTATCCTTTTCGTCCGAGCGCGGATAGCTTCCCTTTTTCGTGTAAAGCGCGCCGCCCTCCGTAAAAGCCTCCGTGCCGTGAGTATGTATTATGAGCACCCGGTAATCGTCCGACGGCTCGAATTTAACGGAAAGCGGCTTTTGTAAGTATTCCGCCGCGTCTATCTGCTTTTTGTCGCCCGCGTCGGAGACGAAGACGTTTCCCCTCTCCGTCTGCCGGTAAAGCGACACGGGCACGACGCCGACGTAACCGTCGGGAACGCCTGTCTTATCGAATTCGTACAACCGCTCTAATATCTCCTCGTCGTAATCCCGCACGTCCTCGCACATATCGGCGGTGACGGACGGCAGGCTTCTGTCCGCCGCTCTGCTTTGTGAAAAGCCGACGGATACCGCCGCCTCCCCGCCCGACACGGCTATACAGTCAAACGCGGTGAGTGCGCCGCCGGACAGCGCCGCGCACAAAACGAGCGGAAAAACAATAAACGTCATTACCGCTTTTCCCGCGCCCGACACGGTGCGCCTTACCTTATACGCGCTTGTGCTTGTATCCTTCATTTTTTTGAATAACTCTTTTTCCTCCATTTTGCCGCTCCTTTATTATATATATTCCATATCGTTATAGGAAATATCGCTGTGGCATACGCGGTTCACCGCGCAGCCTATGAGACGGGACAGCTCATATACCGATCTGTCGCTGTCCTTCGGGCAGACGTACATACCTTTGAGCCTTTTGCAGTCCTCATCAGTTATATCGCGCACAAGCGACGCCGCGTCTATAACGGTCGGCACGCCGACGGCGACGACGGGTGCGCCGAGCGTTTTTTCGGACAACTCTCCCCTGTCGTTTCCGACGCCCGAGCCGGGCGAAACGCCCGTATCCGTGATCTGTACGGACACCGAGAGCGTTTCAATTGCGGCCGCGGCGAGCGCGTCTATGATTATGACAAGCGACGGCTTTATAACGGTGACCGCCGCCCTTATCTGCTCCGCCGCCTCTATCCCCGTTTGCGACAGGACGCCGGGCGATATGACGGCGCAGTCTCCGAAGCCGCTGTCCTTATATACTTCCATATCTCGTATGTGATGCGTGGCTATAACGCGCTTTACCGAAAGCGGACCGAGCGCGTCCGCGGTGACGTACCTGTTGCCGAGCCCCGCGGCGAGAACGCAGCCGTCCTTACTTTTGCGCATTGAATTTATAACGTCCGCTATAACGTCGGCGCAGTTATAAAACGTTTCCCCGTCCGTCTGCCATATTTTACCCGCGTTTACGGTAACGTACCTGCCGCGGGGTCGTGAGAGCGCCTTTTCGCCCGCCCCATTAAATATCTCGATCTCCGACAGATCGATTTTTCCGCACCGCTTTTCGGTATATCTTATTCCGTCGGGCTCGCCTTTATGACGGACGGAATATTCTTTCATATACCGGTCCCGCACCTCTTTTGCCATATCGGATCTGAAATACATACGATCACCCCCGTCGTATTATTGACAAAAAAATAAAAAATTTTATACCCCGCGTCATTTTCACACCGCGTTTGTCCACTTTAAAGGTGAAAGCTTATGAAAGGAGTAAGGTCATGACCGACGAAATGATAATCGGCTTGTTCTTCACAAGAAACGAAGACGCAATAAGAGAAGCCGACGCGTCGTACGGCGCAAAGCTGAAACGGTTGTCGGCGGGCATAACGGGCGACGTCCGCGACGCCGAGGAATGCGTGAACGACGCGTATCTCGCCGCGTGGAACAGGATACCGCCCGAGCGTCCGGACAGCCTCTTCGCGTACCTGTGCGAGACGGTGCGCCGCGTTTCGCTGACAAAATACCGTTACAACACGGCGAAGAAGCGGAACGGCCATCCGGTATCGATCGACGACGAGTTAGCCGAGGTGGTAGCCGATACGCGCGACGAGACGGACGGACTTGCCGATATTCTGAACGAATTTCTGTCCGAGCTGTCAGACGGCACGCGCTTCATTTTCATGCGGCGCTATTACTACGCGGACGATATTCCGGCTATTGCGAAAATGACGGGTCTGAGCAAAAACACGGTATCCGCGCGCCTGATGCGTGCGCGCAAGCGCTTAGCGGAAATACTTACGGGAAAGGGGTACAGATTATGAAAACAAAAGACATTCTTGAAGCTTTAGGCGACGTCAAAGACGAATATAAAAAAGAAGCGTCGGAAGAAAACGCCGACAAATATTTCAAAAAAGGAAACGGCTTTAAGGTCCTGAAATTCGTGCTTTCGGGCGCGGCTCTGCTCGGACTTGCGGCGTTCGCCGTCCTCGTCGTGTCGACAAAATACACGAATAAAGTCTCAATGGTCGCGGCGGACGCGTATATCGAGCACAACGATTTGAAATTCGATATAATACACGAAACATTAACTCCGGCGGGAGTATCGGAGGGGCGCGACAGTCTGAGCATACCGAGATGCGAGCTCAAAGGCGGCGAGGCACGCGAGGCGGACGCGTCCGATCCGTTATATATCATATCAGGCGGCGTTAAGATAAACCGCGTATATCACGACTATACCCTGGAATCGAAAAACGAGACAACTTACTTTGTAAAAACCGAAAACGGAAAAGAGGTTTACAGCTATAAGCTTCCCGGGCTGGCGTTTTACGGGTACAGGATAAGATCTGACGGCGGCGGCGTGATTCTTGTGATGTTCGATCAAAGGATCACCGCGGCTGACAGCGCCGTTATGTTTATAGCGCTCGACAATGACGGCAAAGAATTATGGCGCGCCTCAAGACCGGGTCCGTCAAACGGTCTGTCGGAGCGAATAGCCGGCGCGGAGGTCGCAGGAGACCGGCTTTATACGGTCACGTATGTATGCGACGAGGAAACGCTCAACGGAGTTGAGCAGTACCGGATAAAATGCAAGTCGGTCACCGTTTCCGAATATTCTCTTTCAAGCGGAGAGCTTCTTAAAACGAACGGCTCCGACGTGGACTTTGAGGCTCAGCTTTACGGCGTACGCATGATAGCTTTGCTTACGGATGGCTATTACGTTCTTACGTGGCAGGACGCCATGTATAACAATAATGTCATACTCCTCGATTTTTCCGGCAATATAAGATCCGTCGCCTCATACGTCGGTTTCTTTGAATTCTGTTCGGCCGGCTGCTCCGACGGTGAGATATATTTAAGCGGTAAGCTTATGTCCCCGGCGCGCAATATGAACGATTCCATATACTATGAACGCGACGTGTCAAATTTAAAATACGACTACACGCTGAAAAGATCGAAATTGAACGGTGAGATGCTTGAAAAATATAAAGAAGAAACGACCGCAGTACTGCTCGTTTGCGGCGAGGACTTAACGCCTAAGCGCATATACACGCAAAAAGGAGCGTTCGGCGGTACGCTTTATAATATCGCGGGAGCTTTGAGCTGGGACGTATGCGAGATCTCATCCGTATACGCGTCGCGCTCCGACAATCCCGAAAAAACAGAGGAGCAGGTGATAATATCGGGCAAGCTGACAGTTTACGGCTTCAATGATAAAAACGTCATCTCCTCGCGTGATTACTATGATATAACGTGTTCCGCGGTCGGTTTTACCGTAACGGCGATAATAGACTGATCATCCTCAAACGCTTTTATACAAAAAAAGGAGCAGTCATAGCGGTGTACTTCATAAGGAAGTACACCGTAGCTAAATTCACCGCGAGCGGCGAGCTAAATTATGCTCCGCATAGCTAAATTTGCTGTCGCAAGCTAAATTCGCTGACGCGAGCTTAAAGGCGAATT
>CADBSB010000086.1 GCA_902797235.1 uncultured Ruminococcus sp. | reverse complement strand
GGTGGTGAAGTGGTATTCCGCTATTTTCGGCTTCGCCGCGGATATCTGAGCTAAAAGCGACGATTTGCCTACGCTCGGCATACCGATAAGTCCCACGTCGGCTATCATTTTAAGCTCCAGTATGACCTCTTTTTCCGCGCCCTCGATGCCGTTTTTGGCAAAACGCGGTATCTGCCTCGTCGGCGTGGCGAAATGCTTGTTGCCCCAGCCGCCCTTGCCGCCCTTCAAGCAGATAAAAGGCTCGTCATCGGAGAGGTCTTTTATTATCTTTCCCGTCGCTGCGTCGCGTATCACCGTGCCTTTCGGCACCTTGATTACGAGATCGGCGCCGTTTTTGCCATGGAATTTCGCGCCCGCGCCGTTTCCGCCGTTTTCGGCTATGAATTTTCTTTTGTATCTGAAATCTATAAGCGTGTCCTTGCCGACCTCGGCGACAAATACGACGTTTCCGCCGCGTCCGCCGTCGCCGCCGTCGGGTCCGCCCTTGGCGACGTATTTTTCACGCCGGAAAGAAACGGCGCCGTTTCCGCCGTTGCCGGCTTTTATATAGATCTTAACGTAATCACTGAACATATCACTCACACATCTTTAAAAACTGTTCTTCGTCTATTATCGTAACGCCTAACGCTTCGGCCTTTGTCAGCTTGCTTCCCGCCTTTTCTCCCGCCAGCACGTACGACGTGTTTTTTGACACGGAGGAGGCGGCTTTTCCGCCGCGCTCGACTATCATCGCCTCCGCTTGATCGCGCGTCATAGTCGGCAGCGTGCCGGTCAGAACGAACGTAAGCCCCGCGAACTTGTCGCTCACCGTCTTTTTCGTATATTCCGTCACAACGCCGCACGCTTTCAGCTCGTCTATAAGCTGTCTCGTCTGCGGGTGAGAGAAGAAGTTTATCACGCAGTCCGCCGTCACCTCGCCGAAATCCGGTATCGAGCAGAGACGCTCCCTGTCAGCGTCGAAAAGCGCGTCTATACCGCCGAATTCGTCAGCCAGAGCAGAAGCGGCCTTTTGCCCGATGTTTCTTATACCGAGCGCGTATATGAGCCTGTCAAGCCCCGCTGTCTTTGAGTTTTCTATCGCGGCTATCAGATTTTCAGCCGATTTGTCACCCATTCTTTCAAGGCTTGAAACATCGGATTTTTTCAGCTTGTAAATATCCGCCGCGTCGTGTATCAGCCCGTTATCTATCAGAAGCTTTACTATCGCCTCGCCCATGCCGTCTATATTCATCGCGTCGCGGCTTGCAAAATGCGTAAGATTGCGCTCTAACTGTGCGGGGCATTCGGCGTTCGTGCATCTTACAGCCGCCTCCTCGTCGCGCACGACGGGCTCGCCGCAGGACGGACAGAATTCCGGCATTTCAAACTCGACCGTGCCTTCGGGACGCTTTGAGAACTCAACGCGCCGCACCTCGGGGATTATGTCGCCCGCCTTTGATACCTCCACCGTGTCGCCTATGCGTATGTCCTTAGAGCGGATGAAATCGATGTTGTGAAGCGTCGCCGCGCGTACAGTCGTGCCCGCAAGCCTTACCGGTTCAAGAACGGCGAGCGGCGTTAAGACGCCCGTGCGCCCGACCTGGACGGTTATATCCGTAAGCTTCGTCAGCTTTGCCTCGGGCGGGAATTTGTACGCGACAGCCCATTTGGGTCTGCCCGTGTTTTCGCCGATCCTCGGGCGCATATCGAGCTCGTTTACCTTTATCACCACGCCGTCTATATCGAACGGCAGATCCTGCCTTAACTCACCGATTTTCTTGATATGCTCGATTATCTCGTCCGCGTTACGCGCTTCCTTTATATAAGGTATGACGCGGAAGCCGAGCTTCGCCATAAGCTCTATCGAGCGAATGTGCGTATCGAATGAAAGCCCGTCCGCCTCCTGAACGTTGAAAACGAATATATCGAGCTTGCGCTCCGCCGTTATCTTACTGTCAAGCTGGCGCAGAGAGCCTGCGGCGGCGTTGCGGGGATTTGCGAAAAGCGGCTTGCCGTTTTTTTCCTGTATCTCGTTCAGCGCCTCAAAGCTCTTTTTAGGCATATAGACCTCGCCGCGCACCTCAAGGAGCGGCACGCTTTGAGTTAAATGCAAAGGTATCGAGCCGACGG
Organism: uncultured Ruminococcus sp.; assembly: GCA_902797235.1. Lineage (GTDB taxonomy): Bacteria > Bacillota > Clostridia > Oscillospirales > CAG-272 > UBA1248. The sequence goes on along the minus strand of CADBSB010000086.1, from coordinate 1,885 downwards.
TTTTCAGGTTTTCCGTCACGTTTTCGCCCACCAGGCCGTCGCCGCGCGTCGCGCCCTGTGTGAAAACGCCGTTTTCATAGTGAAGACAAACGGAAAGACCGTCTATCTTCGGCTCGACCGAAAACGAAACGTCGCCGAACTGCTTCATATCGCGGACAAAGCCTTTGACCGCGTCGTAGTCGAAAACGTCGTCAAGGCTGCCCATCCTGTTTCTGTGCTGAACTTTTTCGAATTTATCGAGCACCGCGCCGCCGACGCGCTTTGTGGGGGACGTCGGACTGTCGAATTCCGGATGAGCCTCCTCAAGCTTTTTCAGCTCGTCAAACATCGCGTCGTATTCAAAATCGGATATTTCCGGCGCGTCGTAAACGTAGTATTTTATCGAATGGTAATTTATTTTTTCTCTTAATTCTTCTATTCTTTTTTTTATATCCATATTATTTCTCGATAACAAGTCCGTCGTATGACATTATAAAGCCGTGGGGCTTCGCCATCTCCATGAAATTCTCGTACGTCCAGTCTATATCGCCCGGCTCGTCCGCTCTTAATCCGTTGTGGCTGAAATGGTGGCTTACGAAAACCGTGTCGTCCTTTACGCAGCCGTTTTCTTCAAGTATCTTTTTGACTTTGAGGTTTGCCGCAAAGCCCATGTGTCCCGTCTCGTATGGGCTGTGGCCGAGCGTGCAGTCAAGCGAAACGATATCGAGCTTTCTGCCCTTCAAATAATCAAACGTTGAAGGGATGAGCATACCGGTGTCGTTGCCGTAGAGCAGACTTACTCCGTCGCGTTCTATCAGATATATATACGCGTCCTCCGGCAGACAATGATGGACGGATAACGGCGTTACGGTGTATCTGCCGATCTGAAAAGGCTTGTACGGCGGCACGAAGTTGAAATCAAAGCCGCGGCCCGTAAAATTCTTTCCGAAAACGGCCTCTATACCCGCCTCGATATTTTTGTTTCCGAACACCTGCAGATCCGGCTCGTCCTTCGGGAGCACCGCGAAAGGCGGATCCATTCTGAATTCAAGCTCGTGCACGCAGAAATGATCGCTGTGGGAATGGGTGAATAACAGATATTTGATTTTATCGAGCCTTATCCCGAGAGAGAGCGTGCCCGTGTACGCGTCGGGTGAGAAGTCTATCATCAGATCGTCGTTTATTATCGCTCCGCTTCTTCTGCGAAGCTCCTTGCCCCTAACCTTTCTCGCGTTTTCGCAGAAAGAGCACCGGCAGAATAAAGCCGGTATAGCCTCCGCGGCGGCTGTTCCGATATATGTCAGCTTCATACAATTCCCCCATTTTATGTATTTTCCTTATTATATATCAAAATAAGCGATAATTCAAGTGTATAATAAAAAATTTGTAAAAACTCTTGACAAATACGGACGTATATGGTATCATTGTACTAACAAAATAATACAACACGGAGGTGAAGCGTATGAACATATCGGACAGCCGCCCCGTCTACGTGCAGCTGATAGACAGGATATATACAATGGTCCTGTCCGGTCAGTATCCGCCCGGCGCAAAGCTGCCGGCCGTGCGCGATCTGGCGGAGCAGATGCAGGCAAACCCGAACACTGTGCAGAAAGCCCTGTCTTATCTTGAAGAGCGGGGGATAATCTATACCCAGCGCACGACCGGGAAATTCATAACGACGGACACGGATAAGATAGAGGGCGCAAGATCGTCGCTTGCGCGCAGGTATACGTTTGAATTCTTTACGAATATGAAACGTATAGGCGTAAACGCAGCCGACGCGAAAAAAATGATAGGAGAGTTGGAGGATTGACATGGCGCTTATAGAATACAGAAACGTAACAAAGCTGTATAAGAGCTTTGCGGCTCTGAACGGCGTAAATCTCGATATACCCGCGGGGCG
>CADBSB010000085.1 GCA_902797235.1 uncultured Ruminococcus sp. | reverse complement strand
TGATAGGCCACAGGTGGAAGTGCAGGAATGCATGCAGCTGAGTGGTACTAATAGACCGAGGGCTTGAACCTACAAGGTTCGATATGATGTAACTTGAGTTTAACTATTGTTTCTTATTCGGCTTTCAATGGATGCGATATTCCATTATACAGCACCTACGGGTTTGCACCTTTAGCTCAGTTGGTAGAGCAACTGACTCTTAATCAGTGGGTCCCGGGTTCGAATCCCTGAAGGTGCACCAATAGAAAACGGTCTTTATATCGTTTTCATTACCAGTTAGTGTCTTTATTGCTGAGGGTCCACCCGTTCCCATTCCGAACACGGTAGTTAAGCTCAGTTATGCCGAAAATACTCGCCTGGCGACGGGCCGGAAAAATAGGTCGATGCTAACACAAAGTCCGAGACGACGTCCCGGACTTTTTCTTTGTCTTTTTTTCTGATCTGCTTATAAAAAATATTCGTAAAAATTAAGAATGAGTAAATAAACAGTAAACTGTTAAAATGAATGAAACTTTTAGCCTTGTTTATGGGTCATATATAAAAGTAATGCGCAGAGGTGCTGTATGAAAAGAATATATTTGATATTGATAATAATTATTATGCAGTTTGTCATTTGCTGCTGCACGTACTATGACGTCGATCCGTTTGTAACGACAATTGAAACGTCAAACATAGATCCGGAGGCGGAAACGACAAAGAGCACGAAAAAAGCGGATAAAGATCAGCTCCCCGATGATTTTTACACGTTGTCGCCTTCGGAAACGTATGAAAAGTACGGTATGTTTACCATACATAACGATGTTAACTATGAACATGTTTATGACGGAAAGTACATATATACCTTTTATCCGATCTACGGCGCGGGAAATTCTTATATATCAACGCTCGGCAAGTACGAGTATCCGTCGGGTGAGGTGACTCCCCTCTGCACGGATCCTCTTTGCACGCACAGCAAGACGAGCGCCTGTCCTTTCGCGGTATGCGGAGGCTTTGCGGCAAAGCTTCTGGTGATCGGCGGAAACGTTTATTTTATGCCCGGTGACAGCGGAAAGCTGTACGTTTACGATAAAGAAAGAAACAAAAGCGTCCTGCTTTTATCGAATTGTTACCGTCCGAGCGTATATAAATACGATAACGCCGCTTATATAATTTACAGCGAGGAAGACGGAGAATTCAGCACGTACAGAGTGTTTATAAAGCTGACTGAGGACGGCGGGCTGACGGAGCTCGGACGGCTTAATGATTATAATCAAACATACATAACTGTATATAAGGACAGGTACGCGATAGATTATGAAACGGAGACGTACGACGGTAAAATGACTGTAAACGTGCTCAGCCGCGATTTAAAGACGAAGGAAACGAGGAAAATAACGGATATCGACTGTCCCGAGGGCGTTGAGATCGAATATATCGAGACCGATATGATATACGGCGAAAATCTTCTTGTCGGAGTTAAGTACTGTACAAAGGTTCCCACGGTGAGCGTGGCTTTTGAAAGAAAAAACGTATATCTGATCGATCTTGAAACGGGAGATCAGCGCTTTATCTGCTCACCCGACCACAATACGTATAAAACGAATTACGCGTTCTGCTATTTCTCGCAAAAAGCAATATTCTGGTATGAGCCTATGCCGAAAAAGGGCGATCTGATGATAGTACATATTTATTTTCCGTTAAAAGATGAGGAAAAGGTATATAACCTGTCGGAAATGATAAAAGAAGCGACTGGCGACGATCTGCCGGCTTTCTGTTATCCGACGGTCTCGAAAAACAGCTCAGTTTCGATAATTGACGGTAAGCAGAATTCAGGAAATACGCGGAAACGGCTTTATGAGGTCGATCTTGAAAGCGGCAGGGTCTATAAGTATGATGATGAGGATCAGAAGGAGGTTCGATAATGATAGAAAAACGTATGTTAGCGGCGGCGCTTTCGGCTTTGACGATACTGTTATGCTCCTGCACGTATTACGACGTTGACCCGTTTCTGACGGAAACCGAACGGCAACCCGACAGTACGGGTGCCGTGACGGGCAATAACACGCAGCAGGAAGGCGCGATCATATATTTGAACACGGTCTGCCCGGACGACGATTTTTACGGCTTATCCGTGTCCGAGGCTGTTGAAAAGTACGGTATGCTCGCACCTATGATGGGTACGTGTCCCGAGGACACTTTTGACGGGAAATATACGTATTATATTGCCGGAAGAGACGTTGACGGCGAGTATGGGATGACGCTTTACAGACGCGAATTTCCGAACGGGAACGTATCGATCCCCGTTTGTACCGATCCGCTCTGCACGCACACGGAAAAAAGCGGCTGTCCGCTCGCAGGTCTCAAAAGAGCGACCGTTATGTTATACGGCGATAAGATCTTTTTTACCCGCGAAGACTTTTCCGTTTACTCAGTTTATATGTATGATATAAAAACAAACAAAACCAAGCTTCTCGTAGAAGACGTCAGTAACGCTCATTTATTCAGAACGGGCGATACGCTGTATTTGTATTATAATACAATAATATGGAAAAACAGGTTTGAATGGGATATCGACGCGACGAAGATCATAGCGAAAATATCCGGGGACGGTACGGTAACGGAGTTAAAACGGTTAAAGGATTATCATTCGCAGAATATGACTGTATATGACGAAAGGTACGTGATAACGTACGAAAACGTGATTTCGGATAACGGCGGAAAAGTTGTATTATATTCCTTTGACATTTTGACGGACGAGGAAACCGTGGCGGCGGAGCTTGAATGTCCCGGCGCGGTCAAAATCAACGGCGTATCTTTCAATATGTTTTTCGGCAGTAAGCTGCTGCTGCATTTCAACTATCACACGCGTATTCCGAATGCCGACCCGGACGACGACAGATCCGCCGTATGGCTTACAGACGTTATGACAAAAGAAAAACGGCTTATATGTACGCCCGATCATTATACGTATAAACAGACAGTCAATTATATGTGCTCAAAAAAATGTATTCTGTGGCAGTCGCCGCGGTTTACGGAGAGCGAGCCGCTTATAATACATATTTATTTTCCGTACGACGACAAGGAGGTCACGCATAATATCTCCGATATGATAAAAGCCGCGACGGGCGAGGAGGAGATACCGTTAGGCACCTGTTATATCGGAAGCTCGAACAGCGCCCTGTGGTTTATGAACATAAACGAGATGCCGGCGCGCAAGACCTATGAGGTCGACCTCGAAAACGGGAACGTGTATAAATATGACGTACCGCAATAAATTGGGATAAAAGTATTGACAGATCGCGCGTAATATTGTAAAATAAATACGGGCAAATTGTGTGCTTTAAGGAGATTCGGAAAATGAAATTTAAAGTCGTTATAATGCTTTTGACCGCTTTGCTTATACAAAGTGTGATCTGCTCCTGTACTTATTATTCGGAAGATCCGTTTTTGATAGATATAGATACGCATACGGGCGCAGACACGGGCGTGAATACAGTAATTGAAACCGAAACCGAGACGGATATTCCGGAGAAAACCGTGTTTAGATCGAGGACTGACGATTTTCCCGAAGATGATTTTTACGGTTTATCTGCAAGTGAAGCAGTTAAAAAATACGGTATATTATCAAAGTCGAATTATACCAGCCGCGAAATGGTTTATGACGGAAAGTATTATTACGGAGTTTACCTGACTACCGGTGAAAAAACCGTTTATTCAACTTTGGTAAAGATCGAATATCCGAACGGTAAAGAATTGAACCCGGTATGCACTGATCCGCTTTGCACTCACAAGCCCGGAAGCGACTGCCCGATGCAAAATATGAATGGTGCTTATTTTGCATGTTATGGCGACAAAATATATATAGTATCCCGAGATTGTAATTTGTATATGTACGATAAAAGGACAAACAAAAAAACAATGCTTCTGAAAAATTGCTACGCGGCCGGTTTTTATAAATTTGACGATAAGCTTTATTTTAATTACGCCGATTCTGATGACGAATTTATGAATTCGATGGTAATAACGACCTTATCGGAAGAAGGAAAAATAACAGAGCTTGCGCAACTTGACGATTTTTATTCGGCGGATCTGCCCGTATATAAAGATCTTTATGTTATAGACTATCAAAAAGAGCTGTTTGAGGATGGAGGCAGAATAAACGTATTAACGCGTGAGTTGCAGACCGGCAAAATAACGAAAGTAACGGAAATAGAATGTCCCGGCGCCGCTTTCATCGAGCCGGTTGAAACGTTTACGCTCTACGGAAACAAGCTGCTTTTTCAATGCAATTATTATACAGTATATCCACCGCGAAGTGATTATGACAGGAAATACGCGGTCTACCTGATAGACCTCGAAACTAAAGAAAAACGGCTTATATGTACTCCGGACTACAACACGTATAAAAACGGTAACCCGCATTGCTTGTTTTCAAGCAAATGCGTAGTATGGGATGAGCCGAGATTAAAGGAAAGCGACCCGATGATATATCACGTCCTGTTTCCGTATGAGAATAAGGAGATTACGTACAACCTCTCGGAAATGGTGAAAAACGCAACGGGAGAAGATATAGGTTTAGATGAATACGTTTCGTTAAATTCAAACAGTGCGCTTGTAGTTATCAAGATGTCCGAAGATATAACCATAACACCCTCCATCCTGCGTTTTGAAGTCGACCTCGAAAACGGGAACGTGTATAAGTACGAAAATCCCGTATCGTAGGGGTCGGCGCCCTCGACGACCCGTAAACTCCTTCCGTCACGCTTCGCGTGCCGCCTTCCTCGGTGAGGGAGGCGAATAGTTAACAGTTATCAGCGCTTACGCGCGTTAAAAGAGGTGATAGTTTGAGACTGTTCAAATATGAATTCAAAAAGCTTTTCAGCGTAAAATGGTTTATCGCGCTTTTGCTCGTGTTTTTCGGCGTGTCCGTCGTCGTTCATCTGTATAACGCGAGTATCTATAAGATTCCAAACAGATATACGGACGAGGAGACGGCGGCGATAAACGCGTTCGTCGCGGAATACGGGCTTAAAGACGCGGAATATAAGCAGTTTGTAAACGACGTTCAGGAGTATAAAAACAGGATAGGTCAGGAAATAAACGCGGAGCTTACAAAAGCGTACAATGAGGGCAAAAGCGACGAGGAGATGCGCGCGCTTGAGCTTGAGCTGCGAAGCGCCGTAAGAGAAACGCATCTTTACAGCGAAAAGGTATCCGACGATACGCTGATGAACGAGATGAAAAGGCGGCAGGCCGCGAGAAGCGAATATCTCTCCACCGTTAATATCATAACGGATCAGGCAAAGCGAAACGCAGAAAATTTGCGTGAAGAGCAGGGAATGAGCACGGGTGACCCGCTTTATCAGTATCAGATATACGTATATCAGACGTACGACAAGGTAATGCAGAACGCCGACGTCGGCGTTGATACCGTGGTCGGCTGGGACAGGCTTTTTGCGTATAATTACAGCGATATATTCCTGTTCGTTTCGCTCATCCTTTTTGCCGGCGCGGTGTTCTTATCGGAAAATCAAAACGGCATGACGCCGATACTCCGCGCGGCGAAAAAGGGCAGACTGCAAACAGCCATGGCGAAAATATCGACGGTGTTTTTCGGTGCCTCGGCGATAACGCTGATATACGCCTTATCGTCGTTTTTGGTGGTGCTCGCCGTTATCGGCTATTCCGACCCGAACGTATCGGTGCAGAACATAAAAGCGCTGACGGCGTTCCCGTACGCTTTCAGTATTCTGCAATATTATCTGTACGGGGTAATGCTGAAGCTCGTATCGTCCGCCGCGTTTGCGATGATCTGCGGATTTTTGGCGGCGCTTATCAGAAATCAGGCGATATACTACGTTTCGTCGGCTTCATTGTTCGGTCTGTCGTTCGCGCTCGGCAAAATTCCGGCGACGGAGCATCCGGCGCTCCACAGTCTCAACCTTTATTCGATTTGTAACGTAATGCCCGTATCCGAGCGGCTGTACGTATTTCAGCCGTTCGTCTCGTGTATGAGCTACTATCTGCTCGCGCCGGTGCTTTGCGGTATCATTATCGTGATATCCGGTGCGGTCGCCGCCGTGTCGTTCTGCTCCGTAAGATACGCGGGAAGAACTAAATTCACGCTGTTTTCAAATATAGTATCAAAGATAAAAGACAAGATCAAAGCGGGACGCAAAACAAAGAGCAAAAACAAAAAAGGATATACGTCCTCGTCTTATCTTTGGGAGTGCGGCAAGGCGCTTACGGCTAATCTACCCGTGCTTTTACTCGTTATCGTGCTGTTTTCAGCGCATATCGCCGTCTGTATCGTCGGAAGGGTGAATTCCGAGCCTACGCGGGATGAGAGGATATACAACAAATTCGTTTTATCCGAGGTTGAGGGCAAATTCAGCGAGACCGGCGACAAATGCGGATTTATGGCAGAGATATTCACGATACAGCAGAAAGATAAATACGACGATATGTTTGCGGAAGCCTTATCGTCGGGCGTGATAACGGAGGAGGAAAGCACAAGGATAAGAGAATCGCTTGATTTCATAGATAAAAACGAATTGAACGGCAATTTATACTATTCAAAAGAGAAATACGGCAAAAATCTTGAATTGTATAACAAAGGGCTCGACCCGGAATTCATTGACGAAACGGGCGTTTCACCGATAATAACGCAGGGCGCGTCGTATCCGCTTTACGCCGCGATACTGTTCATCTGCACAACGCTGTATATGATAGAATACGGCGGCAAGAGCAAGAGCGAAAACTTTGCAAATATCCTGCGCTCAACTAAAAACGGACGCAAAAAGACGTTTAACGCAAAGCTTTTCGCGGGGATGACAATATCGGCATCGTTTGCTTTGATATACAATATCGCAGAATTCGTAATATTCGCGGCTGGACGGAATTTAACCTGCCTCAACGCGCCCTTGTATTCCGTAACGGCGTACGCCGACGCGGGAATAACGATGACGGTTTTGCAGTATATGATAAT
>CADBSB010000084.1 GCA_902797235.1 uncultured Ruminococcus sp. | reverse complement strand
CGAGGGCTACGATATAAAGCAGGCGACGGTTTTCGTCGGCAACCACTACGTTTTATCAGAGCGCCAGAGGCTTGCGGTTATGCGCAGCGTTTCAACGTCTGAACAACTGAAAAACAGGCGGCGGAAAGAAAAAGCGCCGCATGACGCGGATGAAGTGTGGATAGACGGCTTCAACACCGTGATAACGCTTGAGGTGATGCACTCGGATTCTATACTCTTCGAATGTATGGACGAAACGGTCAGGGATCTCGCCGCCCTGCGCGGCACGTACCGGATAATAGCCGAGACGGAGCCCGCGTTGCGCACGCTTTACGGCACGCTTGATGAAATGAACGTGAAAAAGGCGCATATACTTTTAGACGAGCCCGTGTCAAATTCCGGACGGCTGAAAAAGCTTTTGGCGGACGTCGGCGAAAATTATCCGTTTGATCTTGATATCCGGCTGTTGAAACAAGTCGATAAAACCTTGTGGGATAAGGAAAACGTCATAACGACGGACGCGATAATTCTCGACCGCTGTGTCAGCTGGATAAATCTTATGAAAAACTGCGCCGCAAAGCACGGCTCAAAGACTTATAAAGTATGGTAAAAAAACACGAAATGAGGTTCGATATTATATGAATATAGAAGAGATATATCCCGATTTTGCAGAAAAAGGACTGACGCTTACGCCGGGACAGAAGTTTTATCGGATACCTGATGAAAATTTTGATCTTTACGGCGTGTTTTACGATGAAAAAGCGGGGCGGTTTTTGCGTATGCCGCAGAGCGTTGCGGATAGCGTAAGCCCGACGGTATCGCTGCTGAACGGGTACACCGCGGGCGGCAGGATAAGATTTTCGACCGACGCGAACAGGATGTCCGTCACCGTAAGCTACGACCTGTTGAATACGTACTGCCATATGACGACGCTCGGCAGCGGCGGTTTTCTTCTGCTTGAAGAGACGGAGTGGGAAGACGGGCGTATTTCATATAAGCTCGCGGCGCATTTCATACCCGGGCATTACGCAAACGTATCCGATTCAAGCGGTCCGCACGGCTATTCGATAGAAAAATATCTTGCGGGAGAGGGTATGAGGAATTATATACTCTATATGCCGACGTATAACGACGTGCATGAGCTTATACTCGGCTTTCCCGAGGGATCGGAATGCTCGCACGGTCTTAAATACCGCAAAGACGTCAAACCGGTTTTATACTACGGCTCGTCGATCACGGAGGGCGGATGCAGCTCGCGCCCGGATCTTCCGTATCAGTGCTTCGTCTCCCGGTGGACGAACACGGATTTCATAAATCTCGGATTTTCAAGCGGAGCACTCGGCGAGGACGCTATGGCGGAATATCTTTCGTCGCTTGACCCGTCCGTATTCGTCTGCGATTACGACCACAACGCGCCGAATCCCGATCATCTTTGGAACACGCACGAAAAGCTTTTCAAAACTTTCCGTAAAAAGCATCCGGAAACGCCCGTTATATTTATGTCAAAGCCGGATTTCGACGGCGATCCGACGGCGCCCGCGCGCCGCGAAGCGGTCAAAGCAACGTACGACAAAGCTGTTATTTCGGGCGATAAAAACGTATATTTCATAGACGGACAAACGCTTTTCGGCGAAACCGACAGGGAATGCTGTACCGTGGACGGAACGCACCCGAACGATATAGGCTTTCTGCGTATGGCAAAGGCCGTTTATAAGGAACTGAACAAAACCGGAGTTTTATAATATAATGAGGTCATCACAGGGAAAAACAATGTCTGATAATAACGGTGTATTCAACAGTAAAGATTATAAAATATCGCGCAGAGCGTATACGCTTGAATGTATGTTCGAGTATTTCGTCGCCCTGCTCGTCGCCGACGCGTTTATCGCAAAGCTTTTAAAATACTTCGGCACGAGCGACGCGCTCTGCGGCATAATCTCGTCCTTCATTTCGCTTTCATTCCTCTTTCAGATCTTTTCCGTTCTGATAATGGGGCGGATAAAAAACACAAAAAGGACGGCGATAATTTTCCATACCGCCGCGCAGTTTTTGTTCTCCTGCCTCTACTTTATCCCGTTTCTGCCGGCGGACAACGGAGTGCGGCAGGCGGTATTCATAATCTGCATACTCGCCGCGTATTTCGGCAATTACTTCGTTACGAATCTTATATACAAATGGGGAAATTCCTTCGTCAATCCGCACAAGCGCGCAAGCTTTTCATCGACAAAGGAAATGGTATCTCTTTTCGCGGGGATGATAGTCTCACTCGGCCTCGGCTACGCGATAGACAAGCTTGACGAGAGCGGCGATCTGACGCACGGCTTTCTTTTATCCTCAGTCTGTATGCTCGTGTTCTGCTCGGCGGACCTCGTCTGCCTGATCTGCATAAAAAGCGGAGATAAGAAAGAGGAGGAGGACAAACCGAAGCTCAGACTGTCCGACATAATGAAAAACACGCTCGGAAACAAAAACTACGTACATACCGTGATCCTCAAATGCCTGTGGTGGGGCGCCACGTACGTCACTATCGGATTTTTGGGCACGTACAAGCAGGAGGAGCTGTTTTATACGCTCGGGCAGATACAGATAATAAACATAATCGGCTGCGCGGGAAGGTTTCTTTTGTCAAAGCCTTTCGGCAAATTCTCCGACAAACACGGATTTGTCCGCGGGATTCAGCTCGCAATGGCGGTCGCCGCCGCCGCGTTTGCCGTAAATATATTCACGGCGCCCGGAACAAGATGGTTCATAATCGTTTTCGTACTGCTTTATAATATAAGCTTAGCGGGAACGTTCCAGAATATGATAAACATATCCTACGCCTTCGTCGACGTAAAATATTTCGTGCAGGCCGCGGCGCTCAAAGACTGCATCGCCGGTGTGTTCGGCTTCCTCTGCGCCCTGGCATCGGGCAGGCTTTTGTCCGTGATACAGGAAAACGGGAACACCTTATTCGGTATCCCCGTATACGCCCAGCAGGTGCAGTCCGCCGTTTCCCTGCTCTTCGTCATCGCGGCTGTCATTTACGCTCAGGTAACGCTTTCGCATAAGAAAACGCTTTTGCAGTAAACTTTTCTATACGACGTGATATTCGTTTAAAAGCATATAAAATATATCGGGGCTGTCGCACTTGCGGCAGCCCCCGGTTTTCATTTTGTATCACGTTTTTTATCTTTTTCGGCCTACCCTCTGAGCCTGTCGCGATCCAGCTTGCCGAGGTTGTTTCCCAAAAGGACTATCTGACTTTGCAGGCAGTAGTTATTGACCGCGACCGTTAAAAATTCGAATACCGCGTTCACGGAAATGATTATTGCGAGCGCCTCCGCGTTGATCCCGAGCTGAGAGAACAGGATCGAAAAGCAGACGGTCGTACCGCCGAGCACCGGCGGCGTAGCGACAGAAAGGATGAACGACAGAAGGAACGCCGCTAAAAGCCACGCCCACGTCACCTCGATCCCGTACAGATCTGCGGTGAACAGACTACACGCGGTGAATACGATACAGTATCCCGGACGGAACAGGATACCGCCGAGATTGTATGCGAGCGGCGCATAATCCGCGTCGACTCCGAGCGGACCGATCAGCGTGTCTATCGTGGTCGTAAACGCCGCGCCGACGCTGGCGCTTGACAGCGAGATCATAAACGCGGGCAAAAGCTTGCGCAGATACCGGCGTACGCCCACTTTAAGCCTGATACACACGACGACGGTGTAAGCGATAAGCGTGACGGCCTCTCCCGCCACAACGATCAGAAACAGCTTCCAGAAGCCAGAGAGCACGGCAAGCTGACCGGACATGATAAGTCCCGCCACCATAAGTCCAACGTAGATGGAAATAAAGTAATTGAGGGAGGAGTTTGAAAGGATCGCAACCGTATTTACCTCGTCGAAGACCTCGGTCAGAGGGTCCGCCTTCTGCCCCATTTTCAGCATAGTGATGCCGAACATCACGCCGATGATAATGATATGTACTGAATTGAACTCCAAAAACGGCGAGAGGATGTTGTTCGGCACGAAACCGATAAGTATCTCAAAGAAATCGAAAAAGTCGATCGAGACCCTGGACGACATACCGAACGTCATACCTGGTATCATCCATAGCGTGTTGAACAGGGTAAGACAGAGCGCTACGAGCAAGAAGCTCCGTATCATCTTTCTTCCCATGTTGCTGAACGTTGATATATCCCCGAGCCGCACTATGCCGAGGACTATCGCACCGAAGCACATGATCGTCGCCATAACGCACAACAGCCCTGTATAGGCGTTCGTCACGGGAGCTATGATCCGCTCGGCTATAGTCGGAGCCAGATCCGGCAAAAGAAGCGTGACAAGCGACCCGACCGCCGCTCCTATCAGTATCCCGATGAGGATCGTGACAAGCTGGCTCACCTTCCGCTTTTTCGCTACGGTAAACGTGACGATATTCGCGCCGCCGCGGTACCTCCACGCCCTGTTCAGCGCGTCCGAATTTGCAAGCAGCGAGCCCATGACGGACGTATCCGACGTGTTTTCGCTGCCGAAAGGATCAAAACTCTCCCCCTTGACGCGCAGCGATACGCGGAAAGTGCCGAAGAAGCGTGAAAAGCGCAGCGACGCCTCGGCTTTTTCCGATAACGCGTCACGGTATTTGAGTATCGTCTCTTCCAGAATAAAACGCAGTCTCAGCGCATCCTTCTGATCTATCTTTTCGTTTGAGAGAATATCCGCCGTCGTATCAACAAGGCGGTCTATCTCCTCCGCGGTCAGTTCAAACTTGTCCTGTACGGCTTTTTCCATGATCGGATCACTGTTCCTTTTCTTTCAAATTCTTTTTTTCAGCGTCAGTATGTTTTTTCCGTCCTTGTATTCGTACTTCATGTCGTCCATGCTGTTTTTGACCATGAAGATGCCGAGACCGCCTTTTGTGCGGTCTTTTGCGGCAAGCGTTACGTCTGGATCGGGTTTTGCCAAGGGGTCGTACTGTTTTCCGCTGTCGATCAGGGTGATCTCTGCCGACTTCTGATCCTCATGAACAGAAACCTGCACCGTCGCCGGTCCGCTCTTGCCTTCGTAAGCATAGCTTGCGATGTTTACAAACAACTCTTCAACGGCTACGTCTATCGCTATCTGCGTCGCCATCGGGCAGTCAGCCGCTTCAAGCTCTTCGTCTATGAGCGCCTGTACTAACAACAGATTTTCTCTTTTGGCTTCAACCGTAAGCTCCTTCAAAGCTGTCCCTCCTCTTCCTTAGTATCCGCCGGGCCGTTGCAGCGCAGCCCGAGCATACCGACGTGGAAGCCGCTTCTCAGACTTCCAAGCGTTTCAAAAAGCCGTCCGAGTATGGCGCATCCGACGCCGAATATGATCATACGAACGTACAGCGCCGACTCGTCCCGGAAAAACCGGAACAGACCGTAACCGAAGCCTAGGGTAACGAGAATTATCCGAACCACGTTTTCGGACGGCATCTCGCCGCTCCTGCTTCGTTAAACCCCTTGCTGTTACGTAT
>CADBSB010000083.1 GCA_902797235.1 uncultured Ruminococcus sp. | reverse complement strand
TCTCAGACGAATACGACTACATCGTAGACGAAAAGGCAAAGACGTCCGTTCTGACGAAACGCGGTATAGAACGTGCCGAGAAGTATTTCAATCTTGAAAACTACGGCGATCCCGCCAACGCCGAGATAGCCCACCATATAAACCAGGCGATAAGAGCGCACGGAAACTATCATATAGACGAGGACTACGTCGTAAAGGACGGCGAGGTCATAATCGTCGATTCATTCACGGGCCGTCTGATGTTCGGACGCCGCTATAACGAGGGCTTACACCAGGCGATAGAGGCGAAAGAGGGCGTTAAGGTAGAAAAAGAATCGCAGACCTTGGCGACTATTACGTTCCAGAATTATTTCCGCTTATACAAAAAGCTCTCCGGCATGACCGGTACGGCGCTGACCGAGGACGAGGAATTCCGCGAGATCTATAATCTTGACGTCGTTGAGATACCGACGAACAAGCCGATGATAAGGATAGACCGCGAGGACGTCGTTTTCAAGACCGCCGCCACAAAGCTTGACGCGATAGTCGAGCAGATAAAGGAGTGCCACGCAAAGGATCAGCCGGTGCTCGTGGGCACTATCACGATAGACAAATCGGAATTATTATCCAAGCGCCTGAAAAAAGAGGGCATCGCGCACGTAGTGTTAAACGCCAAATACCATGAAAAAGAGGCTGAGATAGTCGCGCAGGCGGGCTGTCCCGGCGCCGTGACCATTTCCACCAACATGGCCGGTCGTGGTACGGACATCATGCTCGGCGGCAACCCCGAATGGCTTGCCAAGGCGGAGATGCGTAAAATGGGCTACGAGGAGACCGTAATAGCGCAGGCGACCGGTACGTCGCAGTCCGTTGAGGAGGACGTTTTAGCCGCGCGCGAGGTCTTCCGCGAGCTTTATCAGAAACACAAGGAAAAAATAGTACCCGCGTATGAAAAGGTAAAAGCCGCGGGCGGTCTGTTCATTTTAGGCACGGAGCGCCATGAATCCAGGCGTATAGACAACCAGCTGCGCGGACGCGCGGGACGTCAGGGCGACCCGGGCGAGTCGAGATTTTATATCAGTTTTGAAGACGATCTGAT
The DNA here is from genome assembly GCA_902797235.1 of uncultured Ruminococcus sp. Lineage (GTDB taxonomy): Bacteria > Bacillota > Clostridia > Oscillospirales > CAG-272 > UBA1248. The sequence continues at coordinate 11,314 of CADBSB010000083.1, read as the reverse complement.
GCGTCTGTTCGGCTCCGAGGACAGGATGAAGCGCGCCGTCATGCTCACGCCCGACGGAGTTCCGATAGAGGCGAAGATCTTAACGAGCGTAATTGAAAACGCGCAGAAACGGCTTGAGTCAATAAACTTTGAGCGCAGAAAGAACGTTTTGATGTTCGACGACGTAATGAATCAGCAGAGAAAGCAGATCTACGATCAGAGGAACGAGATACTTTTCGACGGCGATATGCGCGAGAAGATAATGGATATGATCGAGCAGACGGTGGAGGACGCGGCGGCGAGATGCACGGCGTCCGAAAACCCCGAGGAATGGCTGTTTGACGAGCTCCACAGCAAGTACAGGGGCATAATCTTATCCGATACCGACTTCAAATACACGCCCGAGGAGTTGAAGCACGTCAAGCGCGAGGACATAGTCGAGGAGATGAAGAAGCGCGCTATGGAGCGCTACGCCGAGCAGGAGGCTATATTCGGCGACGATATGCGCGAGATCGAGCGTATCATACTTCTCTCCGTTCTCGATTCCCTTTGGATGGATCACTTAGACGCGATGGACGACGTTCGCGACGGCATAGGACTGCAATCCTACGCGCAGAGGAACCCGATAACCGAGTTCAAGCTCGCCGCGTCAGACGCGTACGATGAAATGATAGAGGATATACGTGAAAACACGGTGCGCCGCATACTCTCCGTAAGGCCGAGGATGCAGATAAAGCGCGCCGACGAGCAGAGGCAGATGACCGCGACGGCGGGTGCGCCCGACAAGACGGTCAAGAAAAAGCCGATAGTAAAGAAAGTGAAGGTCGGTCCGAACGATCCGTGTCCCTGCGGATCGGGGCAGAAATACAAGAAGTGCTGCGGCAGACCGGGCGCCGGCGGAAACTGATATGGGCTTCGGGATCATATTCATAGGTTATCTTTTTACGGTATTCGACACGGGCTTCATAGTAAATGAAGCCCTTCTCGTGTTTGTGTGTAAAATTCTGACGGTCATCGGATACACAGTTTTGATATTCGGTCTGTCAAAATTTTCAAAATATTCGACCTTTGCAAAATATTCGTACTACGGTGCGTTTGCGCTTGACGCCGCCATGATTTTCGAGGCGGTGATACAAGGCCTTTGGTTTTTCAAAATTATGGACGAGAAAACGATGGTCGGCATAAGATTTTACTCCTTTACCGTCATCGCGGTGCTTTTCGCCCTCGTGCACATACTTCTTATGTACGCCGTATTCGACATGGGGCGGCAGACGGAGTGTGAAAAGGTCAAAAAAAGAGGCGTGCGCTCCGTGGCGGCCACGGCGGCGTTCTGCATTATGAACATAGCCGCTTCCCTTCCCGTAAATTTAGGCGATATATTCGCAATAATAAGATACGGACTTTTTATAGTACTTATAATATTGAACGCGACGACGCTTTACACCGCTTACAAGTACATATGTCTTGACACGGAGCTTGAAGCGGAGCAGGCGGAGGCGTTGAAGGAAAGAACGTTTAGATCGGACAAACGGGTAAAAAAATAATGGAGCCTGACGGGATAATACTTATCGACAAGCCTAAGGGCATCACGTCGCATAGCGCGGTATACCGCATGCGGCGTCTTTTGCGCACCCAAAAAATCGGACATACCGGCACGCTCGACCCGGACGCTACCGGTCTTCTCGTCGTGCTCGTCGGACGCGCGGCAAAGGCGGCGGAATATATAACCTCGGACGAAAAAGAGTATGAGGCGATAATGCGCCTCGGTATCGCCACGGACACGCAGGACGCGGGAGGCGAGGTGATTTTTTCATCGGATGACATACCGGATGAACAAGAGGTCATATCCGCGGCTATGTCTTTTTCAGGCGAATATGCGCAGATACCGCCGATGTATTCGGCTCTGAAGCAAAACGGGCGCAAATTAGTCGACCTCGCACGAAAAGGCATAGAGGTGGAGCGTCAGCCGCGCGGCGTAAGAATCGAAAATATAGAAATAAAAAAAATAAACGATACGGATTATTCCATGTCCGTTCTCTGCTCAAAGGGGACGTATATAAGAACGCTGTGCGACGATATAGGAAAAAAGCTCGGCTGCGGCGGCTGCATGGCGTCTTTGCGGCGTACAAAGAGCGGCAATTTCAGCCTTTCCGACGCCATAACGCTCGATTTTGCGGCGGAATTATCTTACGAGGAGCTTTGTGAAAGGCTCATACCGACGGAAAGCCTGTTTTCCGATCTTCCCATAATCACGCTTGACGGATTTTTCTTAAAGCTCTGTAAAAGCGGGTGCGAGATATACCAAAAGAAGATAAAAACGGATTTTATAGTAGGTCAGCGCGTAAGGCTGTACGATGAAGACGGCTTTTTCGCCTTAGGTGAAGTGCGCGAATTTGAAGAAGGCGCGGCTGTGAAAAGTATAAAGGTGTTCAGACTATGAGGATAATAAAGGACCTGTTCCGCAATATAACCGAATACAAGGCGCTTTTGCAGACGCGGAATGAGATGATCCGGTATGAAAGGGCGCGCCCCGTGCTCGCCTCCGGCTTATGCGACGGTGCGAAATACGCCTTCTGCGCGTGTCTTTGTGAGGACGCGGGAAAGGGTGCGGGCAAACCGGCGCTCATAATCTGCGGCGACGAAAAGGAAAGCATGAAAACGTACGCCGCGCTCTCCGAGCTCGGATTGAAGTGCCTTATATATCCCGAGCGCGATTTTTCGTTCAACAACGTCGCCTGCTCGCACGAATACGAGCAGGAGCGCATAGGCGTACTCGTCTCCGTGCTCGACAACACGGCGGACTGCGTGATAACCTCTCCGTCCGCGGCGCTTCAATACACGATACCAAAGGAAAAATTGCAGAAATACAAGCGCAAATATTCAATAGACGACACGGCGGATCTTACCGAATTATCCGATTTTCTCGTCTTTTGCGGCTATAACCGCGTGACGAGCGTCGACGGCGCGGGTCAGTTCTCCGTCAGAGGCGGAATTATCGACGTTTTCCCGCCCGGTGCGGACAACCCGTACAGAGCGGAGCTGTACGGCGACGTTATAGACAGCCTCGGCATTTTCGATATAATAAGCCAGAGACGGATAGAAAACTCGCCGTCCGTATCAATATACCCCGTGCGCGAGGTTTTACCCGACAAACACGGCGCGGACAGGCTGAAAACCGTTATACGCGCACAGATAAAGAAGGTTGACCGCGACGACGTAAAAAAATCGCTTGAAGGCGAGCTTGAAGCGCTTGACAACACGGCGATACCCGATTTTGCGGATAAATATATAAGCGTTATATACGACGAAAAAGAGACGCTCCTCGATTATTTTGACGGCGCCCTCGTCATATGCGATTCGCCGAACGCCATAGCGGACAGGATAAAGGGCTCCGCAAAGGCGGACGAGCTGACCGCGTCGCTTATGATAGAGCACGGGCAGATAAACGGACGGTACGCCGAATACAGAGCGCCGGGCGCCGCGCTTGACGCGTTTGCCGAAAAGCACGCGGCGGTATATTTAGATAATTTCTCCTCCGGCGGGCTTAGATACGGCGGCATTTTCACGTTCCGCACGTCGTCGCCGCTCTCATATAACGACAGCTTTGATCTTTTGCGTGACGATCTGCAAAGGTATATTAACGGAAAATGGGCGGTTTTGCTCCTTTGTGAAAACGAGGCGGTGGCAAGATCGTATTCCGATATGCTTTATGAGACAGGCGCGGTCGCGCCGTACGTAAGCGCCGAAAAAGCGCCGTCGGTAAATGAGCTGTACAAAGCGCCATACATCATTTATCCCTGCGGCGCGGCGGGCTTTATCTGCGAGCAGTCGCGCTTTGCCGTCATATCGCTTCACCGCGAGCGGAGCATGTACGGAAAGGCGATGGTAAAACGCCGCGCGGCGAAGAAAAAACAGATCTCGGCAAAGGAGCGTATCTTATCTTACGCCGACCTCGAACCGGGCGATTACATAGTACACGACAGCCACGGCATAGGCGTTTTCGTAGGACTGAAAACGCTTGACGGATACGACGGCTGCCGCCGCGATTTTCTGCATATTAAATACGCGGAAAACGGCGTGCTCTACGTTCCGTGCGACAGGCTCGATTCTATCTCAAAATACATAGGCGCGGGCGCGCAGGACGGCACGGTAAGGCTCAACAAAATGGGCTCCGCCGACTGGACGAAGGCGAAGGCGAAAGCGAAAGCCGCCGCAAAGGAAATGGCGGCGGAGCTTATAGCGCTCTACGCCGGAAGATTCCGCCGACCCGGCATAGCGTTCTCCGATGACGATGATCTACAATCGCAGTTCGAATCATCGTTCGAATACGAGGAGACGGAGGGTCAGCTCGAGGCGTCAAACGACATAAAGCGCGATATGTGCTTGCCTCACCCGATGGACAGACTGCTCTGCGGCGACGTCGGCTTCGGAAAAACGGAGGTCGCGCTCCGCGCGGCGTTCAAGGCGGCGGAGGACGGATATCAGGTCGCCGTGCTCGTACCCACCACGATCCTCGCCTTACAGCATTATCAGACGATCTTATCGCGTATGCGCGGCTTCGCCGTCACCGTCGATATGCTCTCGCGCTTCCGCACGGGCAAACAGCAGGCGGAAACGCTCAGGCGCCTTAAACGCGGCGATATAGATATCATAGTCGGCACGCACAGACTGCTCTCCGACGACGTGGAGTTCAAAAAGCTCGGGCTGATAATCGTCGACGAGGAACAGCGCTTCGGCGTGGCGCACAAGGAAAAGCTGAAAAAGATAAGCGGAAACGCCGACGTGCTGACCTTGACCGCAACGCCCATACCGCGCACGCTGAACATGGCTATATCCGGGATACGCGATATGTCGATCTTAGATGAAGCGCCGATGGACCGCCTGCCTCCGCAGACGTACGTGCTTGAATACGACGATATGATAATATCGGACGCCATAAAAAAAGAGCTCCGCCGCGGCGGACAGGTGTTTTACCTGTATAACAACACGGAGACGATAGAGCATTGCGCCGCGCGCTTACGCGAGCTTTGCCCCGACGCGTCGGTCGTCACCGCGCACGGCAAAATGGATAAGGAGGAGCTGTCAGATATCTGGCGCGACGTGATAGACGGCAATATTGACGTCCTCGTCTGCACGACGATAATCGAGACGGGCGTCGACGTGCCGAACGCGAACACACTGATAATAGAGGACGCGGACAGGCTCGGTTTATCTCAGCTGCACCAGATAAGGGGCAGGATAGGCAGAAGCAACCGCCGCTCCTACGCTTACTTTACGTACAGACCGTATAAGTCCCTGTCCGAAATTGCCGAAAAGCGCCTGTCCGCGATACGCGAATACACGGAATTCGGCTCGGGCTTCAAGATCGCTCTGCGCGACCTTGAAATACGCGGCGCGGGCGATATTCTGGGGGCGGAGCAGCACGGGCATATAGACACCGTCGGCTACGATATGTATATAAAGCTCTTGAACGAGGCGGTGCTTGAGGAAAAGGGAGAGACGGTAAAGCCCGTAAGGGAATGCACGGTAAATCTGCAATACTCCGCGTATATCCCGAAAAACTATATAAAAAGCGACAATCTGCGAATCGAAATGTATAAGAAGATCTCGCATATCACCTCGCCCGCCGACCTTGACGACGTTGCGGACGAGCTGCTCGACCGCTTCGGCGAATTCCCGGTGCTCGTGGACAATCTGCTGTACGTTTCCCTGCTCCGCGCTCTCGGCTCCTCGCTTGACGTTGAGAGGATAGACCAGAGAGACGGAAAGATAGTGCTCACGCCCTACGAATTCGACGCGGAAAAATGGGTCGTCATAACCTCCGCCTCAAAGGGCAGACTTATGATATACCCCGGCAAAAATCCGACCTTGACGTTTCGGCTTAAGCAAAAAGAAAACATGCTCCACGTACTTTGCGATATATTGTCGTATAAAGAATAATAAACCTTCCCCGATTGGGGAAGGCTAAAGCCGGAGCCGGATTGGTAAAATGAAGACGTCGGCAAAGCCGACGGAATTTGGGGGTCACCCTCCCCTCACGCCCGCTTGCGGTGCCCGAAAAAATCTGCGTGCCGCTGCCGCGGCTATACTTGATTTTTTCGACCGCTGCGCTTTCCTCTCCTTGCTTCATCCGCCCCCGGCGGGAACCCCCAACGCTCTCCAGTTCGCGTCGGGGAACCCCTTCGGCGGCGCAAGGCTCGTCAGCCCCCAAACCCCCTGTTCCCCTCCCATCAATTCTGATTGATGGGGCGCGGCAGAAAGCCCCGATAATTCGGGGGATGGTGGAGGTTTGGAGGCGGTAAGGGGGCGACCGGGGTTCCCCGAAAACGAGCTTGTCGAGTTTTCGGGGGTTCACGGGCGGGGAGCCTCCAAACGCGACACGTTTCGCGGCGCACGATTCGTCGGTTTCACCGACACATTTTTTGTTTTTTTCAAAAACACCGAATATTCTTTCTGTTTTTACGACAAATAGGGTAAAACAGGAAAGGAGGATACCGTTTTGAGCCGGTCTGACGATACAAAATACGCGGAATATTTGAGTTACCTTTACAATGCCGCCGCGAAAAAGCATGTCGACGCAAACGACGTTGACGACGTTGTGCAGGAAAGCATGGTCGCATACATCGTTTACGAAAAAAGCGGCAAGCGAATAGACGAGCCGAAGGCGCTGTTAAACACGCTTTTACAAAGAAAATATAACGATACTCTGCGCAAAAAATACAAAAACGCCGCCGTATCGTTTGACGTATCGGAGCATGATATAATATCGGACGATACGGAAAAAGAACAGGCGGAGCTTCTTGAATGTGAATACGAGAGCGTCAGGCGGCAGATAAGCAGACTTATCGGCATTTACAGAGAAGTAGTCGTCCGCCATTACGTTCACGGTCAGAGCGTCGATACGATAGCGGTGGAACTCAAAATACCGAAAGGCACGGTTTTGTCGCGGCTGTCCGTCGGTAGGGCTCATATAAAAGTCGGTATAACAAAAATGGAAAAATTCAGTAAAGAAAGCTTTGAGCCGAAGAAAACGTCGCTCGGTATCTGGGGCTCCAGCGGCTTACAGCACGAGCCGTTTTCTCTGCTCGCCACCTATGCGGAGGGAAATATCCTCGTTCTCGCTTACGACAAGCCCGTTTCGGTCGGGGAGATAGCCGACGCGCTCGGTATGCCCGCCGCGTACGTCGAGCCGCTTGTCGAAAAGCTCGTCAATGGCGAGTTAATGGGCAAAACTCCGTCGGGCCTTGTATACACGCGGTGCTTTGTCCGGTATTACAGGGATTCGTTCGGCGATATACCCGCGCAGGAGGCGCTTGCGGATGAATACGCGGAGCGCGTGTGGACTGTCGTTTCAAAACACATGGAACCATTGACGAAGACAAAAACGTTTATCGAAATGACGGAAAAGCAGAAAGGGACGATGTGCCTGTACTTTATCAGAAAGGTTTTGGGTATTATCTCAAATAAGGCGTTGTTCAAGGCGGGTTACGTGACGCTTCCCGAGCGTCCCGACGCGGGAAAGTGGCTCGCCACACTCACCGTATACGAACGGAACGAAAAATATAACAAATACGAATCATCCGGGCCCGTTTACGTCGGCTACGGCACGGGCGGTGTCAGCCTTTGCCGGATGAAGGACGCGCAGACGCTGTTTGGCGACGCGCACTGGGCGTACGCGAAATTCAAATATAAATGCTCGCTTTCAAGCATACTTTCGTTTTACGCGTCGTTTTTGCCGTGCGGCGTAAAGCCGGACAACAACCTTTTGTATGAATTGATACCGGATTTTGAGCGGCTCCATATCCTGCGCCGCGACGAGGGCGGCGACGTAAAGCTCGACATTCCGGCACTCCCGTTTGACGAAATACCCGCGTGGGACAGCGCCGCCTCAGCCGTTACGGATGAAATATCGGAGTTTCTTCTGCCGGAGCTTTCAAAGCTCGCCAACACATACAAAAACAAAGTACCGCCGCACGTTGACAGCGCCGAGAGCTTCATACACGACGGAGCCTTGACGTCATACGTGACGGCACAGTCGCTTGCGATAGTGAATAAAGGCATAATGCCGTATAAAACAGAGGTCGGCAAAACGCCCATAATCGTTGTGGCTTATAAAAGGGTGGAAGAATAATTCGTTTTTAACCGTTTGTCTGCAGGACTGGCGTTCGCCTCATCCGTCACGCTTCGCGTGCCACCGTCTCGCCTGCGGGCTCGGTCAGGTCGCGGCTCTGACAGTCCCCTGGACTGTCATTCACTACCGCGCCCCCGCTTCGCTACCCAACAGGGGAAGGCTAAAGCCGGAGCCGGATCGGTAAAATGAAGACGTCGGCTATGCCGACTGATGAAGACGTGCTTCGCACTAATGAAGACGGCGGCTGTGCCGCCTGATGAAGAAAAGACGCCCGCGCTGATTTTTCATCAGCGCGGGCGTCTTCATTTTTCATCAGCCCACCTGCGGGCGTCTTCATTCCTCGCCGGACGGGACGGGGATCTTCGTGTTGCGGGGCAGGGGCTCGCCTAAGATCGGCGTGCCGTCGTCTGCGAAATCTATCTTTTGGATATACGCGTATCTGCCCTCTACTCCCGCGTCGGGCGTCGCCATGCCGTGGTACGCCATCCACGTTTCGGTGCCGTCGGGGGACGTAAAGAACGAGCAGTGGCCGACGCCGTATACGCCGTTCGCCTTTTCGAATATGGGCTTCGGCGATTTTACCCAGTTATCCGGGTTCAAAAAGTTCTTTCTCGTCGTGTCTTCTCCCACGTAATGCAAAATACCGAGACTGTACCACTCCGACCAGCAGCCGCTTGCGGAATATATCAAGAATATCTCGCCGTTGTGCGTTATAAATATCGGACCCTCGTTCACGCGGCCGTCGTTTGAGGCGTCCGTTCCGCGCTTTTCCCATGCGTACTCCGGCTCCGTCACCCTCACGCGCTTGGTGCCGACGCTCCACGGCGAATTCATGGAGGCGAGCATTATGACCTGACCCTTGTTATCCGACGAGAAATCGCAGTACGCGGTGTATATCTCGCCGCTTTTTTCGTCGTACCAGACAGTCTGGTCAATGCCTATTCTGTTGTTTACGGTCTTTCCCTTGTAGGTGTAGTCGCCGAAGGGGTCGTCTCCGTCAGATTCAAGGCAGTGCATACGCATGGAATCGAAATTGAAGCCGTCCGTACACGCGGCGAAATATATATACCATCTGCCCGTTGTGGGAAGATAATGAAGCTCGGGCGCCCACTCGTTCCAGCCGAGAGTTCTTCCGCCGCCGATAGCCGCGCCGACGGTTATGACGTCTTTATACTCGCCGTTGATGAACAGGTCCTCGACGGTCTTATTTTTATAAAGCCTTACGTTCGGCACCTCGGTCGCCAGACCGTAATAATATCCGTCATAATACGTTATGAACGGGTCGGGCATGGATTTGGTGGATATGGGGTTGGTAAACGTTCTCACCGGTTTTATCTCCTCCGTTTCCGCTTCCGTTTCGGTCTCCGTTTCGGTCTCCGTTTCGGTCTCCGTCTCCGTTTCCGTTACCGTCTGTGCCTGTGTCGTCGTATCCTCCGCCGTCGTTACCTCGGGCTTTTCCGTGCATGAGCAGATCAAGCCAAAAAGCATTATTAAAGATAAAAACAAGCTGATCTTTTTCATTTTAGCCATTCCTTTAATTCATCGTCTTTTATGTGCATTTTATTTATAAGCCCGTTATAGCTTATATCGTACTGCCGCTCGCTTATCGCGCCGTGTTCTTTCAGCGTTTCAAGCGTTTTTATCTGCTTTAAAAACAGAAATTTCTTTTGTTCATCCGTCATTTTATGTACCGTCCGATTTATATTCGCTCTCCTCTTCGTAGCCGTCAAGGAAGCTGTGTATCGCACCGTTTGACTTATACGCAGGGAACGTGTCAAGGCATACGCCGTGTATCGCGTTGAATATATTTTTATCAACGCCCGCGTCCTTTTCACAAAGCTGTTTTATAAGCTGCTTTACTTCAAGCCGCTTTGACGCGCCGAGATCGGCGGCGCTGTTTTCGGTGAAGCGGCACGCGCAGCGTATGAAATCGAGCCCGTTATAATCCGCCCACGATATTATATCATCCTCGCGCACGCGGTAAAGCGGGCGTATCAGCTCCATTCCGGGGAAATTCGTGCTGTGCAGCTTCGGCAGCATGGCTTGCAGCTGCGAGCCGTAGAGCATCGCCATGACAGTCGTTTCAATCACGTCGTTAAAATGGTGACCGAGCGCGATTTTATTGCACCCGCGCTCCTTCGCTTTGGCGTAAAGATGACCGCGGCGCATTCTCGCGCAGAGGTAGCACGGCGTTTTTGCGACGGAATTCGCTATATCGAAAATCTGACTTTCAAAAATATAAACGGGGATATTCAGCTTTTCTGCGTTATTCTCTATCTTTTTGCGGTTTAATTCGTTATAGCCGGGGTCCATTACGATAAAATCAAGCTCAAACGGTATCTCGCTGTACCTTTGAAGCATCTGCAAGAGCTTCGCCATAAGCATGGAATCCTTGCCGCCCGAAATGCACGCGGCGATTTTGTCGCCGGGCTTTATAAGCTCGTACGTTTTGACGGCCTCCACAAACGGGTTCCAAAGCGTTTTTCTGAATTTTTTGCTTATGCTTCTTTCGGCGTTCCGGTAAAATTCAAGCTCCTTTTTCATACATTTGCTTTTCTTTCAAGAAATTCAAGCACTCTCGCTTTGTAATCCGGCGCCTCGTCGTAAACGGCGTGACCGTACGGCGCACCGTACATATAAAGTTCTCCGCCGGTCAGCTCCGCAAGCTCCGCCGAAGCCGAAGACGGGATTATCCCGTCGTTTGACGCGCCGATAACGAGCACCGGGCATTTTATACGGGAAAGTTTGTCCGTCAAATCAAAGCCGTCCGCGGCTTTTGACGTGATTTTAAACCTTTTCTCCTCGTCATCTGTTATTTCGACGTTCGACAGCGCCTCAGCGATGCCGAGCTTAGATATGAATTCGTCGGCGTAAAGCGCATTTAAAAATTCTCTCGCGTCCGCTTTTATCCCGCCGCCCGCGGCGCGCGCCGCGGTCGAGCCGAGCACGAGCTTCGACACGAGCGCGGGATGGTCGACCGCTATGCACTGGGCTATCATACCGCCCTGCGACACGCCGAAAAGACAGACGTCTTCAAGTCCGAGTGCCGTCATCACCGCCGCCGTATCGTTTGCCATGCCGTAAACCGTGTAGTTTTCCGGCATATTCAGCCGCCGGTCGAAAAGATATACGGTATAGTCGTTTTCAAACGGAGAATAAGCGGAGACTATCTGCTCCTCCGAAAGCAAAACGCTTTTAACGCTC
>CADBSB010000082.1 GCA_902797235.1 uncultured Ruminococcus sp. | reverse complement strand
TCTTTATTATACCACATTTTGCCTGTTTTTGCAATATTTTAGCAAAAAAACAAAGCCCCTTTTTCAGAGACTTTGTCTTCAGTCTGAGCAAAAAACGATGCCGAACGCATCGTTTTTTGCTTTTTTGAAGATTACTGAATATCCTCTTTGGTCTTCGCAGCCTTGCCCACTCTGTCACGCAGATAGTAGAGCTTTGAGCGTCTGACCTTACCGCGGCGGATAGTCTCGACCTTCTCAACGTTGGGAGAATGGATCGGGAACGTTTTTTCCACGCCTACGCCGTAGCTTATTCTTCTGACGGTGAACGTCTCGGAAATGCCGCCGCCGCGCTTTGCGATAACGGTACCCTCGTAGATCTGAATTCTCGACTTCGAACCTTCAACTATCCTGTTGTGGACGCGAACGGTATCGCCGACCTTGACCTCGGGTATTTCCTTTTTAAGCTGCTCTTCGGTAAAAGCCTTGATTATATCCATTTCGGCTTCCTCCTTATATTGTTCATTCGGACGTTCATGCGCAGCGCAGCGGACCGTCCTGCAGCCGCGTTTTTACACACGGCTTGATAAATATACCACAAAAAACCGGTTTTGTCAAGTGCAAATTTAAAAATTTATAAAAAATACAATATTTTATGTGGAGCGGATTCTTACCGCCCGCTTCTGCCTGCCTTTTATAATAATTTGCATGAATTTCAATGATTTATATGCAAATCGGATATAAGTATTTGTTTTAATATCTGTCCTCGTGTTATTTAGCCGCGCTTAAACACTTTTTCAGAATTTCTCTCTTGCAAATGCGTGAATATATGGTATAATATAATCACAAAAGCGCTTTTGAATTTTTTTCGGAGGATTTTATGAATATCGGAGCCATAATTAAGGAAAAACGTCAGAAAAAGGATCTGACGCAGGAGCAGCTTGCGGAATATTTGAACGTTTCCGTCTCCGCCGTGTCCCAGTGGGAGAGCGGCAAAACGACGCCGGACTTTTCCATGCTCGTACCGCTTGCAAATTTCTTTGACGTGTCGCTTGACGAGCTTCTCGGCAGAGTACCCGGCGAAAAGGAAAGAGCGTTAGCGGAATATGATGAAAAGGATATGATATTAACAAACAAGGGTGAAATAGACAAAGCTGTTTCCCTTTGGCGCGAGGCGCTTGCACGTTTCCCCGGCGATTTTCATTGTATGCAAAGGCTGATGACTGATCTCTTTTTGTCATATTGCGCATATCACGGTGACGAAACGTCGAAAAAAACAGCAGAGGAATGTGTTTCTCTTTGCGAGCGCATTTTGCGCGATTGTACGGAGGATGATTACAGACAAAGCGCTATACAGACTTTGACGTACATATATTCTTTCAAAGGAAGTCCTTTCTCCGACGAAAGCAAGGCTGTACGCTATGCAAATATGGCAGGCGACGCTTCCGTTTGCCGTCAGGAGCTGCTTGAACACGCGTATTTTACAGATGAAAGCAAGAATAAAAGGCTAACGACCAAGCATTATAATCGCTTATTCTATGCCGATATGCTGACGCGAAGCTTGGCTTATGACGATGATATGCCAAAGGAATACTATCTTAAAGCTCTGGAAACGGCGCTCAATATTTGGAAGCAGCTTATTTACGATGAAAACTATCTGTTTTATCACTCAATATTAGCGGATATTAACTCATATATCGCCTCTATGCACGCCGGAAACAAAGAAAAGCGGGAAACGCTTGAAGCTGTTGAAAAAGCGCTTTATCACGCTCAGATTTACGATACCCTTCCTGACATTGAACAGAATTTTACAAGCGCTTTCGTAAGCGCGGCAAAGTCCGATCCGTCAAAGACTTTAAAAAACTATACGGAAACGCATACACAGATCATTTTAAAGAGGCTGAAACAAAAAGAGTTTGATTTTCTGCACGACAATCCCGAATTTACAGAACTTATAAAACGGTATCAAACCGTATAAACACCGCGCCCGAAGCCGATTATCGGCTTCGGGCGCGTTTTTTTATATTCCCGCAGTTGACACTATCCCGGATTTTATCGGAAACGACGGATCGTTCTGCGTCATTGACAAAAGTCTGCACGCCGCGCCCTCTGGATGATTTCTCCCCGCTTCCCACGCTTCAACGGTCTTGACCGACACGCCTATATAGCGTGCGAACAAAACCTGCGTCATACCCGTTTTTTTACGTATCATTTTTATTTCCTCCGCGGTAAAGACTTTTACCGGCTCTATCGAAAGCGTGACGGTTTTTGCTTTTATCTTGCCCTTTTCAAAGTCTATCGCCTGTTCAAGTCCCGTTTTAATATC